>CALCGT010000029.1 GCA_937901125.1 uncultured Clostridia bacterium | reverse complement strand
AACGTGCATGGGTTTACCTGGTAGGCGTAAAGGCTATCAAACCTTATCGTATTGCATGGACAGTAGTTGTTCTGATTGGCTGTGTGGCTGCTCTGGAAGTAGTTTGGAACGTAGCTGATATGCTGAATGCATGTATGATCATCCCCAACTTGGTTGCTCTGATTGGTCTGTCTGGCGTAGTTGCATCCGAAACAAAGAAATATGTTTGGGACAAAGACGCAGAAATGGGCGGTCTGATGAAATGGATGGACGATGTTGCGCCTCAGCTGGACAAATAATCTATTCGAAAATCTATATGTTTTCCCACGATAAAAAGGGCGGTAGAAATACCGCCCTTTTCTTTTTATATCACGAAAGCCATGGGTACAAACCATGGCTTTCGTGATATAAAAAGAAAACCGCAACCTTATGGTTTGCGGTTTATTATGTGAGTGACATGATTCGAACACGCGGCCTTCTGATCCGTAGTCAGACGCTCTATCCAGCTGAGCTACACTCACATATTCATTTGACACAGGAACAATCATACTATATGGGGATAATTTTGTCAAGCACTTTTTTGAAAAGTTTTTGAAAAAATAGCGGAGCACAGTAGGCTCCGCCCAATACTTATTCTTCTTTCGAAGCAGAAAGGAAAGATGCAGCCTTTTTCCGGGAACTGCTCACCAGCTTGTAGGGAAGCTTTGTGATGCCTTTGGCGGCTTTTACACCGATGACCAAAGGAATAGCGGGGGCAGCAATCCGTTTGGGGCGTTCACCGTTTTCCAGAATATTTTCATAAAGCTGTTCTACGCTGTTTGCAAAGGCGTCAACGGAGAGACGATCCATAGCCTGTATAGAGGCTTTGGAAAGGCGGGAGGATAATGCTTTATCAGTAAGGACGCGATAGAGCAGATCGGGCAGTTCTTCGTCAGATTCGAAAAGCATGCCTGTTTCGTTATCTGTAATGATGTTTTCGATACATTCATCCTTTTTCGCTACGACGGGGATGCCGCCAGCCATGGCTTCTGCAAAGGTAAGGCCTTGCGTTTCGGAAACAGAGGCACTGCAAAATACATTGCCCAGCTGATAATATTTGCCGATCTCATTCCATGGCTTGCCGCCGGTGAACATGATATGATCGCCAACACCGATGGATTCTGCAAATTTGCCCAGATTTTCGATTTCATTGCCTTCGCCAACGATGACCATTTTTAAGTCAGGCAGTTTTTCGATAAGCTTGGGCAGGGCAGAGATGACCACATCGATACTCTTTTCCTTGGCGATTCGGCCGATGGAGATGATGACGGGAGTATTCGCTTCCAATCCCAAAGATTTCCGCAGTTCCAAAATTTCTGCAGGATCAAAGGTTTCCTTCCGAAAATGGGAAGTATTGATGCCGGTAGGGATGATGGAAATGGGTTTTGTAACGCCGTAATTGGTGAGCAGCTGCTCTGTTTTTCTGGTAGGGGCGATGACGCCCATGGCTGCATTGCAGAATGCACTGCTGAAATCCCTTGCCATTCCCTGTGAAATGATATGACCGCCGCCGATATAATGGACGTAATCTTCATACATGGTGTGATAGGTATGTACCATGGGGATGCCTTCGGTGGTGGAGACCAGCTTGCCCAGAAAGCCTAGAGGAAATTCTGTCTGGGTATGGACGATATCCAATTTCAGTTTGGAAATCTTTTTCAGGATATGGGGCGGAAAAATGTAGCCCGCACGATAATCCCTTACGAAATAAACAGGAACACTGGGCAGACGGAAAATATCCTTTTCCTCCGGCTGGCCTTCGCAGCGTGGGTCGGAGGGAGTGAAGATATAAACATTATGACCTCTTTCACGCAGAGCGTTGGAGAGAGTTCGGATCGATGTTGCCACGCCGTTGAGCTGTGGAAAATAGGTGTCGGAAAAAATACCGATATTCATAAGAAACCTCCTGTAGGTTTTCCTGAGAGAAAACCCTTCATTTGGACAGATTTATTGCATTGCTTCTTCAATGCGTTTAATATTTTAATATACAAACAAAAATTTTACAACAAAGAATCCGTTAGGATTTTGGTAAGAATTTCTTAAGAAGCGGCAAAAAACTGTTTTTTGCTTTTCTATGTTCAGATGTGATATACTAATTTATTAGAGAAAATGCTGATAGGAGGGGAAGGATAGTGGGCAAGAAACTGAATGCAGCCCAGAAAGAGGCGGTCTGCCACGAAACAGGGCCCATGCTGGTATTGGCAGGGCCGGGTAGTGGGAAAACCACCGTATTGCTCTGTCGTATCCTGCGCTTGCTGGAGAAAAAATTGGCAAGACCGAGAGAAATCCTTGCGCTGACCTTTTCCAAAGCAGCGGCGGATGAAATGAAAGAACGATTCCAACGGGCAAAAGGCCCTGAGGGCGTTTCTTTTGGTACGTTCCATAGTGTATTTTTTCGTATTTTGCGGAGCAAATATGGCTGGGGCGTGGAGCGGGTGTTTCAGGAAGAGGAAAGAAGAAATGTCCTGCGGCAGATCGTAGAAGAGGGAAAATGGGACATCCCTGATTTGGAAGAATATATTTCCCAGTTTTTCTCCCAGCTTTCTTTGATGAATAGCGAATTGGAAAGCCCCAAGACCTTTGAACCTATGGGCATGCCTGTGGAGGAATTTCGCAAGCTGTACAACGCCTATGAAAGCTATAAAGAGAGGCACGAAAAGCTGGATTTCGATGATATGCTGACCCTTTGCTATCAGCTTTTGAGCGAGGATAGGGAAGTGAGAGCCTATTGGCAGGGGAAATATAAATTTATTCTGGTGGATGAGTTTCAGGATGTAAATAAAGCTCAGTTCGAATGTCTGCGGATATTGTCGGAAAAGCATCAGAATCTTTTTGTGGTAGGGGATGACGACCAGAGCATCTATGCCTTCCGCGGGGCAAGACCGGACTTTCTGCTGCATTTCCCGACCCTGTATCCCGATGCGAAAAAGGTAACGCTGAATACCAATTACCGTTCCACAGAACGGGTCATTTCCCTGGCGGAAAAGGTCATCGGGAACAATGAGACTAGATTTGTGAAAAATATGAAGGGCATTGGACAGGAAGGCGATAAGGTGGTCTTTTTTCTGGCGGAGGATATGGCAAAGGAAGCAGAATGCATCGGGGAAAAGATCGCCAAGCTGCTGGATGAGGGCGTGCCCTTGACGGAGATCGCCGTCATTTATCGTACGAATCTGCAGGGCGGTGCCTTTGCCAGAGAATTGTATAAACGGGGCATTCCCTACGACCTGCGGGACAACAGTGGTAATGTTTACGAGCATTGGGTGGCAAAGGATTTGCTGGCTTATCTGCTGCTGGCGGAAAATGAGGAATCAGATGGTGGGCTGCGGCGTATTTTGAATAAACCGAAGCGATATATCGGGAAAGATCTGCTGGCGGAAGCAGAGACGATACCTTATAATCTGATGCGGAGCCTTTTTGTTTGCCCATCCTTGAAGGGGTGGCAGGAAGAACATCTGGAAAACCTGCGGACCGACCTGAGCCATGTGCGGAAAAAATCGCCCTATGACGGGCTGAAATATGTCAGGAAAGTCATTGGATATGATGAATATCTGGAGGAATTTGCGGCATACAGGCGAACCAGCGCTCAAGTACTGTGGGAGATCGCTGATGAGATCATGGAAACGGCAAAGGACTGCGCCGATGTGACAATGTTCCGGCAGCGGCTGGAGGATTTGAGTCAGCAGATCAAGGAACAGACCCAGAAGAAAGGACAGAAACGAAAGGGGGTGGCCCTGATGACTATGCATGGAGCAAAGGGGCTGGAGTTTCGGGCAGTATTTCTACCTTCTTTGGTGGAAGGCGTAGTGCCCCACGAAAAAGGGCTGGAAGAAATTGAAGAGGAACGGCGGCTGTTTTATGTGGCAATGACGAGGGCCGGCGAAAAGCTCTGTCTTTCTGCCATGAAGAAGCGATATGAAAAAGAAACGAAGCCTTCCCGTTTTCTGGCGGAAATGGGACTGAATGCAGAAAAGTTTTTTACATGAAAATTAGGATGGAAAGAAGGAAAAAAAGAAATGAAACCGGCTGATAAATATAAGATGAAAAAGAGAATATCTGCAGTGATCGCCATTATTTTGGCGGGGGTTATGGTGCTGAGCCTGATCGCGCCGTTCCTGCTCTATGGCATTTATTGATTGAAATAAAATGGGAAGTGGTTTCTGATAACTGGAATTTTACACAGAAAATCGTAACAAAAATGTAAGGATTTTTCGATGAATTAGGCTTGTATTTTATACAATATTTCGTTATGATAAGTGCAACTACGTTATTTTGACAGGAATGGTTGAGATTTGTAGAAAAATTGCTTCGGTAAGGGGCGAAAAGGAAAGCGCAAGGGGGCGAAAAGATTGGAACAGGAAAGGAAGAGACCGAGACAGCAGAAGCATCGACATAAAAAAGGCAATGGGAATCAAAAGCCTTTGATGATCGCTGCAGCTGTGGTTTTGATCGCAGTTGTGGCTGTTTTTGGGTATCATCAGGTACAGAAAGCTAAAGTAAGAGATTTGCTGGCGGCGGAAGGCATCTATCAAGGCATCACCATCAACGGAGAAGATGTGGCGGGTCTGAGCGAAGCGGAAGCCATTGCGAAGCTGCATGAAAAGTATAAAGCAGAGGTCGTTGGACAGATCCTGACACTGCAGTATGGCGAAGAAGAGGAAGAACAGAAATGGGAGATTCCCTTTGAGGACATCGGCGCAGGCTATGATGTGGAAGGTGCGGTCAAGCAGGCATATCTGACAGCCCGTGAAGGCACAAAGGAGGAACGCTTTGCGGTCGGTTCCGAATTGCTGAAAAACGGTATGGATATCGAACTGGTCTATGGATATGACGAGGAACTGCTGGATGCCAAGCTGACAGAAGTGGCGGAAGAATTCGACCAGGAAGCCGTGGATAGTACGGTGGTCAGAAAGAATGGTAAATTTATCATTTCCGATGAACAGACTGGCCTTGCCATGGATAAGCAAAAAACGGCGGAGAATGTGGCGAAAGTCATGGAAACACGGGTGAGCGGCAAAGCAGATATCGTAGCAGAAGTGACAGAGCCTAAGGTGACGGCGGAGGACAACTCCCACGTGACAGACTTGATCGGCACATATTATACAACTTATACCAACAGTGATAAAAATAGAAACAACAACCTTGCTGTTGGCTGCAATTATATCAATGGTACAGTTGTTGCGCCGGGCGAAGTTTTTTCTGCCAATGCGAACCTGGGCAGCCAGACAGCAGCGGGCGGCTATAAGGATGCTGGTGTATATGTGAATGGTAAGGTAGAGAAGGGCATGGCCGGCGGCGTATGTCAGGTGACATCTACATTGTATAACGCTGCGATTTTGGCAGAACTGGATATTGTGGAACGTTCTCCACACTCTATGACGGTAGGTTATGTGCCTTTGGGCAGAGATGCTGCTGTTGCGGGGACATATAAAGATTTGAAATTCAGAAATAACACAGAATATCCCATCATGATCGAAGCTTATGCCAGCGGCGGTAAGCTGGTGATGAATATTTATGGTCATGAAGTGCATAGCTCCGGCAGAAAAGTAGAATTTGAAACGGTTTACGAAGGAACCATTGATAAGCCTGCTGAGATCGTGACAAAAGACCATGAAATGCTGGAAGGCGAAAGAAAAGTGACTTCCAAGGGCAGAACCGGCTGTAAGGTCAGCGTGCGAAAAAAGGTATACGAAGGCGGCAAGCTTATCAGCAATGAATGGTTCAGCAGCTCTTCCTACCGTGCAGCGGCAGACGAGGTGACAGTGGGTACAAAGAAACCGGAAACGGCTGCACCGGAAACGGCAGGAACAACGGATGTATCTACAAATACAGGAGAAAACTTTGGTATCCAGTAATAGAAAATAGGAATTTGGAAGCCTCTGTCGGGAGACAGCATGACAGATGTCATGCTCCTGCAGAGGCTTTTTGTAAAGGAAAGGATGAAAAACAATGTTTGAGATCGGCAAAATACCTCCTGAAATTTTGGAGAAGGTCGTAATGAAGCCTATGATGGAAAGCAAAGTGAAGCGGGACGATGTGATCCTGCGCCCGAAAACAGGGGAGGACTGCTCTGCCATCGACCCAGGCGGCGAATTCTGCATCCTTTCCACAGACCCCATCACAGGGGCAGCAAAGGATATCGGCTATCTGGCGGTACAGATCAATTGCAACGATATTTATTCTGCCGGGGCAGAGCCTGTGGGCGTGCTATTGACGGTTTTGCTGCCCCCGGAAAGTGGGGAAGCCTTGTTGGAAGAAATGATGGCAGGAGCCCTCCGGGCGGCGGAAGAACGTAATATCGAGATTTTGGGTGGTCATACAGAGGTGACTGATGTGGTCTGCAAGCCTGTGATCTCCGCGGCGGTCATTGGGAAAACAAGAGGACGAAAGGTTCTTTCCACTGGCGGCGCAAAGGCGGGGCAAGATATTATTATGACGAAATGGGCAGGAACAGAAGGCACAGCCATCCTTGCCAAAGAATGGGAAGTGGGACTGAAAGCCTATTTGACAGAGGCAGAACTGAAAACTGCTCAGAATATGAAAAATTATCTTTCTGTCGGGAAGGAATCGGAGATTGCTTTCGCCCACGGGGCAACAGCCATGCATGATGCTACGGAAGGCGGCATTTTAGGTGCAGTATGGGAAGTGGCGGAATGCTCTGGTCTGGGAGTGGATGTTTTTGTGGAAAACATCCCCGTCAAAGAAGAAACGAAGAAAATCTGCAAGGCTATGGGGATCGACTATTTGGGGCTGATTTCCAGCGGAACGATGATCATTGCGGCAGAGGATGGAGATAAGCTGGTGGAAAAGCTGCAGGCGGAAGACATTGCAGCGGCTGTCATCGGGAAGCTGACAGATGGCGGCAAATATATGCTAGTGAACGGTATGAGACTGCCCTTGGCGCAGCCGAAAAGCGATGCTCTGTATGATGCAAAGCTTTGACAGAAGATTTTTATGTAAACAAAAGAGAAGGACTTGAGAGAAGGCGTGAGCAAGATGAGAAATTTTATTGCGAAAAATATTGAGGAAATGGACTGGTCGGGGATTCGGAATTTTGCGGATATTGCGGCACAGGTGCCCGATACCCTGTCCCTTTGCGTAGGCGAGCCGGATTTTAAGACACCGGAACGGGTGCGCCGCGCGGCCATGCAGTCTTTAGAAGAGGGGAAAACAAGATATACCATGAACATGGGCTTGCCAGAATTGCGGGCGGCGATCGCTCATTACATGGAACGCCGTTTTGGATTAAAATATGACCCATCGCAGGAAATTTTGTGTACCATTGGTGCGTCTGAGGCCATTGATGTGGCGCTGAGAACCATCATCGAGCCGGGTAACGAAATTCTGGTGGTAGAGCCTTCCTATGTGGCCTATAAGCCTGCTATCGCTTTGGAGCATGGCGTTTCTGTTGTGGTGGAGACAAAGGCAGAAAATGACTTTAAATTGCAGCCTGAGGAACTGGAAGCAGCCATAACGCCTAAAACAAAGGCATTGATCCTGCCCTATCCCAATAATCCTACCGGGGCGATCATGGAAAAAAAGGATCTGAAAAAACTGGTGCCTGTAATCCTGAAGCATGATTTATTGGTGATTTCTGATGAAATCTATGCAGAACTGACTTATGGCGGTAAAAATCACTTTTCCATTGCTGCTTTGGAGGGTATGAGGGAAAGAACCATCGTGCTGAACGGCTTTGCCAAATCTTTTTCTATGACAGGCTGGAGACTGGGTTTTGCGGCTGGTCCTGCAGAGCTGATTCAGGCTATGCGAAAGGTACACGCTTATGTTATCATGTGTGCCCCTGCGCCCAGCCAATATGGCGCCGTTGAAGCCCTGCGGGACGATGCCCTCTGTGATGCCGATATCGCCCTGATGCGGGAGGCTTATGATGAGAGAAGGAAATATCTGTTAGGGGAATTCAATCGCCTTGGGATGAACTGCTTCGAGCCCAGAGGGGCATTCTATGTATTTCCCTCCATCCATCTGACGGGACTGACCTCTCAGCAGTTCTGCGAAAGGCTGCTCTTTGAAGGGGGCGTTGCGGTGGTGCCTGGGGATGCCTTTGGGGAAAGCGGCGAAGGCTTTGTTCGCATTTCCTATGCCTACAGCATGGAACAGCTAAAAATCTGCATTGGAAAGATAGAAGAGTTTTTGCGAAAGAGAGGTTGTATCTGATCCCTTGACGCAGGGTATTTTTTGGACTATACTAATATTACTCGTGAGGGAGTAGCAAGCGCAGGGGACTGCGTAGCAAGTCAACATACTGGTCAATAAAGGATCTGGCTTGTTTTAAAATGCGAGACTCATGTATAACTGGAAAGCTATGCATGGAGTCTGTCTATGGACCAAACAGCTCAGGTATGGTTTTCACTATACTTGGGCTTTTTTGTATTAGAAAGAATGGAAAGGCCATATAAGATAGAGGAGGAGTTTTCTATGACGATTGGATTTATGTTCTTTTTCAACAGCGTATTGCTGGGGGTGGGACTGGCGATGGATGCCTTTTCCGTTTCTTTGGCAAATGGGCTGAATGAGCCGCAGATGAAAAAAGGGCGTATGTGCGGCATTGCCGGGGTATTCGCATTTTTTCAGGCCTTGATGCCTATGGTGGGGTGGGTTTGTATCCATACCATTGTGAATACTTTTCAGGTGTTTGAAAAACTGATTCCTTGGATCGCCTTGGCACTGCTAGGCTATATCGGCGGTAGCATGCTGAGGGAGGGGCTCAAAGGCGGCGCTGAGGAAGATGAGCTGCAAGGGGTCGGTTTGGGTGCGCTGATGGTACAGGGCGTAGCCACATCCATCGATGCCCTGTCTGTAGGGTTTACCATTGCCGATTATGATTTTGGCATGGCCCTTTTGGCAGCGATTATTATTGCGGCAGTGACCTTTGTGATTTGTTTTTGGGGACTGGATATTGGGAAAAAGGTCGGCACGAAGCTGGCAGGCAAGGCCAGTATATTGGGTGGTGTGATCCTGATTTTCATTGGCCTTGAAATCTTCATCACCGGTATCACAGGGAGAATTTAACAGGTTCTTAATGGAAAATGGATTGACCAAATGGGGTTTTTATGGGATGATACCATACATATCATTGGAAAATGGTTTGATTGAAGGAGTGTGAGTAATGGCATGGACGAGGACGGAGACGGAACTTGTTTTTTTGAGAAAATTGATGCCGATGGGAAATAGAAGAAGGGTATACTCTGCCTGAAAAACAGAAAGAGTATTTTGTGAGAACTGCTCATAAAGTACTTTCTGGGGCAGGGTATACCTTTTTGTGTTTCTTTTTGATATTTTTGAGATGGATAGGAGGAAGAAGAAAATGTATATAGGGCCATTGATGTTACAGGTGGTATTGATTGGGTTAAATGCAATTTTTGCCAGTGCAGAGATTGCTGTAATTTCTATGAATGATACAAAGCTGCAGAAAATGGCGCGGAGTGGCGACTTACGGGCGAAGCGCCTTGTCAATTTAACGGAGCAGCCTGCGAAATTCTTGGCTACGATTCAGGTTGCGATTACACTGGCAGGATTACTTGGGAGCGCTTTCGCAGCAGACAATTTTGCAGGAGCATTGGCAGATGCCTTAAAGGGCACGGGCATTGGAATTTCGGAAAGCGTGTTGAAATCCTTAGCAGTGTTTGTGATTACATTGGTGTTAGCCTATTTCAATCTGGTATTTGGGGAACTGGTGCCAAAACGGGTGGCTATGAAAAGAGCAGAAGGTCTGGCATTGGGGATGAGCGGTATGTTGACAGGGGTTTCCAAGGTGTTTGCACCTCTGGTTACACTGCTGACTATTTCTACCAATGGTATTTTAAGACTGATGGGCATTGATCCAGAAGATGAGGAAGCAGAGGTTTCCGAAGAGGAAATCTATATGATGCTGGAAGCGGGAAAGGAAAAAGGCACCATCGACGCGGAAGAAACCCGGTGGATCAGAAATGTATTTGCCTTTGATGATACGCCGGTGGAGGAGATCTGCACCCACCGGGTAGAAGTGACGGCATTGGGCATGGAAGACACGGACGAGGAATGGCGGGAAACGATCCTGCAGAGCCGATTCACCTATTATCCTATCTATGGGGAGGATGCCGACGATATTGTTGGTGTATTGAATACGAAGGACTATTTTCGTCTGGAGGATAAAAGCAGGGAAAATATTTTGAAGTATGGGGTAGAAAAGCCCTATTTTGTACCGGAGATCATGAAGGCGGATATTCTGTTTCGCAATATGAAAAGGGAGAAGAAGCAGTTTGCGGTGGTATTGGATGAATATGGTGGTTTGAGCGGTGTCATTACGCTGCATGATTTGCTGGAACTGTTGGTAGGGGATATTTATGAGGATGAGGCGGAAATATTGCAGATTGCTGAGAATACGTGGAAAATCCAAGGGGGAGCATCCCTGGATGATGTGAGGGAGAAATTGGAAATTGCCCTTCCTGTGGAGGAATACGAAACCTTTGGTGGATATATTTTTGGCATGTTGGGATATATTCCTGATGATGGTGTGAAATTCACATTGGAAACAGATGCGATGAAAATTCAGGTGGAACGGGTGAAAAATCATAGAGTAATGGAAGCTGTTGTGCAATATGAAAAAACTGTACCAGTAGAAATAAAAGAAAAAATGTGATACGATAAGTGCAAAGTTTCTTGTGAAAAGGAAGAAGAATGGAGGGGTTCCGATGGATGAAAAATGGAAACAGTTGAAGAAATGGATTGATGAAAGCAATAACATTGTTTTTTTTGGCGGCGCAGGGGTATCTACGGAAAGCGGCATCCCTGATTTTCGCAGTGAAAATGGAATTTTTCAGGCGATCAATGAATATGGTGTGCGCCCAGAAGTAATTTTGAGCCATACGTTTTTTGAACAGAACCCTGAGGTTTTTTTCAAATATTATAAGAAAACACTGCTGTATCCCGATGCGAAGCCCAATGACTGCCACAAGGCACTGGCGAAGCTGGAAGAAATGGGCAGGCTGAAAGCGGTCATCACCCAGAATATCGATGACCTGCACCAGAGAGCTGGCAGTAAAAATGTATTGGAGCTTCACGGTACACTCTATAAAAATTATTGTTTGAAATGTGGTAAGACTTTTGATCTGGATTATGTGACGGCAGATGAAGGGATTACACGCTGCGATGCCTGCGGCGGGATTGTGCGCCCTGATGTTGTATTGTATGAAGAAGGCTTAGATCAGGAAACGATCTATCAGTCTGTGGATTTCATCAGCAAGGCGGATTTGCTGATCGTTGGCGGGACCAGCCTGAATGTTTACCCTGCGGCAGGGCTGCTGAATTATTATAGAGGGAACAAATTGGTGCTGGTGAATAAATCTGCAACATCTTATGATAATAAAGCTGCACTGGTGATCGCAGAAAATATTGGAGAGGTTTTCAGAAAAGTAGTGCTGGAAAATTGAACCTCCTCATTTCATCCATAGAAAAAGCCTTGATTTTCAAGGCTTTTTCGAATTTTGAATTTTTTTTGAAAAAAGTTGAAATTTTTGCTTGACAATATGACATACCTTTGCTAAAATAATCCTTGCACTGCGGAAGTGCTGTGAACTTTGAAAATAGAATAGCGTACTATGAACACACAACCCATAGTCAATTCAAGCAAACGGAAACGAATGCGAAAAGAC
>CALCGT010000028.1 GCA_937901125.1 uncultured Clostridia bacterium | reverse complement strand
CAACAAGTTCCAGACCTACGTTCTGAACCTTGCCGTATCTCTGTTCCATTACTACAAAAATACCTTTGCTCATTGGTATTGCCTCCTAAATCTATTTCAAATTAGATAATGAATTTTTCTTCCAGTTTCTTAACGATTACATCAACAGCTTCTTCGGGTGTCAGATCTGTCATCTTTGTACCAGCACCTTTCACTTCTTTTGTGAAGGATTTGAATACGTTTGTAGGGGAACCTTTCAGACCGATCATATCCAGTTCCAGGTCATCTTTCAGATCTTCGAAGCCCAGGATCTTGATTTCTTTCTTGTAAGCGTCGAAAATGCCGCCGATGGACATATATCTGGGTTCTGCCAGTTCAGCGATCGCTGTCAGCAGGCAAGGTGTTTTTACTTTAACGATGTGGTAACCATCTTCGAACTGTCTCTTTACAACTACGTGATCTTCTGCTGCGTCAACGATTTCTTCTACATAAGAAACCTGAGGCAGATGCAGTTTTTCAGCAATCTGGGGACCAACCTGCGCTGTGTCACCATCGATAGCCTGACGACCTGTGATAATCAGATCATAGCCGATGTTTTTCAGAGCTGCTGCGATGATACCGGATGTAGCATATGTATCGGAACCACCAAATTCTCTAGCGGATACCAGATAAGCTTCATCACAGCCCATAGCCAGTGCTTCTCTCAGAGCAACGTCTGCCTGAGGGGGGCCCATGGAAACAACTGTTACTGTGCCGCCCAGTTTTTCTTTCAGCTGCAGAGCTGCTTCGATACCTGTTTTGTCATCGTGGTTGATGATGGAAGGTACGCCGTCACGGATCAGTGTGCCTGTTTTGGGGTCGATTTTTACTTCAACAGTATCAGGAACCTGTTTGATACATACAAGGATTTTCATTTAGCTTTTCCTCCTGCTTCTTTCTCTCGATTATTTCAATTTCATCCAGCTAGAGATAACCATCTTCTGAACTTCAGATGTACCTTCGTAAATTTCTGTGATCTTGGCATCACGCATCATTCTTTCTACGGGGTAATCTCTTGTGTAGCCGTAGCCACCAAACAGCTGTACACATCTTCTTGTGATGTCACTTGCTGTGGAGCCACCGAAATATTTACACATTGCGGACAGGTGGCTGTAAGGTCTACCTGCATCTTTTTCACATGCTGCTTTGTAAACCAGCAGTTTTGCAGCTTCAGCCTTTGTTGCCATATCTGCCAGTTCGAACTGTGTATTCTGGAACTGACCGATCTTCTTGCCGAACTGTTTTCTTTCCATTACATATTTCACACATTCGTCGATTGCACCCTGCATGATACCGATTGCCTGGGAAGCGATACCGATACGACCACCATCCAGTGTCTGCATTGCGATCTTGAAGCCCTGGCCTTCTTTGCCCAGAATGTTTTCTTTAGGGATTCTGCAGTTTTCAAAGATCAGGTCGCAAGTAGCGGAACCACGGATACCCATTTTTCTTTCCTTTTTACCAACGGAGAAACCAGGTGTGCCTTTTTCTACAATGAAAGCAGAGATGCCTTTGTTACCCTTGGATTTATCTGTCATAGCAATAACTACATAGATATCAGCATAACCAGCGTTTGTGATGAATACTTTTGTACCGTTCAGAACATATTCATCACCATCCAGAACAGCTGTTGTC
Organism: uncultured Clostridia bacterium; assembly: GCA_937901125.1. Lineage (GTDB taxonomy): Bacteria > Bacillota > Clostridia > Lachnospirales > Anaerotignaceae > Anaerotignum_A. The sequence goes on along the minus strand of CALCGT010000028.1, from coordinate 36,096 downwards.
TGCTGCATGGAGGAGTCTGTACCTGCACTGGGTTCTGTCAGACCGAAAGCACCGATCTTTTCACCCTTTGCCAGAGGTACCAGATATTTCTGTTTCTGTTCTTCTGTACCAAAGTAGTAAATAGGGCCTGCGCACAGGGATGTATGAGCAGAAACGATAACTGCTGTAGTAGCACATACTTTACCCAGCTCTTCAATTGCCATAGCATATGTCAAATAGTTGCCGCCTGCGCCGCCGTATTCCTTAGGGAAGGGAATACCCATAAAACCGTATCTAGCCAGCTTAGGAATGCTTTCCACGGGGAATCTTTCTTCTTCGTCCAGTTCTTCTGCCAGAGGTTTGATTTCTGTTTCAGCGAATTTCTTGTACATTTCTCTCAGCAGTACCTGCTCCTTAGAATATCCGAATTCCATAAATTTGTTTCCTCCTTTAAAACCTTTGCTTGTGTAATAGACTACTGTCTCTTTCTATATTCGAAACGGATTTTGCCGTTCCATTCCTCTGATGAAAACTCCGAAAATCTCGGTTTCCCATACTCTTTTAGTATAAAGTACTTTCTTGTCTTTTTCCAGTATGTTTCCAAAAAAAAACGACCAATTTTTAGGAGCCCCAAAATATCATCATATTGACAGGAAAGACCCCTAAAATACTGCTTAATTAAGCTCTTTTTTTGTTATATTCTTCCAATTCCAGAATTGCGTCTTTGATCATCGCAGGTGTGATTTCGTAGGGAACTACGTCCATATCGTATCTCTTTACTGCCAGTTCCAGAACAGGATCCAGTTCTTCTACAGTGATTTCGATATCAGCCAGTTTGGTAGGCAGGTTCATGCCTTTATAGAATTCAAAGAATCTGTCCAGTTTATCATACTGTTTATCCAGTGTCAGCAGCACCAGTGTACCATAGGAAACCACTTCACCATGTTTATGTCTTGCTTCGATCTGATGCAATGTTGTGCTTGCGTTGAAGAAGGCATGGGCTAAAGATGTGTTGTATTTTGCAGAGTCAACCATGTTGGAAACCATACCTGTGTTGATGAAGATATCCAGAGCAACTTCTTCGATTGCTTTGGAAGCACGTTTGTTTCTGCAGTCTTCCATAGCCTGAATACCATATTTCAACAGAGGTTCTGTACAGCAGCCAGACAGTGCTACACCAGCCTGTTCCTCCAGAGTCAGTTCATCTTCTCTGCCTCTTGCGGAGAATTTTACTTCTGCTTCTTTACTCATACCATCACCGATACCAGCCCACAAGAACGATGCAGGAGCTTCTGCGATAACCTTTGTAGAAATAAAGATATGTACAGGGGGTCTGTCTACACGGAAGAAGGTGCGGAATTCATGGGTTGGATAGTAGTAGATACCCAATGCGGAATTACATGCACATGTGGAAGCGATCGTAGGGAATGTAAAGTAGGGTTTATTCAAGTTATGTGCAACCAATTTACCAGTATCAATGGCTTTCCCGCCGCCCAGACAAAAAATCATATCTGCATTTTTCACGCTTTCGTTCTGCTGAAGTTCTTCCGCAGCTTCAAAAGAAGCTTCGCCAGGGAATAAAATATATTCTACTTTTACACGACTGTCTTTTGTTGCTTCATCCAAATATTTTTTTGTTGCATTGATAGAAATTTCATCACTGATGACAACTGCTTTTGTACCATAGGGAGAGCATACTTTGTCGATATCCGTGTAAGCATTTTCGCCTGCGGAATAACCGGGGAAAAATACAGTAGTGTTTGCCATTTTAAATTCCTCCTTAAAAAAATCCTCTAAAAGTATTTACTTGCTTCTTTCTTTATGCCTGTCAGAAACAGGCGTTCCTTTGTAAATCGATTCTCTTATACAGAATTTTATCGTATATTCTCAGTATATAAAAGGAAATCCTCTTTTTCAACCGAAATTGTTAAATAATCTACGATTTGGAACAATGAACAACAAGTCAGTGCTTTTTATCACTTTTCTCAATATAATTTTGTTCATTTTTGATACATTTTTCACAATAGAAAACACATGTTTCACGACATTGGAAAATGTTTATTCTAGAGAAAATATTTTGTATTTTTTAAAGGCAAAAAAATATCAGCCTTGTTAAAAAGACTGATACATTTTTTTGATATATAATTTATAAAATTATTTCCCCATCAAATTTTGACGGAACAGGGGCACATAAGCCAACTTCGGACCTCTTCTCACGCTTTCCATCAGAGAGATGCTTCTGACAGAGATTCGCATGGACTCTACCCTTACACCCTTCTGCACATCCAAAAAGCTACGCTGGGGTTCCACCTCTCTGCCCAGTGTGATATGGGGGCTCAGCCCCTTTCTTTCCCGGGCAAAGCCCTGTTGTTCCAGAGATTTTTCCAAGGTACTGAATAATCTTTGCAGCTGATTACTTTTTTCCAAACCGGCCCAAAGGACACCTTTGTTTCCCTTAGGGAAAAATCCCACCTTATCCAGCGCCAGGGTAAAAGGACGATTGCGGCGGGCTGTTTCATGAATGGCCTCCTGCAGATAGTCCAAATCCTCTTCTTCCACTTCCCCCAGAAAATGCAAAGTCAGATGGAAATTCTCCTTGGGTGTATAATTCCCACGGCGGCAGAGCTTTTGCGTTTCTGTCTGGATATTGGAAAGATGTTCTTTCACTTCTTCTTCCAGTTCAATGGCGATGAATGTACGCAAACTTTCTCCTCCTTTCTTTTCCTAAGAAAAAGCCCCTGATGCTGCCACCAGGAGCTTTTTGTTATTTCCAATTTCAATTACTTCACCAGAGCCAGTGCTTTTTCCACTACGTTTTCTACTGTGAAGCCGAAGTCTTTGAACAGCAGACCTGCAGGAGCAGATGCGCCGAAGCCATCCATGCAGATGATGTCGCCGTCCATGCCTACATATTTGTACCAGCCAAAGTCGGAAGCCGCTTCCACAGCCAGTCTAGCACGGACTGCCTTAGGCATTACACTTTCTTTGTATGCTGCATCCTGTGCTTCAAACAGTTCCCAGCAAGGCATACTGATCACGCGAACTTTTACGCCCTTTGCTGCCAGTTCATCAGCAGCTTTGTAGATCAGTTCTACTTCAGAACCAGAAGCCATCAGCAGTACATCAGGAGTACCTTCGCAATCCTTCAGCACATAAGCACCTTTCAGAGCACCTTTGCCTGTGCCTTCCAGCGCAGGCAGATTCTGTCTGGAAAGGATCAGACCTGTAGGTGTTGTTTTGCTTGTCAGGGCTGTATACCAAGCCGCTGCAGTTTCTCTTGTATCGCAGGGACGGAATACATTGTAGTTGGGCAGGCTGCGCAGCATTGCCAGATGTTCGATGGGCTGATGCGTAGGACCATCTTCGCCTACGCCGATGCTGTCGTGAGTCAGGATGCTGATGACAGGCAGACCCATCAGGGCTTCCATTCTCAGACCTGCTTTCATATAGTCAGAAAATACGAAGAAACCAGCGATATAAGGTCTTACGCCGCCGTGTACTGCCATACCGTTTGCCATTGCTGTCATGGCAAATTCACGGATACCGAAATGTACGTTGGAGCCAGCGGGGTTTTCCTTGCTGTAATATTCTCTTTCTTTCATCAGGGATTTGTTAGAAGGAGCCAAGTCAGCGGAGCCGCCGAACAGGTTGGGCACAACCTTCGCTACCTTCTGCAACACCTTTTCAGATGTTGCACGGGTTGCGATATCGCCTTCATCCTTCCAGAATTCTTCATCATTCAAGAGATCAGCAGCCAGTTCGTCACTGTGCCATTCTGCGTATTCTTTTGCCAGTTCGGGATATTTTTCGCTGTAAGCCTTGAACATTTCATTCCATTCTGCTTCTGCTTTCGCACCTGCTGCGTTGATTTCAGCAATATGTGCTTTTACTTCTTCAGGAACGAAGAATGCTTCTTCATAAGGCCAGTCCAGGTTTTCCTTTGCCAGCTTGATTTCTTCCTCACCCAGAGGTTCGCCATGGGCAGATGCTTTGCCCTGTTTGTTGGGTGCACCGTAGCCGATCTTTGTTTCGATCTTGATGATGGAAGGTTTCTCTGCTTTCTTTGCCGCTTCGATCGCTGCTGCAATCGCATCTACATCGTTGCCATCAGCAACTTCCTGTGTATCCCAGCCATAAGCTTCAAAACGTTTCAGCACATCTTCAGAGAAAGCTGTTGCTGTATCGCCTTCGATGGTGATGTGGTTGCTGTCATACAGAACGATGATCTTGGACAGACCCATTGTGCCAGCCAGAGAAGCTGCTTCGGAAGCAACGCCTTCCTGCAGACAGCCATCGCCGCACAGAGCATATGTGTAGTGGTCTACCACCTTGAATTCGGGTGTGTTGAATTTTGCTGCCAGATGGCTTTCTGCCAGAGCCATACCAACGGCATTGGCGATGCCCTGACCCAGAGGGCCTGTTGTCACTTCAACACCTGTGGTATGTTTGTATTCGGGGTGACCGGGTGTCAGGGAGTTTCTCTGACGGAAGTTCTGCAGATCTTCGATCGTCAGACCGTAGCCGAATACGTGCAGCAGGGAATACAGCAGGGCAGAACCATGACCAGCGGAGAGGATGAATCTGTCTCTATCATCCCAGTTAGGGTTTGCAGGGTTTGCTTTCATTTCCTTTGCCCACAGAGTGTAGGCAGCGGGAGCAGCACCCATAGGCAGACCGGGATGACCGCTCTTTGCTTTCTGGATGGCTTCTGCGGAAAGGAAACGGAGTGTATTGATTGTCAGATTATCAATATTGTTCATTTGGTTTTTCCTCCAAAAGTTCAGTTTTCAAGTCAGCTTATTTTTGATTACTTCTTTGGTAGGGATTCCCAGTCTTTCAGGAATCTTTCGATACCAATATCTGTTAGAGGGTGTTTTGCCATCTGAATCAGAACATTGTAAGGGATTGTTGCGATATGGCAGCCTGCTCTTGCAGCATCGATCACATGAAGAGGATTGCGGATGGATGCAGCGATGATTTCTGTTTCGATACCATGGATATCGAAGATATCAACGATTTCTTCGATCAGTGTCATACCAACGGAACCGATATCATCTACTCTGCCCAGGAAGGGGCTAACATATGTAGCACCTGCTCTTGCAGCCATCAGGGCCTGTGTTGCGGAGAAGATCAGTGTAACGTTTGTTTTTACGCCTTCTGCTGCCAGGATTTTTACTGCTTTCAGACCTTCCAGTGTCATGGGGATCTTGATTACGATATTTTTGTGGATTTTTACCAGTTCTCTTGCTTCTTTTACCATGCCTTCATGATCTAGGCTGATAACCTCCGCACTGATGGGACCATCTACGATAGTTGTGATCTCCTTTACAACTTCAACGAAATCTCTGCCTTCTTTTGCGATCAGGGAAGGGTTTGTGGTAACGCCGCAGATCACGCCCAGGTCGTTTGCTTCTCTGATGTGATCCACATTGGCTGTGTCGATAAACATTTTCATGATATTCTATCTCCTTTTCAATTCCATTCTTATAGTGTCGCTTATCTTCGGCAGCAACGCCGAATGCACATAAAATGCTGATTTTATTTTACGCCATGAAACGGAGAAAATCAATATTTTCACACAAAAAAGGCGGAAACTTTGTCCGCCTTTTCTCTCGTCATATTCTGTTTTATTCGATGGTCAGCCGTCCGCCACTGCTGTTCACAGCTGTTGCCGGCTCCTGCCCGATATATTCATTTCCCGACAAATAACCGGTTTCCACCTCGTAGCTGTATTTCAGCCCATTGCTATCCTCTACTTTGAAGATAAATTGAATCTGCTGTCCTTTGCTCAGTTTGATTTTATTTTCTTCTGTAACAGAAGCCTGATAGCAATAATACGCTTCCTCATTTTCCTCAATCAGCTCCGCAGGAATGGTTTTTGCCTTTTTCCCGTCGATATAGACTTCTACCTTTGCATTTTTCAGGACAAAGTCCTTCTTTTGCTCAAACATCCAATCCGGCTTCTGGATATCCACAAAGATATCTCCCTCAAAGGTGACATGCTTTTGATTTACCAGCCACGAAACAGAGCCGTTCCAGTTGCCGCTGAAATAGGGCAAAACCTGACCTTCAATGCTCACAGTTCCCACATTCTGGATGGCTTCTGTATCACCTTTTTGCACATCTACCGTCACCTTTGCTTCCCCACAGAAAGGTACCTGTGCTTCTGCCGTAAAGGCTCTGTCCTTGCCTGCCGTTGCAGGGAATTCCAAAGGCTCCCCTCCATCACAGGAAAGGAAAAATATTACGGTCATGCCATCTTGATATTCCTTTGGCGTTGCCATCATGCGGATGGTTGCTGTTTTCCCCTTCATGTCCACATCGACAATTTCCACCTCGCTTTCCCGAATGGGATTGTTGGCATCCTCAATGCCCCTTTCGATATTGCGTGGAATGCTGTCGATTCTGTTATTGAATCGCTCTTCTACCCGAAAGAGGTCATTGGAAACATCATTTCTGGACTGTCTGATACTGGCATTGAGGGCGAAAGTAGCAAAAGCCAGTGCCCCCAGCAAAACGATAAAACAGATATAAAACTCTTTACGGGTCACATACTTTTTCGGTTTCTGTTCTTTCTGTTCTTTCTGTTCTTTCTGTTCTTTCTGTTCTTTCTGTTCTTCCTGTCTTTCATCCCAGTCTGCCATAGGCGTTCCTCCTTTCGGATGTGCGTCTACTTCATTCTCATTTCAGCCAATTCTTTACAACTTCCTTAATTTCCGTTTTTTCGCAGACATTTTTGTGCAGGATGGGTCTGTGCTCCAGTCCGACGATGGGGGCAGGCACAGGCACGCCGCTGGCCTTTTCCAAATCTGTCTGCAAAGCAAAGGCATCGCCGTCGGCATGTTTGGCATCCAGTGCCGTCATAACGTCCTTGGTAAATTTATAAGGGCTGGCAGTGGAAACAATGACCATAGGCTTGCTGTCGCCGCTTTCCGCTTTATATTTCTGATAAGCTGCATAAGCAACGGCAGTATGGGTGTCCATCACATAGCCTGTTTCTTCATAGAAATCCTTGATAGCGGCGAAGGTTTCCCCTTCTGTGGCATATTCCCCGCTGATTTTCTTTTCTGTGATTTCCGCCGTATAAACGCCTTCCTTGCTGAGCCGTTCCATCTCTGCCTTTGTGGCATCCTGACCGCCCATGTGAGCCAGCAGACGTTCCAGATTGCTGGAAATCAGGATATCCATGGAGGGAGACACCGTCACATGGAAGTCTCTGTTTCTGTCATATTTGCCTGTGCGGAAGAAATCGTACAGGACTTTATTATCGTTGGAAGCACATACGAAATGACCTACAGGCAGACCCATTTTCATAGCATACCAGCCCGCCAGAATATCCCCAAAGTTGCCTGTGGGTACGGTGAAGTTCAGTGCTTCCCCCGCTTTGATCTCACCCATCTTTACCGCCTTTAGATATGCCCAGAAATAGTAAACGATCTGAGGCACCAGTCTGCCGATATTGATGGAGTTTGCGGAGGAGAACTGGAAGCCCTTTTCTTCCAGTTCCTTTGCCAGGGCTTTATCTGTGAAAATGCTCTTGACTGCGGACTGAGCATCGTCAAAATTGCCTTTGATGCCCACAACGCAGGTGTTTGCCCCTTCCTGGGTATTCATCTGCAGCTTCTGCACAGGGCTGACGCCATCCTCAGGAAAAAATACCATGATGCGGGTACCTTCCACATTGGCGAAGCCTTCCAGTGCTGCTTTGCCTGTATCACCGCTGGTTGCTGTCAGGATAACGATTTCCTTATCCAGACCATTCTTTTTTGCCGCTGTTTTCATCAAATAGGGCAGGATAGACAGAGCCATATCCTTGAAAGCCAAGGTTCTGCCGTGGAACAGTTCCAAGAACAGAGCATTACCCTTTTTCACCACGGGAACAATCTGCGTTGTGTCGAATTTTTCATCATAAGCCCCATTGATGCAGGCTTTCAGTTCTTCTTCCGTAAAATCCAAAAACTTACTCAAGACTTCATAAGCCAATTCCTGATAATTCAGCTTGCCCAATTCTTCCAGAGATTTTTCCATCTTGGGAATTTCCTCAGGGATATACAGACCGCCATCAGGGCAGATCCCCCGCAGGATGGCCTCCGATGCGGTTGCTTTGATCGTTTTATCCCTCGTGCCGATATATGTCAATGCCATTTTCTTCACTCCTTCTTTTTCTTGAGGGCGTTGCCCCCAAACTCCCACCAAGGGGATCATCCCCTTGGAACCCAATTTGCAGAAACTATTGTTTCTGCAAAAAACAAAACCGTTTCCCTTTAGGACAAATAAAAACACCATCCTAAATTGATGCGATAGTTCTATTTTACAGATGATACAAAATTTGTCAACGGTAATCGCACAAATGTCTATGTATTAAATACGCTTCATTCCCATTTCCAGCTAACGGCATATTTATTTTTCAGTCTCCCCTTCTGCAGCTTTGCCCAGCCCAGAGGGAATCCATCCACGCAAACCAGCGTCCAGCCGTCCTTTCCTTCGCCCTCAACGGTTTCGCCTTTCAGGTAGCGGATGACACGGTCGTCCTCCAAAGGAAAGTCCACCACGTTTTTCACTGCTTCCTTCCGCAGTCCCATGGCGAAGGCCTGAGAAGGTTCGAAGCGGTCTTTTTTCAAGGTGCCCAACATCCAGCCTGTGCGAAGGACACGGAGCTTCTCCAGCTTCGGTGTTCCTTCCGGCAGAAGATACAGCCCATCGCCATAAATCTTATAGATACCTTTCGGCAGTTCTTTTAGTACATCCTTGGCGAATTCCCGAAAAGACTCCATCTGCTTCGCCCATTTTCCTTCCTCTGCAGGGACTGCTTTTGCCCTTTCGCTCTCCTTTTTCTGCAGCAAAGCCAGAAAATGCCCCTCCCCTTTCAGCTTATGGGGGTACAAGCGGGCGCAGGCTTCATAGGGAGCAATCCCGGAAACAAATCCATTTTTCTTTTCGATGGGAACCAGTGCAAATTCAGGGTGTTTTTTCAGAAAATCTCCGATGCTCTTTTCATTCTCCTCAGGAGAAAAGGTGCAGGTGGAATATAAAAGCATTCCGCCTGCCTTCAGCATAGGCGCACAAGCTTCCAAAATCTTCGCCTGTTCTGTGCAGCAAAATTCCAGCATATGGGCGTGCCAGCTTTTTACCATATCCGGCTCCTTGCGGAACATCCCCTCGCCGCTGCAGGGGGCATCCACCAAAATCTTATCGAAGAAATGGGGCAGACGCTCTGCCAGATGTTCCGGTGTTTCACTCATGACAATGGCATTGCGAATCCCTGCCAGTTCCATATTTTTCAACAGAGTCTTTGCTCTGCCTGCGCTGATATCATTGGCAACCAAAAGACCTGTGCCATTCAGCTTTGCGCCTAGTTGGGTAGTTTTCCCACCAGGTGCAGCACAAAGGTCCAGAACGAAATCCCCTTCTTCGATGGGCAGGGTCGCTGCCGGGCTCATAGCGCTGGGCTCCTGCAAATAATACAGCCCTGCATGATAATAAGGATGCTTGGCTGGGCGCTCCTCCCCTTCATAATAAAATCCGTCGGGACACCACGCCACAGGGCTCAGGCGGAAAACGCCTGTTTCCTGCAATGCCTCAGGGCTAATCTTCAGCGTATTGACCCGCAGGCCATAAAATCTTCCTGCATCAAAGGATGCGATATAATCCTCATATGCTTCCCCCAAAAGAGCTTTCATTTTTTCCGTATATTCCAAAGGCAGGTTCATAGCTTCCCTCCAGTTATCTGTCAAAATTTGTCGTTTATTGCTTTCATCATACCGAAGCAGAATAAAATTGACAAGCCCTCCTTTTTCTGAATTGAACAAAATTCATTTGTTTTTTCTGACACATTTTTATCTTTACAACGGCTCACAACTCATATAAGATGAATAACAGAAAAATTCCATCCCCGAAAGGAGCAATGTTATGGGAAAAGATATCTGGAAACCGGGAACGGTCATCTACCCCGTGCCTGCCGTTATGGTCTCCTGCGGCACCATGGAGAAAAAAAATATCATCACCGTGGCATGGACAGGAACCGTCAACAGCGACCCTGCCATGACATACGTCTCCATCCGCCCCAGCCGCTATTCTTATCAGATCATCAAGGAAAGGGGCGAATTTGTCATCAATCTGGTAACAGAAAAACTGGCCTATGCCTGCGATTACTGCGGTGTGAAAAGCGGACGGGACATTGATAAATTTGCGGAAATGAAGCTGACCGCCAAAAAGGGCGAAAAGGTGGATGCCCCTATCATCTATGAAAGCCCTGTGAATATCGAATGTAAGGTAAAACAGAGCATTCCTCTGGGCACCCACGATATGTTTCTGGCGGAAGTGGTTTCTGTCCAAGTCAGCGATGAATATCTGGACGAAACGGGCAAATTCCATTTCGACAAGGCAAAGCCCATCTGCTATTCCCACGGTGCTTATTACGGCCTAGGCAAAAAACTGGGCCCCTTTGGCTATTCCGTGAAGAAAAAAGATGATAAAAAAGTGGTGAAGGCAACAAAGAAGCCCATTGCTCCCAAAAGAAAGCCAAAGAAGAAAAAATAACGCAAGGAGGATCCTGCACTATGCTGCAAATTTCTGAAGTCAATCTGATCTCTGTAGACAAAAGCGAAGAAAGCTGGGAAATCGAGGGCGAAGTGATTTTCGAAGACGATCTGTCCAGTGGTTTTGCAGCCAGCTATCTGGCGGAAGAAGACGAATGGGAAGAACTCTCTCTGGAACTGGAAATCGAAGAAGGGTTCAGCATGCGCGTGTTGAAAGATATGATTCTTTCTGCAATCGAAGAGTATGAGGAATAAAGGAAACAGCGGCTCCGAAAATCGGAGCCGCTGTTTTATAAGCCCATAAAGATATGTCTGCTTTACGACAACTTCTTTTCTTTCTCCCTCACGGGGCAAGCTGAGAATAATATGACATTATGGGAAATGGTGGAGATCACTCCCACTAAAAAAACCGGATTGTTACTCCAACACAAAGGATAACCACCGCTACCATAATGACAACGGGGAGCCATATATTCTCTACTGACAAACCGAGAGAAGTTGCTTTCATCAGCTGAATCCCCTGCGTCATAGGAAACACACCTATCATCTTCTGCATCATTTCCGGCATAACTTCAAATGGCACTGTTGCACCAGAAAAAATTAACATTGGAAAATATAGCAAACAGGCAATTACACTTGCACTCTTTGTGTTTTTTACGATACCGCCCACCATCAAGCCTATGCTTAAAGTTGATGCCATAGTGAGTACCCAACTTCCAAGAAAGGCGAGCCATGAGCCATAAATGGTGACATTCCAAACCAGTCTTGATGCCAGGAACAGAGTCAGCATAGAGACAGCCGCGTAAATGACATAAATTATAAACTCCACAGCCAGCAACATTACAGAGCTGATGGGTGTAACTTGAAAGCGCTTTAGAATTTTTGGTTCTCGGTATTCAGACACCACCAGCGGCAACCCCATCAGCCCACCAACACAAATGGAGATTGTGCAGAGAGCACCAAAAGACTGATCTAAAAAAGTATATGCTACGCCCTCGGCCGCAGGTTTTGTGCCATAGATAAAACCAAGAATGACTAAGACCACCAGCGGCAGGATAATTACAAAGATTACCATATTCATATTTCGGATATTGAGTTTTAGTTCATTTTTCATAAGCGTCCCAAAGGTTTTCATTCGTTTTTTCCCTCCTCACCTGACAGCATTAGATAGGCATCTTCAAACTTTTCACAGTTACATTGTGCTTTTGCTTGCTCGATTGTTCCCTGAAAAACAATTTTCCCTTTTTTCAGAATGCAGATTTCATCACAAAGGGTTTCGACTTCATCCATAAAATGAGAAGTCATAAAAATTGTCAGGTCTTTGTTTTTTAAATCTGAAAGCCTTTTCCAAACAGCCCGACGTGCTTTTGCATCAAGGCCGGTGGTCAATTCATCAAGAAAAACCAGCTGCGGGTTAGGGATGAAAGCAAGCACAATAAAAAGACGCTGACGCTCCCCACCTGATAAACTCTTAACAGCATGATTCAATTTGTCCTCGATACCAAACTGCACACAGAGGTCTCTCCAACTGGCAGGGCTCTTATATAGGCAGGCCGTTTCCTCACACAATTCTGAAACCTTGATTTCCGGCTGATAGTCACACTCTTGGAATTGCACTCCAACATTTTGGAAAAGGTCGCGACGGTCTTTTCGTGGGTTATAACCAAGTACGGACACCATTCCGCTGTCCGCTTTCCTTGTAGCTAAGATACATTCAATCGTAGTGCTTTTCCCTGCCCCGTTTGCTCCAATCAAGCCAAAAATCTTATTTTGTTGGACAGATAAACTAACCTTGTCCAATGCGCGCAAATTGTCATATGATTTTGACAAATGCTCAACTTTAATTACTTCTTTCATATCCTTACCTCCTTTTTATACCAAGAGAATACCACCAATGAAAACATTGGTGGCAAGATGGAGGCTTTATGAAAATTGTACTTTCATTTTTTGTAGCATGCCTAAAAGGATTTTTGCATTTTCTTCCGCTTGCATCAAAGAAATGATAAGGCGGTCGCAGACTGAAATAATATCATCAGATTGCCGTGGCGTGTTAAGTGCAATACCTATATCAACATTTGGATCTTTTGAAAGCTGCTGAAGCATTCGCAGGATTGCCTCCAAAGAGTAATTTGCACAGCGTAAGGAACGAATAATTTTTAACCGCCTAATATCATCATCAGTATAAATGCGGTAGCCATTTTGTTTTCTTTTAACTGTTAGCAAACCATTCATCTCCCAATTCCGCAACGCATCCATAGAAATACCCAAATACTCGGATACTTCCTTTCGCTTCATGGAAGAAACCGTTTCGTGCATTTTTCCTGACAGGATTTTCTGAACAAGTTGTATCGCTTCTTCTGCATTGCTGCGTTCCACCCTCAGCTTCTCTAAATAAGACTTTGTAAGGGTGATCGCCCCATCAAAATCTCCAACCGCTGACAATTTAACCATTTGAACAATTTGCTTTCGTAAGCCATTTTGTAAAATTTCAATTTGAAATGCAGTACGAGCAAGTTGAATCTGCTGGATATGAAAATCTGTAAAAACACGATATCCGTTTTCTTCCCTGTAGGGCTTGGGTATCAATCCCCATTCCTCATATAAGCGTACCGTATTTGGATGTATTCCGATTATAGCGGCAACCTCAGAGGTCTTATATGTTTTCATGCTGCTTCACCTCCCATTTTGTCTATTATATTGCTTTTTCAAAGTCTGCTGTTTTCGTGGAGAGTTTATATTATAGAGGCTCCCCCGTTAGCGCAGCGTTGCAATAAATCGGTCGTTGCCAGCTCAAATTCCTCCCTGCATAAAAAAAGCCCATTTGCAGAGCTTCCAAAGACTCTCGCAAATGAACTTTTTTCTTTATGCTTCCAAAGATTCCGTTTTTTCCTCCACTTCCAAAACCGCTTCTACAATCTCTGCCACATTACTTTCTTCTAAAGAGGGCTCTTCCACAGCTTCTTCTTTTTCTGCAGTCTCTGTTCCTTCTGCGGCTTCCGCATCCTTTCTGTCCTGTTCCTTCTGCAGGATATACCTGCCTACCATAAACAGCAGCACCGCCACCACCGCCGTAGGGATCACTGTCAGCGTCAGCTGTACCCAATAGAACTGTTCGCCCCAATGGAAGAAGGGCAACAGCACACCATAGATCATCGTATACAACGCTGCCAACAAAATCAGCACACCAATAAAAGTACGTTTCCCTTCAAATTTTTTCAGAGGATCATCCTTGCAGAAAGCAACAACCCGATCGAAGCACTCCTGATCTTCCACGGCTCTCAGCTCTTCCGACAGCTTTGCCACATGGAAGGTATCAAAAAAACAATAGCACCAGATAACAGGCAGTAGGAAGGCAAGGAATTTCCAGCCGATGGTCATGGTCAGCCCTGCCAAAGCAGTAAAGAGTGCCATCAGCAGCGCACCTTTTTTCATCATGCCCAAATACATATACCCACCACCGGGCCAAAGGGCACACAAGAATGTCAGTATCTTTTTTTCTTCCAATTTCACGTTTTTTCCTCCTTACAAGATGCGCTTGGGGTGAAAATCGATATAATCCGCCGCAACCAGTCCATAGCTGATGCCATATCGCTCCCCTTCAAAGGCAGTGGCATGGCTGGCTGCGCCATGCAAATGCCCATAAACTACTTTTTCGACGGGGTATTCCTTGAAAAGTTCCGTAAAGGCGGAATCTTCTTTTTTATCGTTCATAGGCGGAAAGTGCATCATCAGGATGATCTTCTCCGCACCATTTCCCATGGCGGCATCTAGGGATAATTTCAACCGCACCTGTTCTCTTTCGTAAAGCTTTTTATCCTGCTCCGTAAAGCGGGTATCATTGGGGCAGAGCCAGCCGCGGCTGCCGCAGATCGCCCAGTCCTCGTACTGATCGAAATCGTTTTTCAAAAACCGCATACCTGGATATCTGGCTTCCAGTTTGGAGGAGGACTTCCACCAGTAATCATGATTGCCTCCCAAAAGGATCTTTCTTCCCGGCAAGCTGTAGATCACATCTAAATCCGCCGCCGCATCATCGATCCGCATGCCCCAAGATAAGTCCCCAGGCAAAAGAACGGTATCTTCTTCCGCCACCAGTTCCTTCCAACTTTCGATGATCTTCGAGCTATGGTTTCTCCAATGCTCCCCGAAGATATCCATAGGCTTATCCACGGAAAAAGCAAAATGCAGGTCTGCAATGGCAAATAAGCCCATGTTCTTCCTCCTTTTCTTATACCCGGTAAACTTCTGCCAGCACGTTCAGCTTTTCATTGAATTCCCGCAGCCTGTCGATATCGTTGCTGTCCCAGACATCGGAAAATTCTCTGTTGATGGCATCCATATCCTCCAGCTTTGCCATGAAATGCAGCTTCTGGATATTATCCAGAATATTGGATGTCATGTTTCTTCTGATCTCGTTCAGCCGCTGGGCATTTGTGATCTCTCCGCGAATGGTAGACATTTCCTGATCCAGATTGAAGGCCGCTTCAGCACAGTTGGTCAGTCTGTCCTGCAGTTCCTGGGGAATGTTGCCGCTGTACTTATAGCGCAGGGAATGTTCGGCCGTTGCCCAGAAATTCATAGCGTTTGTACGAATCTGGATTTCCGCAAAAATTTCCTTGGGCCCCAGAGCAGTACTCAGGGGATATTTGATGATGATATGATAGCTGCGATACCCGCTGGGTTTTGTATTCGTTATGTAGTCTCTTTCCTCTACGATAGTCATATCCGTACGGGAACGCACCATATCCACTACTTTCTGGATATCCTCTACGAACTGGCAGAGGATACGGATACCGGCGATATCTTCGATCTCCTGCTCAATCCGATCGGGATGGATATGCTTTCTGCCTGCTTTGTCCAAAATGCTGGCAGGCTTTTTCAATCTGCCTGTGACAGAATCTATCGGAGAATAAATGCCCAAATGCCGACATTCTTTATCCAGATTTTTGAACTTCAGCAGCAGTTCTTCCACCGCCTGTTCATAGGGATAAAGCAATTCTTTCCAATTTATAATTTCCAAAAGGGTTCCTCCTTCGGTCAAATTGTCATATTTTTTCATTTTTATTCTACTACAAAATCCAGTCCAGGCGCAATGGAAGAATTCCTTAAATTTCCCGAAATTTCACCATTTTTCCTTTTTTGCACAAGAAAGACGCCATACCCATTCCGAGCATGACGTCTTTTTCAGCGTTCCAGCAGTTTTTTGATCTCTTTTTCCGTCTCCGCCGCCAATATTCGCTTAGCAAAGCCCTTCGTCTGTTTTTCTGAAAGACCCCGCACCTGATAGCGCACAGAGGCAATCTCATTGGAGACCATACTGAATTCATCCAGACCCATACCCACCAATATAGGCACAGCTCTTTCATCCCCGGCAAATTCCCCGCACATACTAACTTCCTTTCCTTCACTGTGTCCCGCTTTGATTACCTTTGCCACTGCCCGCAGCACCGCCGGATGGAACGGACTGTAGAGCTTCGTCAGCTTCTGGTTTCCCCTGTCTGCCGCAAGGATATACTGGGTCAGGTCGTTGGTGCCGATACTGAAAAAATCCACTTCCTTTGCCAATTCCTCCGCTATGAAAACCGCCGCCGGTGTTTCCACCATGATGCCTGTACTGATGCTTTCCCGAAAGAGGAGATTCCTCTCCCGCAGCTCCTGCTTACATTCCTCCAGCAATTGATTCGCATTGCGGAATTCCTCTACAGAAACGATCATGGGATACATGATGCGGATATCTCCAAAGGCAGCCGCCCGCAGGATGGCTTTCAGCTGCGTTTTGAATACATCCCGCATATCCAGACAAAAACGAATGGCCCGCCAGCCCAGAAAGGGATTTTCCTCTTTTTCAAACTGATAATAAGGCAAATTTTTGTCCCCACCAATATCCAAAGTGCGGATGGTAATGGGTTTCTTCAATATCTCTGCCGCTTTTTTGTATATTTCAAACTGCTCCTGTTCTGTTGGGAAACGACTGCTTTCCATATACAAGAATTCGCTGCGGAACAGGCCGATCCCTTCCGCCCCATGCTTTCTCGCCGCTTCCACATCCTTCAGACTGCCCACATTGGCATAGAGATGCACCTTCCGTCCATCGGTTGTCACCGCAGGCAGACGGTTCATTTCCTTCAGCTTGCGCTTCAATTCCCGCTCTGCTTCCTGCTTTTGGGTATAGTCCTGCTTTGTCAGGGCATCAGGAGATAACAAAAGAAGTCCTTCATTCCCATCCAGAATGACCTCCTCCCCTGCCTGTACCTTGTCCAAAATGTCCTCCAACCCCAGCAAAGCAGGAATTTCTAAGCTTCGCGCCAAAATTGCCACATGGCTGGTGCTGCCGCCCTTGGCTGTCACCATGCCTTTGATATAGCGAAAATCCATCTTCGCCGTATCGGAAGGATTCAGTTCCTCTGCAAAAAGGATGACTTTTTCTTTGATATTCCGAAAAGGGTTATCATCGATACCCTTCAAAAATGCCATAATACGTCGGCAAACGTCTCTCACATCCGCCGCCCGCTCCCGCAAATAAGCATCCTCCAGGCTTTCCAGCAGACCACAGGTCTCTTCCATCTGCTCCTCCAAAGCCCACTGTGCATTTTTTCCTTTCTCAATTTTTTCTTCTACCCCCAAAATCAGCGTATCATCCTCCGCCATATCCAGATGGGCGGCAAAAATCGGATTTGTCCTTGCCAGAGGGCGAAGGGCATCCCTAGTCTGCTCCATTGCCCGTCGAAAAGCTGCTTTTTCCCTTTCTTGTTCGGGTTCTTCAATCTCTATATGCTCTGCCACCAAATCCGGCGGTTGTACCAAAAAAGCCAGACCCATTGCCACGCCCTTAGATGCCCGCTGCTCCGCTCTGATCTCTTCCATACTCATCCCTCCAGAATATTCAGAAAAGCTTCCAGCTTTTCTACGGAATGTTTATCCCCTTCCCCCTCGGCAGAAAGCATTAGTTCGCTGCCTTCCTTTGCTCCTAAGGTCAACAGCTGCAGGATACTGTCTGCCGCCGCCTTTTTCCCGTTGTGGGAAATGTAGACTTTACAGGGCAGCTGTTTCGCATAGGCTACCACTTCCGATGCCGGTCGGGCATGAAGCCCTGTTTTATTCTTCAAGATCACTTTTCTTTCGATCATCTTCTCGACCTCCCAAAAAATCATTTCCCTTAGTTTCCCTGATTCCAGTAAAAATATGAATCCGATCTTTTTGAAAACCTTTTTCATATAAATTTCCTCTGCGTTCCTTGACATCTATTTTTTCCTATGGTATCTTAGATGCATATAGTTAGTTGTAACTAACTAAAATCAAAAAAGGAGGTCATCCCATGAGCGTCGTCATCGTAGGAGGCCATGACAGAATGGTTCGTCAATATATGGATATCTGTAAAAAATTCAACTGTAAGGGTAAGGTTTTTACCCAGCTTCCCGGCAATTTCAAAGGGCAGATCGGTCAGGCAGACCTCATCATCCTTTTCACCAGCACCGTTTCCCATATTATGGCAAATGGCGCAGTGCAGGAAGCAGAACGAAACAATATTGCCATCGAACGCAGCCATAGCAGTTCTTCTTCTGCCTTGAAGCGTATCCTTAGCCTGTATTGTGCATCTTAATATCATGCGATTAGCTATAGCTAACTTATAGAGGTATTTATGTCCGATTTTGAAGAAAAAATGCTTTACTATGCCTCCCCTGCTCTTTTGGGCAGGAAACAGGCAAATCTCTTTTCCTTTCCTATCAGCCGCTTGAAAGACTATCGAAAGGAAATCGAATCATACAGAAAGGAACTATCCCCCCTTGGCATCTCTGTAGAATATCTCTACAGCCGCCAGCAGAGAGTATACCTGCTCATCTATCGCAAGGATATGCTCCTGCAATATCTGAGACAGCCTGCTGTGAAAGCCTTTCTCATTCAGGAGGGCTATCCCCCAGAGGTTGGAGAAGAAGCATCCTTTGACGCTTGTCTCTGCACCCTGCGGCAGCATATTCTGGAGGGGAATGATTTTCCCCATGAGATCGGCTTCTTTTTTGGCTATCCCCCAGAAGACGTTTTCGCTTTCATCCGGGAAAAGGGCCGCAATTATAAGCTGGTGGGCGACTGGAAGGTATACGGCGACGGCAAAGCCGCCCTTCGTACCTTCCGCAGCTATGCCAGATGCAGAAACAGGCTTATGAAACAAGCAGCCGCCGGGGCCAGCATCGTGTCCCTTTTGACACCCATATGCGCCTATGCAGCTGTTTGCATATAAAAACTAACAAGATTAGGAGGCGTAACAACATGAAAAACGCAGTCATTTATTGGAGTGGTACAGGTAACACCGCAGCAATGGCAAAAGCCATCGCCGCGGCTATGGGCGAAGATACAGAACTCTTCTCCGTAGATAAATTCACAGGCAACGTGGCAGACTATGACAAGATCGCTTTGGGCTGCTCTGCCATGGGCGATGAAATGCTGGAAGAAACAGCATTTGAGCCCTTCTTTTCATCCATCGAAGGCAGCCTGAAGGGCAAGAAAGTTGCTCTGTTTGGTTCCTACGGCTGGGGCGATGAGCAGTGGATGCGGGATTGGGCAGACAGAACTGTAAAAGCAGGTGCAAACCTGTATGCCAAAGGTCTGATCGTCAATGGCTTCCCCGAAGGTGATGCAAAAGTACAGTGCAACGCCTATGGCGAAGGCTTCGCAGCCTATTAAACTCGATAGAAAACATCTGAAATCAGATGCTTTCTTATACAACTCCTCAATGAAACTCTTATTAACTCCTCTATTATCTCTCTAATGAAGAAACCGGGTCTGAAAAAGGCTCGGTTTTTTCGTATAGACATTTTTCCTGAAGATCCACCCCCTCCTTCCCGCCGAAATCTGCGGAACACAAAAAAGCCGTTCTTATTTCTAAGAACGACTTTCCATGGTTACTTTATCCTTTGTCATGACAGCCGCATCCGCCGCCCTGCTTTTTCTCACAATTGCATGAGGAGGGGCAGCCGATGCAGACTGCACCGTGTTTTTTCTGTTTTCGAATATAATGGATTGCTGCTCCCACCATAATCAGAACAACTGCTGCAATAATAAAATTTGCCATGCTGAAAACTCCTTATACACTTTTTGCTGTGCCATGCAGCCCATATTCCGCTGCGATGTTTCTGTTTGCTTTCCGAATCAGACCAACGATGATTGCCACGATCACTGCCACTGCGACCAAGCCGGGAACGAAACCTGTCCCTAAAGTTCCTTCTGTCAGCAATGTGCCTATCTGGTATACAAAAAATGCTACCGTAAAGCCTGTTGCGAACTGCAAAGCAATGCCGCCTGCCAGCCATTTCTTATCTTTGATCTCTGCATTCATGGCACCCATGGCTGCAAAGCAGGGAGGGGTATACAGGTTGAACATCAGATACGCCAACGCAGCGGCTTTTGTCAAGCCCATCACTGCTGCAACTTCACCGGCACCACCCATCAGAGCCAGTTCTTCTGTATCGATAAAATTAGAGATACCATACACAACCGCCAATGTACCAACTACGTTTTCTTTTGCGATAAAACCGGTAATAGAAGCTGCTGCCAACTGCCATACGCCAAAGCCCAAAGGAATCATCAAAATCGCAAAGGGAGAAGCGATAGTCGCTAAAATAGAAGTGTGTGCCATGCCTTCTTCTACCACCTGCAGTTGCCAGTTGAAAGTCTGCATGATTTGTACAACTGTATTGCATACCAGAATGATGGTGCCGGCTTTGACGATATAGGCTTTCCCACGGGAGCACATGGACAGGAAGGCTCTCTTCAGGCTAGGCATTTTATATTCAGGCAATTCCATAATAAAGAAGGACTTTCTTACCTTGTGCCCTGCGATCTTATTTACCAGCAGCGCCCCAAAGAAGATCAGCACGATGCCTACGAAATACATCAGTGTGCCCACCCAGGAAGCATCTGCAAAAAATACCCCTGCAAATAAAGCAATGACAGGCAATTTCGCACCACAGGGCATAAAGGGTGTCAGCATTGCTGTTACTCTGCGTTCTCTTTCGTTTCGGATGGTTCTGGAAGCCATAACACCGGGGATGGCACAGCCTGTACCGATAACGAAAGGAATCACGGATTTCCCGGACAGACCAACTTTCTTGAAAATAGGATCCAGTACAACACTAACACGAGCCATGTAACCGCAATCTTCCAGCAACGCAATCAGGAAATACATAACCATGACCAAAGGCAGGAACCCAACAACAGCACCTACGCCGCCGATGATACCATCCACCAGCAAAGCCTGCATGAAAGGAGAGGCATTTTCCGCCATGCCTGCCGCAAATTCTTGGAAGCCTTCTATCCAGCCTACCAGAGCATCTGCAATCATAGGGCCAACGGAGGATTGGGAAATATCAAATACCAGGAACATAATGACTGCAAAGATGGGGATACCCAGCCATCTGTTTGTCAGGATGCCATCCAGTTTATCTTGACTGTTCTTTTCTTTTGTCAGTACTTTTCTTGTTTCAACAGCTTTTACGATATCGTTTACGAATGTAAATCGGCTTCTGTCAGCAGCTTCCACCGCTTCCTTGTTTGTCAGGTCGATATCTCCCTCATCATAAGGTGCTTTCTGTTCTTTTCCCTTCAAAAGTGCTGCTGTTTTCACCAATTCTGCCAAGCCTTTATCACTGGAGATTGTGGAAACTGTTTTGATAACCGGGCAGCCCAGCTTTGCGGAGAGCAATTCCGTATTGATCTGTGTATTTTTCTTTTCATTCACATCACTTTTGTTCAGGGCAACTACCACAGGGATGCCCAGCTCCAGAAGCTGTGTGGTAAAGAACAGAGAACGGCTCAGATTTGTGGCGTCCACAATATTGATGATGACATCTGGATTCTCATTTCTCACATAGCTGCTAGTGATGCTTTCCTCCGATGTAAAAGGAGACATAGAATAGGCACCGGGCAGATCCACTGCGATCAGTTCTTCCCCCTCATAAAAGTTCTTTTTGATCAGGCTTTCTTTTTTATCTACCGTAACGCCTGCCCAGTTACCAACCCGTTCGTTTCTACCGGTCAGTACGTTGTACATGGTGGTTTTCCCACTGTTTGGGTTCCCCGTTAAAGCAATTCTCATTTTGAATTCCTCCTAGAAATATAATCGTTCTTCGTTTGACTACTTATGATTATTACCAAGCATTATTAGCATCAACTAACTACAAGGCAAAATATATGTGGTGAAAACATTCACCACTTATACAATGATTGCTTCTGCTAAAAGATTGTCGATGGTATATCTGCCATCCTTGATAGAAACGACACAGCCGCCCTTCAGATGAGAGATCACCGTGATGGGTTCGCCGCTGTAGCATCCCAAAGAAAAAAGGAATGCGTCCATCTCTTCATCATCCGTTGCAATTCCTCTGATTGTGTATTCTTCTCCTTCTTTTGCAGTCGTTAAGTTCATACGCACACACTCCCTTTCAGTTAGCTTTAGCTAATTCTTCTAGAAGTTTACCACAGCTAACTTTCGGTGTCAATCTTTTTTTCAAAAAGAAAACTCCGGAAATTCTCCGGAGTCCAATTTCATTTATCTTTTTTTGCTGCAGCTGCTGCAATCACCGGTACAGCCACCACAGCCTGTGCCATTCTTTTTTATAAAGCGAATCGCAGCAATCAACGCCACCAAAACCGCACCCAGGATGAGATAATCAAAAATACTCATTTCCTCACCTCTTTATAAAATCAGGCTCAATCCCTGATATACAACAAAAGCAACAATCCATGCTACCACACATTGCAGCACTGCAACACCCAAACCCAAGGCATTGCTGCCCAATTCTCTTCTTACCGCTGCCATTGCCGCCATACAAGGGGTATACAGCAGTGTGAACACCAGAAAGCTGATAGCAGAAATAGGGGTAAATAAGCCGCTCAGAGCAGGGCTCAGTGTTTCCATAGAAGTACCCGTCAAAACACCCAATGTGCTGACAACGGCTTCCTTCGCAGAAAAGCCCGTAATCAAAGCTGTGGGGATACGCCAGTCATCGAAGCCCAAAGGGACAAAGATAGGTGCCAGCCAATGGCCCAGCATCGCCAGCAGGCTATCCGCACTATCTGTTACCACGTTCAAACGGCTGTCAAAGCTCTGCAGGAACCAGATGATGACCGTTGCTACAAAAATAACGGTAAAAGCTCTCTGCAGGAAATCCTTCGCCTTATCCCACATCAGGAGCAGTACGCTTTTTGCAGAGGGGAAACGATAGTTGGGCAGTTCCATAACGAAAGGAACAGGTTTCCCTCGGAATACCGTTTTTCCGATGAGCAGCGCAACGATAATACCCACGATGATGCCCGCTGCATACAGCCCAATCATCACCAGTGCCGCATACTTCGGGAAAAATGCCGCCGCAAATACCGCATAAATGGGAATCTTTGCAGAGCAGCTCATAAAGGGTGTCAGCATGATGGTCATGCGTCTGTCTCTGTCGGAGGATAATGTTCTCGTTGCCATGACCGCAGGAACGGTGCAGCCAAAGCCCACCAAGAGGGGCACGATGCTTCTGCCGGAAAGGCCAATCTTTCGCAGCAACTTGTCCATTACAAAGGCAATTCTCGCCATATATCCTGTATCTTCCAGAATGGAAAGAAAGAAAAACAGCACTACGATGATGGGCAGGAAACTCAATACACTGCCCACTCCGGCAAATACACCATCAATCAGCAGGCTATGTACTACAGGGTTGATGCCGTAAGCCGCCAGCCCTCGATCCACCACGGCCGTGATAGCATCGATGCCTGCCGCCAGAAGGTCGCTCAAAAAAGAGCCAATTACATTAAAGGTCAGATAAAATACCAGAAACATGACCCCGATGAAAATGGGAATCGCCAAAACCTTATCAGTCAGGATATTGTCGATTTTGACACTGCGGATATGTTCCTTGCTTTCCTGAGGCTTGATGACCGTAGCCCTACAAACCTTTTCGATAAAGTCATACCGCATGTCTGCCAAGGCAGCATTTCTATCCATAGCGTGCTCCTCTTCCATCTGGATGATACTATGCTCTACCAATTCCAGTTCATTCTGGCTCAAGTCCAGCTTTTCCGCAATAGAAGGGTCGTCCTCGATGAGCTTTGTGGCTGCAAAACGAGCGGAAATGCCCGCCCGCTCCGCATGGTCTTCGATCTGATGACATACGGAATGGATGCAGCGGTGAACAGGGCCGGAAGGGCAGAAATCGTATACCTTTGGGTATTCCTTCCCTCTCGCCACCCGTATAGCTATCTGCAACAGCTCATCGATCCCTTCGTTCTTTACGGCACTGATGGGAACAACGGGGATGCCCAATTCCTCGCTCATTTTGCTGATGTCGATGGTGCCGCCATTGCTGCGTACCTCGTCCATCATGTTCAGTGCCAGCACCATGGGAATGTGCATTTCAATGAGCTGCAGGGTCAGGTACAGGTTTCTTTCAATGTTTGTCGCATCAACGATATTGATGATACCGTCAGGCTTTTCATTCAAAATAAAGTCCCTTGTTACAATTTCCTCGCTGGTATAGGGGCGGATAGAATAAATCCCGGGCAGATCCACCACGGAACAGCCCTTTTCCTCACGCACTTCCCCCACTTTCTGGTCTACAGTTACGCCGGGAAAGTTCCCTACGTGCTGATTAGAGCCTGTCAGTTGATTGAAGAGGGTCGTTTTCCCGCAGTTCTGATTGCCTGCCAATGCAAAGATCATTCCGCTTCCCCCGCTTTCACTTCAATATTTTTTGCGTCATCGATACGGATGGTCAGGGTATATCCCCGCAAACGCAGTTCGATAGGATCACCCATGGGGGCTACCTTCGTTACCGTCACTTTTGTTTTGGGAATAATACCCATATCCAAGAGACGGCAGCGCAAAGCCCCTTCGCCACCAACCTTCGTAATGACTGCTTCTTTCCCAATGGGAAGTTCATTCAATGTCATTCTAATCCCTCTATTCTAAGCAAATTCAGCATAAGCTGAAAGTTTTTCTCAATCACAAATGATTCCAAAAATGAGTATACCACGGCTAATTCTTGCCTGTCAATGCAACAAGTTCATTTACGCTAACTTTTGTTAGCCTATACAAACATCCTTTTTCTGCCTGTCCCTCTCTGTCTATTTCTATGCAAAAAAGAGGGCAAAATGCCCTCTTGATTTGTTCCGTCTTTCTTATTCAACTGTCACGGATTTTGCCAGATTTCTGGGTTTATCCACATCACAGCCTCGTTCCACTGCAATATAATATGCAAACAACTGCATAGGCAGCACATTATAGGAGCTGGTGAACAGGTTATTCCCCTTAGGCAGATAAACCACTTCGTCTGCCACATCTTCAATGGCAGTGCAGCCTTCTGCCGCAATGGCAAGCACCTTGGCACCTCTGGCTTTGACTTCCTTCACATTGCTGACTGTTTTTTCCAGCAGGCTCTCCTGCGTGGCAATGGCAACGACCAAAGTACCTTCTTCGATCAGGGAAATGGTGCCATGCTTCAATTCCCCTGCAGCGTAAGCTTCGCTATGGATATAGGAAATTTCCTTCAGCTTCAGGGAAGATTCCATCGCTACTGCATAGTCCAGACCACGACCGATGATGAATGCATTTTCACACTGGGCATAGCTCTTTGCAATCTCCGCCATTTTTGCATCCACCTTCAGCACTTCTGCTGTATGTTCCGGCAGAGTACGCAGTTCTTCCACTGCTGCTTTGTAAGCATCTTCCGCCATGGTGCCCCGCACCTTTGCAAAATACAGAGCAATCATATACAGCACAGACATCTGTGTGGTGTAGCCTTTTGTTGTGGCAACAGCAATTTCAGGACCAGCCCATGTGTAGATGACATCATCACTTTCTCTGGCGATAGAGCTGCCTACCACATTTACAATAGCCAAAACCTTTACGTCCTGTTTCTTTGCTTCTCTCAGAGCAGCCAGTGTATCGGCTGTTTCACCGCTCTGGCTGATGATGATGCAAAGTTCCCCTTTATTCAGGATAGGGTTTCTGTATCTGAATTCAGAAGCAATATCCACCTCAACGGGGATACGGCATGTTTCCTCAATCACATATCTGCCAACGATACCGGCGTGCATGGCACTGCCGCAGGCTACAATATGGATGCGTCCGCAGTTTTTGATCTCTTCTTCTGTCAGGGAAATTTCATCCAGCTTGATATCTGTTTCTGTCATACGGGGCTGGATGGTCTTTTTCAGGGCTTCGGGCTGTTCCATGATCTCCTTCATCATGAAGTAGTCATAACCGCCTTTTTCCGCTGCATCGATATCCCATGTCACATGATAAATCTCTTTTTTGATCTCACTGCCGTCCAGAGCGTACAGCTTCACGCCGTCGTTTTTCAGCACTGCAATCTCATGCTCATCCAGCAGGTAATAGTCTCTTGTATATTCCAGCAGAGCGGGAATATCGGAAGCGATATAGTTCTCCCCTTTCCCCAGACCAACCAGCAAAGGGCTGCCCTGGCGCACTGCCACCAGTGTATCGGGATGGTCGCTACACATGATACCCAGAGCATATGCACCGCGGATCTTTTCCAGCAGCTTTCTTGTGGTGGAGATCATATCGCCATCATACAGATATTCAAACAGATGGGCTACCACTTCGGTATCTGTTTCAGATTTGAAGATATAGCCTTCTTTTTTCAGCATTTCCTTCAGTTCCAGATAGTTTTCGATGATACCATTGTGTACCACGGAAATTTTGCCATTTTGGCTGTTGTGGGGATGGCTGTTTGTTTCGCTGGGTTCCCCATGGGTCGCCCAGCGGGTGTGACCGATACCGATATGGGAAGATTTCTGTTTTTCCTTTTTCAGCTTCTCCGTCAGACCTGCCAGCCTGCCTTTTACCTTGATGGTACGGATACCATCTTCATATACGGAAATACCTGCAGAGTCATACCCACGGTATTCCAGCTTGGACAGGCCGTTCAACAATACGGGAATGGCCTGGTCGTTACCAATATATCCTACGATTCCGCACATAATTTTCTACCTCCATGTTTAGGCGAGTATCACAGGAGAACCTTCGTCGATAAAAACGTAACTTCACACCATTTGCTACGTCAGAATTGCTCGCCGTGTCCCTTCCGGCACGCCTGCGCTTTCTTCCTTGCAACTGGTGCAAACTTCGGCTTTTTCGATGCTTTTGCAGTCTTTCTTTGCAGAAAGACCAAAAGGTTCTCATATTCCACCCCCCTTTTATTCGTCCGTTGCCTTTCTTTTGTCAGGAGTGTTGACCGCTCCATTTTGTAAAAAGGCCTGCGTCCCTGAACGAAAGGGCGAGGAGCATCCGCCGAATTTTCGATAAACTCCTGCCTCGTCAGCCGCCCGATCTGCGGCTCTGGCGCTTAAATGACCTGTAAACCTTCCTTTCCCTTGAAATGACTGATCGGAAGCCGCCTTTCTTTTTGAGCATAGAAAGGCATTATCGACTGATTATAGCATTTTTTTCGCCTGCGGTAAAGCCTTTTTCCCATATTATGCGGTCTGCCATTGTCTTTGTGCGCGAAAAAAGACCCAATCTTCATAATTTTGAAAGATTTTTGTTATGGATTATTCAAAAAGATAAGTTATACTGTTATAAAGAAGAAATCCATCTAA
This sequence comes from uncultured Clostridia bacterium, assembly GCA_937901125.1. GTDB lineage: Bacteria > Bacillota > Clostridia > Lachnospirales > Anaerotignaceae > Anaerotignum_A. The sequence goes on along the minus strand of CALCGT010000028.1, from coordinate 8,983 downwards.
AAAAGGATGCAACCGAAAAGGAGGAATATAAAATGAAAAAACTACTTGCACTTTTCCTTGCCTGCACCATGGCACTGGGACTGGTAGCCTGCAACGGCAAAGAGGAAGAAACGCCCACCCCTTCTGCAAAAGAAGCGGTCGCTTCCATGGAAGCCCCCATCGACGCTCTGGCAAGGTGTATGCTGGAAAATGATATGGAATATGAACCCGAAAACCCCGATTTCTTCTGGACTGCCCTCTACTACTTCGCAGGGGCCTATGGTCTGGAGCATGAACTGGTGGAAGAAGTTCCCAAGACGTATCAGCTGAAGGTTCCCAAGACAGTGATGGAAGAACATGCCATTGCATTGTTCAGTACATACGATGGTCTGATGGATCTGCCCTCTATCATGAAAGGTAATGTTTCCTATGATCCCGATGAAGATGCTTATTTCCTTTCCCGCGGGGATATTGGCGCATCTGAAATGCGTCTGACCAATGTAGAAGAAACGGAAGACGGCTATTCCCTGGTGGCGGAGCTGTGGTCTCGCGCTGAAACAGAAGAACTCATCGCCGCATGGGACGTAACATTGATCCGAAACACCTTCTCTGAAGGAATCAAAAATCCTCTATATCTTTGCAGCGTTTCTTCCATGAAACAGATCAAAGAAGATGCCCCTGACGAAAATGGCAGCAGCACAATCACACCTGATGAAACCATAACAGCTGTGTTCAACGGCCTGTCCGATTCCCATACGGTAGAAGTAACTCTGCCCGATGGCAGCATCCAGGCATTTCAGTTTGATTCCGAATCTGCCGCAGGCAAGATCATCAACAGCCTCAACGAAGGGGATGGTTTTACCTTCGGGTATACCACCGATAATGCCACAGGCGCAAATATTATCGTATCAGTGAAATGAGCTTTAAAAGAAAGGCGGTATCTCTATGAAAATCCAATTTGAACCTATGACCATGGAACATCAGACACCCATCATGGAAATTTTCAATTATCACATCAAAACAGGTACTGCGGCCTTTCCTTCCAACCCTTTGCCTGAGCCATTTTTCGGAATGCTCCTAAAAAAGCAGAGGGCTATCCCTCCTATATCTGTAAAGATGAGGAAAGTGGTTCCATTGTTGGCTTTTGCCAACTCAGCGCCTATAGTCCCTTCCCTACCTTCTGATCCGCCGCCAGTATAACTTACTTTCTGGCAGAGGGTAGCACCGGAAAGGACATTGGTTCCCTTTGCTTCGCCAAATTGGAGGAAAAAGCCAAGGCCATGGGAATTCGCCACCTGATTGCTGAGGTCTCCTCAGAAAATGAAGGCAGTCTTACTTTCCATCAGAAACATGGCTTTACTGTTGTCGGTGAATTAAAAGAAATTGGATATAAACTGGATCGCACCTTTGGTGTCGTTCTTTTACAAAAGACCCTTTAAAACTCAAAAGCAAACTCAATGGCGCATCCTTAGAAGAAAACATGAAAAAGGGATAAATCCTTAAAATATAAGGATTCATCCCTTTTATTCTTTTTCAATGTTCGTTTTCTTCTAAAGAATGTCGCTAGCAGTTCCGCTTAAGAAATCAACAAATCAAAAAATCAATGTTTTCTTAAGCGGAACCTACTAAATGAGTCTGCTTTTTTTATTTCTTCCAACCATATTTTTCGACAATCTTTTCCGCCACATAAATGCCATCCACCGCCGCAGAAACGATACCGCCGGCATATCCAGCACCTTCTCCCGCAGGGTAAACGCCTGCCTTTTTCAGGCTCATGGCTGTTTCATCCCGCAGGATGCGGATAGGAGAAGAACTGCGGCTTTCTACTGCAGTCAGCAAGGCATCCTCCCTATCGAAGCCCTTCAATTTTCTGCCCATGGCAGGCAGAGCTTCTCGCAATGCTTCTGTCATAAATACGGGGAAAATTTCATCCATATCGCTTTCTTTGACAGCAGGTCGATAGGTAGCTTCTACTTCCGATGCAGATGCAGTTCCTGTTTTCTGGAAACTGCCCACCCGCTGCACAGGGGCAGTGTAATCGCTGCCTCCAGCCTGAAAGGCTTTTTCTTCCAATTCTCTCTGGAAATACATTCCCGCCAAAGGATGGTCGCTGCCAAAATCCTCGGGAAATACCTGCACCAGCAATGCAGAATTGGCGTTTTTACCGTCACGGACATGTTCGCTCATGCCATTGACCGCCAACCTTCCCTCCTCGGAAGCCGCCGCCACCACATAGCCCCCGGGACACATACAGAAGGTATAGACCCCTCTGCCCTTGGAGGTGGTATAGGTCAGGCGATAATCCGCCGCAGGCAGTTTATGGGCCGCTTCCCCATACTGGGCTGCATCTACCATTTTCTGAGGATGTTCGATGCGCACCCCCATGGCAAAGGGCTTCTGTTCCAGGGCAAATTCCTCTGCATGAAGCAGTTCAAAGGTATCTCTGGCACTATGCCCCAAGGCCAGCACCACATCGTCTGTTTCGATCCTTTCGCCGTCTTTCAGAAGAACCGCCTTGATTTGACCGCCGTTCCATGCAAAGCCTGTCACCTTGGCAAAGAAGCGCACTTCCCCACCCAAAGAAATAATTTTTTTCCGAATATGCTTCACCACACCACAGAGCAAGTCCGTACCGATATGGGGTTTCGCATCATAGAGGATTTCCTCAGGCGCACCGGCATCCACCATTTCCTCCAGTACCTTTCGGCAGCGAGGGTCTTTGATACGGGTGGTCAGCTTCCCATCAGAAAAAGTGCCTGCCCCGCCTTCCCCAAACTGCACATTGTTTTCTGTGTCCAGCTTGCCTGTGTTCCAGAAGCAGTCAACGGCTTCCTTGCGGCTGTCCACATCACCGCCCCGTTCCAGCACAATAGGGCACAGACCCATTTCCGCCAGCAACACTCCCGCAAACATCCCCGCAGGGCCAAAGCCAACCACAACAGGACGTTTTGCAGGCATGGTCTGCCCTTTCATCATGCGATAAGCCAGATCAGGGGTTTTAGAGATATTTTTATCTCGATTTTTCTCTAAAATCTTCTTTTCATTTTTCACTTCCACATCCACCACATAGGCATAATGGATGTTGTCTTTTTTTCTGGCATCCAAAGAACGTTTGAAGATGCGATAGCCTTTGATCTCCTCCACAGGAACTCGCAAAACCTTCGCCAGCTTCTTTTCCAATGCCCTTTGGCTGCCTTCGATAGGCAGTTTCAGTTCGGAAACTCGAATCATTTTTCTTCCTTGCCTTCCCATTCTTCATAAAACACTTCCCGCAGGAACAAGCCACGGCTGGGGGCTGTAAAGCCTGCCGCTTCCCGGCTTTCTGCCTGCAGGATAGCTTCCATTTCGGCGACTTTCCTTTTTCCTTCTCCTACTTCGATAAGAGTACCTGTCAGGATACGCACCATCTGGTAAAGGAAGCCGTTTCCGTAAAAATGCAGTGTCAGCTTATCTTTCGTTTCTTCGAAGCAAATATCGTAAATGGTTCGCACAGTAGATTTTTTCATCCGCTTATTGGCACAAAAGCTTTTAAAGTCATGCTCGCCAATAAAGGCTGCTGCCGCCTGTTTCATGGCAGCAATATCTAAATCTGCTTCGCAGCGGAACACATATTTCCTTTCGAATACAGGAGAGCGTTTGCTTTTCCAGATGGTATAGGAATAATGCTTCGCCTTGGCGCTGAGTCTGCTGTGGAAACGGGGCTGCATTTCCTCGATGGAAAGCCCTGCGATATCCTCTGGCAGTTTTTCATTGAAAGCATCCAGCAGTTCTTCCGCCGTGCCTTTCCAATCCATACGAAAATTCATGACCTGCCCCGTGGCATGGGTGCCCGCATCCGTTCTGCCAGAGCTGAAAACCTCCATTTCCTGTCCGCAGATCTCTTTCAGGATACGTTGCAGTTTTTCCTGTATGGTATTATCTGTATTACCCTGCTTTTGCCAGCCGTTGTAGCGAGTGCCGTCATAAGCCAAAACGATTTTATAATTCTTCATAGGGCTTCCTCTATCTTACTGCTGCAATGCCTGCAATACGTTGGGTACAAACTGTTTCTTTCTGGAAACCAGACCGGGCACATGCACCCAGTTTTCCTCAGCAGGGCCAAAGGCAGTTTCCACCAATTCTTTTGCCCCTTCGCCCACGAATACCAAATCAGAAGATTCTGTCAGGATATTGGTTAGCAGGAAGAAAAGCATATCTCCCTTTTTCACTGCTCCCTCCATATACGCCGCAATCTGAGGACGCAGCTGTTCCAATTCCGTTCTGTCCATGGAGGAAATCTGGCCTGCCCCGAAATTCACACCGCTGCCGCTGAACTTCTTAAAGTCCTGATAGAAAATTTCTTCTGGTGTTTTATCTGCCAGACTGCTGCCTGCCCGGAACATCTTTTCTGCATGGTCCTGAATTTCAATGCCTGCGATAGCTGCCAGCTCTTCCGCCGCCTTTTTATCCTTGGCAGTACAAGTGGGAGAGCGGAACATCAGCGTATCGGACAGGATGGCAGAGCAAAGCAGCCCTGCAATCTTAGGTTCTACTTCCACGTTATTTTCCTGATACAGGTCGTACACGATGGTGGCAGTACAGCCTACAGGCTGGTTGCGGAAATATACAGGCATAGTGGTTTCCAAGCTGCCCAGACGGTGATGGTCGATAATCTCCAAAATCTCCGCTTCGTCAATGCCATCTACCGCCTGAGATTTTTCGTTATGGTCTACCATAATGATTTTTTTGCTGGTCATATCCATCAGAGAGCGGCGGGAAAGCATCCCACAATAATTTCCCTCCCCATCCAAAACAGGGAAATCTCTGTGCCGAATTTTCGCCAGTGTGCTTTTGATATCTGTGATAAAATCATTACACCCAAAGGTAATCAGGTTTTCTTTTCTCATAAAATAGCGGACAGGAGCACTCTGGGCGATCAATCTTGCCACCATATAGGTATCATGGGGCGTACTGATGATCTTGCAGTTATTTTCCCGAGCCAGCTTCTGGATAGTCTTGGAAACAGGTGCACCCATGCAGATTACGATACAGCCTGCATTCATTTCAATCCCGCAAAGCTGATTTTCAAAACGGTTTCCTGTCAACAGCATATCGCCGTCTTCCACATAATTTTCCAACAGGTCAGGGTTTGCTGCCCCAATCAGAATCTTGCCCTTTGTAATTTCCTCCTCAGGATCCCCTACAATCATCGTACCATCAATGGCATCCAGTACATTTGTATATTTTGTACGAGACATGGCAAGGATACGTGTTTCATAGATATCCATATTGGCTGTAGCAATATCCTTAACAGAAATGATACCCTCCAGTCTTCCCTCATCTACCACGGGCATGGTGGATTCCTGCAGGTCTCTCATTGTATTCCATGCATTTTTGATGGAAATATCATGGGTCAGCACGGGTGTAGGCTTGATGGTAACATCCTTCACCTGTGTGCCCACATGGGAGATGAATTCAGGTGTTTCCACACCGAAAAAGTCCAGTACGTATTTTGTTTCATTATTCACTTCGCCAGCTCTTTTTGCCTCAAAAGAACCTTCCTCTGTTTTGTTTTTCAGTGCCGCATAGGCAATGGCAGAACAGATGGAATCTGTATCGGGGTTCTTGTGACCGATGACAAAAGTCTTATTTTCCTTCAGCATATCTTTTCTCCTTTCCATTAACGGGCTTCGCAGCATTTCTGCATCATCAGCATTGCGCTAAAAGTGCCAAAAGACCAGCTTGCTGCAAGGGATTGACCGTCTTTTCCAATCAGAAGAGAAATATCCCCACGCCCTTTTTCCAAGTACTACCAGCATATGAAATGCCAATACTTAACCAATTCTAGTATATCTTATAAAACCAAAGAAGGAAAGGCAAAAATGTATTTTTGTGAACTTGCTCATCCGAAAACACCTTTTGTATACTTTATACAGCAAATGTACCTCAAATTTCATAATTGAGATACATTCCTTTGCATCATTCTTCGCTTTTTCGCATCTCTTGCTGATACCATACATAACTCATCACTGTCGGTACCAAACAAATAAAGACTGTTATTGCAATCACAATCCCTTTCAGGATATCTTCCGTTACGGCAAGGGTAGCAATCAGCATCAAAATACCACCAAAAAAGAAGGCTTTGCCGCCCAGCCGCTGGGTTTTGTTCCAGACCACATCATTGCTCAATGCCCAGGGCGTTTTTACCCCTGTAAAATAATTCTGCTTTACCTTTGGCATCATATTCCCGATAAAAATAAACAGCAATGCCACCATGCAGCAGACTATCTTTGGAATATTCATCACCCCCGGGTGCATGGTTTCCACAAGGGTCAGCCCCATCAGTATCGTTATGAATCCTAGCAGCCACAAAATAAACCAGTCATAGGTTTTCTGGAATCGTTCATAGTTTTTTCTTTTTGGGTCGATTTTTGCAAAAAGGGGCATTAAAATACCAAAAAGAAGATTCATTCCCGCCAGTGGGAATAACTCCCATTTTTTCTCATATCTGCTTACTCCCTCTGAATTCCACTGCAACGGCACCAACTCCGGCAACTTGTTATAGACTGCCAGCACCATCAACAAGGGCAATATACTGAAGATCACCATTGCGATTCGTTTTCCTGTTCCTTTCATTTTTCTTTCCCTCCAGTCAAAGCTGTGATCCAGCTTAAAATTTCCTCGAATACGGACATATTCAACTCATAATAAATATATTTTCCCTTTTTCTCATCAGATATCAGTCCCGCCTGCTTCAAAATAGATAGGTGATGGGATATGGTGGCACCAGTGGCATCGAAATGTGCGCCAATCTCTCCCGCGGTCTTTTGCCCATCCTTCAATATATCTAAAATTTCTCTGCGGCTGGGGTCACTAATGGCTTTTAGCGTTTCCTGTAAACCCATACTCTTCCCCTTTCATCATTTAGATATTCGTCTAAATGATATCATATATCCCTTTCCCTGTCAAGAACATTTCGATAGTTGTCTAAATATTATATTTTAATTGTCTATTTGGGACCAGTGTTTCCTATTCGCTGCACTTTCAGTGCCCTATCTGGTTGCCCCTCCATGGCATTATTCTGCATAAAAAAAGTCCTGATCTTTCAATCAGGACTTCCAAAGGTGCCACCCGGATTTGAACCGGGGATAGAGGTGTTGCAGACCTTTGCCTTACCACTTGGCTATGGCACCATATGCGATTGCTATTAGTATACTCCCGTTTTTTTGTTTCGTCAATCCTTTTTCCATTTCTTTTTCCGACATAAAGGGCAAAGCCACAGGCAACCCCAAAAGGCCGCCTGTACCATATCATATATTAAAAAAGATTTATCCTTCCGTTTCATTCGGCTGATTTCCTTGTACTTTTTCCCCCTGGGGCGGTTGTTCTTCCCTTTCCTTCGCTTTTTTCCCTTCCTCCAACAGTCTGCATCCCCCCGTCGTAGAGCAGAACGAAGGCACCTCCCAGCAAAAGCCCTGCTAAAATATCCGTAAACCAATGAACACCAGAAACCAAACGTCCTGCAATGGTCACTCCAATGATTCCCACAGATATAAATTCTATTGTTTTTTCCATTTTTCATTAGAGATTCTTTTTTGAAATTGCAGCATCGCCGTAGCCATAATACAAAAAACAATCATGCTATGAGAAGATGGAAAGGATGCTTCCAGATTACCATTGAGCAAAACCGGACGCCAATTGACAACAAAACATTCAAAGCACGCATATACTGCCATCACCGCAATATAGAGCAGACCCAAAAGCAGGATATCCTGATCCACCTTGCGTAAGCTTTTCCTTTGGATCAGTTGTATCAATCCCAGCGCCGCAAAACCCATGGCCACAGCCAATGCCGAAAGGCCGAGCCAATCTGTAATAACATACCAAATCAAATGCACTCCTACGGTTTGATGCACCCATTGATTCACTGATGCCAACCCCACCGATGATTGTTCCGGCCCAATGGGTTGAACATCCACCTTCAGCACCAGTGCCATGAGCAGTAAAAACAGGCCAAATAATCCGCCTGCCATAAAAAATATTCTACGAATCTTCATATTCGTACCTCCTGAATGATTTTTTGGACTTTTTCGCCCACAAAAATTCTATCAGGGCGATGCGAAAACCAAAAGAATTGCACCTTCACATGGGAGTACCAATCGTATCAAAGGCCGATTTTCCCGTGCTACGTTCCGTATCATAGCCACTTTTGACTGAGATATCCTTTCATCAGGAGGATTCCAAACATAAAAAAAGATACCCAAGGCTGACGACTCAACATAAAAAGGAGCGTACCGATAATTGTAAACCCAAAGGAAAGTCGGATGCTGTTTTTTTGCCAGAATAGTTTTGTGCTGTTTTGCAACACCAATTCTGCAATCCCCAGCAGAATTTGACCGGATAATATCATCCAATATGCAAGAATCATATATCCTTCTGCCGCCTGAAAATGGAGCAATGAAACTGTGACAATATATGTGCCCTGTTCCTGCCCAAACATCGGAATGAAGATAAAGAGTAAACCCAGCAAATCCAAAAGTCCGAAAACGACTCTCCTTTGGCGCAAGGTGCCTCCTCTTTTTCTTCTTCTGCAGCTTGCAATAGTTCCTCTCCAGAAAGAAGCTCATCAATGGTCACACCAAACAATTTTGAAATAGCTTTTAAGGATTCTATATTCGGCAAACCTCTGTCCAATTCCCACTTTGAAATGGCAGTACGGGAAACAAAGAGCCTCTATGCCAGTTCTTCCTGCGTCAAGCCCTGACTTTTTCGCAGTTGCAGCAATTTTTCCTTATAATCCATATAAATCAACATCCTTTTCTGCATGAAAAATGCTTTATCCAGCTTTATTTTATCATACTAACATTTTTCCAACAAGGCTCTCTCTTTTCCAAACCAATTAAGCATTTCTTTTGAAAACAAAATAAGCCCCAATCTTGCTATTGCAAAATCAGGACTCTTTTCAAAGGCGCCACCCGGATTTGAACCGGGGATAGAGGTGTTGCAGACCTTTGCCTTACCACTT
>CALCGT010000027.1 GCA_937901125.1 uncultured Clostridia bacterium | reverse complement strand
CATTTCATTATCTTATATCAGTTTTTTCATTTTACACAAACTTTGAAACAGTCTCTTGATAATGGAAACAGTATTTGTTGCATCGTCCCAATCAACCTTGCCGCCCAGAGCTTCTGCCACAAAACGGATAGGCAGCATAGTTCTTTCATTTTTGATTTCGGGAGCAACATCATTTGTAACGTATTTTGTAAATACCCATGCAACTACATCATCAATTGTCAGGGTGATTTCAGACGCTTTTTCGAATTTTGCTTTTACTGTTACATTAGCAGCAGGCATCTTGAATGTGAACTGATTTGCATCTTTCTTTGTCACTTCAACATCTTTGCCATTGCGTGTAGTGACAGTAATGTCTTTCAGCATATAGCCCTGTTCGGGTTCTACATTCAAAAGAATTGTAGTGTCTTTTTTTGCATCCTTACGACTGGAAACTACTGCACCGTTTTTGCTTTCCTCTACAGTGATCAGATAAGTTTTGCTCTTATTAGAAGAAGAGGAATGGCTATCGCCGGTAGCAGGAATGCGTTTTTCCACCAGGGTACATTCGCAAACCAAGCATTCTTTATGCTTGCTGCCGTCTTGCTTGGATGTTGCTTCTTTGTCTACGATCCATCCGCTTTCTTCATGTTCACCAAAGTCAACCTTTTTCCCGCATTCGGAACATTCATGCCAGTGGTTGTTCTTATCATATTCCCAATCGCCGAATTTGTGTTCACATTCATCAGGATCAACAGGATCTACGAATTCTTTTTCCAGTACGGGTGTGATGGAGAGATGACCTTTATTTGCCAGCAATTCTACGCCGCCAACTTCGCATGCATCTGCATCCCAAGTCTGAGTTTCTTTGCCTTCGACCCGCCAGCTGGTCAGTTCATAACCGTCTCGGGGAATGCAGCATACCAGCCGTTGTCTTCTGTTTCTTCTGCTGCAACGTCAACAGTTTTAGCTTCTTCACCGTCTACGATATAGCTACCGCCTTCTTCGTCAGCAATGTAGAAGTGAACCATGTATTCGTCATATTCTTCATCGGGTTCTTCAGGGAAACGAGACTTATCATCTTCATCATACATCAGCCAAAGCTGTGTACCATAATAAGGATTTGCTGTACCCATGAATACACCATACTCTGTAGAGCAGATAGTACGCAGACCATGGTTTGCTCCATCACCGAAGCCGTCGCGCATGATTGCGTCAAAGTTCACGCCATCGTTGGATACCAACAAGTCGAAGCCTTCTTCAGACTGCTTTGCATAGTAGTTACAACCAAAATAGTAAACGAAATTATGCAGCAGTTCATCATAAACAACTTTATCATGAACTTCAAAGATTTCATCTGCGATTGTTTTCAGGTTGTTTCTCAGTTCCCGAATGATTCTGTCTTTGAATATATCTCTCAAGAAGCCATAAGTTTCTTCGCCTTTAACCTCTTTATATTTTGTCAGCAGGTCAAAGTCGCCTACCTTGTTGATAAAATCATATACTTTTTTCTTGGATGCTTCATAATCAGCAATCATTTCACGATATGCAGGAACAGGGTTTTCGTCAGGAGACATTTCTGTTGCGAAGCCTGTCAGTTTCTGATAAAACTCTGCTGTAAAATCTGAGAATAATACTTCATCCAAAACCCAAGCCATGATGGGATCGTCTGCATATTCACCCAGAACTTCTTCCACAGCAGCTTTCAGTACATCCGCTCTGCCGCAAATATCTTCATATTCCATATTGGCAACTTTACCATCAGTGATCTGTGTAAAGTTATATGTCAGTGTAGCTGTATCATAGGTGCCGATGTAGAATTCATCATCGTGAACGCCCATACGCCATACATACTGGTTGGAATTGTTGCCCAAACCTGCGCCCAAGTTACCCATGGGACCCTCAGGGAAATTGGGGTTATCATCCTTACCACCGATCTGTTCAAAGTTTTCATCTTCATCCATACGGTAGAGATAGATAGAGTGGTCTAAGTCATTATACAACAGTTCAAAGTTACCGGTAGCGGGAACTTCTGCCAGATCCAGCATGGGGTCATTGTAGGTACCCGGATACAGGTAGCCATCATATACCCACATGTTACAAGACATGGAATGGTCAATGCCCATACCAAAGCCGATGCCGCTGGTACCATTATTGCCGACAATCTGTGTCCATTTAAAATCGCCGTCACGCTGCTTGTCGCCACGATACAGCGCAAAGCCCTGCTTGTTGATTTTGCCATCGATACTCTTATCTGTAACAACGGTAACGTACAGTGCGCCGTTATATTCAATGATATCCCAGATACCGCCACCATTCAGGCCATCACACTGCATAACCGCAGGCAGACCATCAAAGTCGTCCTGGTCAGCAAGAACACGCCATGTGTCTAAGCCTTTAGATGGGTCATCACTTTCAACGATGATACCGCCGGGTTCACCGTTACCATTATAGTTATCTTTCGCCAGACACATCAACAGCTCGCCATCATATTCCAACAAGCCATGTACACCATTGGAGATGCCTTTTGCCTGACTGCTTACAATGTTGTAGTACGCAATTTCAGTTTCATTTGTCTGAGGGTCAACTGCGACTAGTGTAGCGGGTTACCCATGCCGGCAAAATACAGCTTACCATCAAATTCAACAGCCATACGATAGCCAGACAGGACATTGTACCTAGGCATACCAGGGAAACCTTTGAAAATCTCAGGATGATCCTTGCGGATTGCACTTTCGCGGAATATTACTTCAGCCTCACCGGTTTCTTTATGAATAGCCATGATGACAGGATCCCAACCTGCAACCAGAGTGGGTTCAAAGGTATCTACACCAAACATGACTTTCACGATATTGGCAGTTACTTTAGATGTATCAACATCTTCATCCAGCAAACCTTCCGCTTTCATTTGATTCAACGATGTCATAACATTGTTGTGGTAAATGTAATAGGTGGAGTTATAGCAAGTGCCGATATAAATATAGTCACTGTCTTCACCACCATCTGCCATGGATCAGGAATAAGAGTTCCCACGATCTTGTTCCTCACCTGTCAGGATACCGTCAACCTTACCGGGGCCAAGGGTAGGATGGGGGATTTTGTCAATCTTATAACCACCATCAGAGTATCTACCCTGTTCTTCTGGCTCATAGTGCCAGTAGCCGTGCTCGTCTTGAAAGACTTCTGCCATAGCTGTGGAGAAGAAACTTCCCATCAGCATGACGCAGCACAATAGCATGCTCAATAGTTTGTACTTTTTTTTCACAACTTTTTTCCCCTTTCCTTGCAGTGGGAAGAGGTCAGCTGTTTTTGAAAACTTCACGATCCAAAGCGTTGTTCTGGTGGGCAACGATGGTCGTACAAACAGCGTCACCGGTGATATTGACAGCCGTACGGGCCATATCCAGAATACGGTCGATACCCATAATCAGACCAATGGCTTCTACGGGCAGGCCGATGGAGTTGAATACCATGGTCAGGGTAACCAGACCGACACTGGGAACGCCGGCAGTACCGATGGAGGCCAGCGTAGCCGTACCAATAACGGTCACATAGTCTGCAGGGGTCAGTACGATGCCAAAGGCCTGAGCGGCAAATACAACCGCCACACCCTGCATGATCGCTGTACCGTCCATATTGATGGTTGCACCCAGAGGGACGGTGAAGGAAGAAATCCGCTTGGAAACGCCCATTTTTGTTGCCAGTGTATCAATGGACATGGGGATAGTCGCATTGGAGGTGGCTGTGGAGAAGGCGAAGGCCATAACGGGGAAGAAATTCTTGATGAACTTGAAGGGGTTCAGGCCGGAGAAAATCTTCAGCAGACCCAGATATACCACAAAGCACTGTACCAACAGAGCCAGCAGCACGCCGATCATATATTTGGCCAAAGGCAGGAAGGCGGAGAAGCCGATGCCTGCAAAGGTTCTGGAGATCAGGCAGAATACGCCGATAGGTGCCAGACTCATGACCATCATGGTCATTTCCATCATGATGTCGTTGAACTGGCTGAAGAAGTTGGCAACAGTTTCTGTTTTTTCTCCCAGTTTTGCCAGAATGATGCCGATGATGAGGGCAAAAACGATAATCTGCAGCATGATGCCGTTTGCCAGTGCGCCGATGGGATTATCGGGGATGATATTCAGAATGGTAGAAGCCATAGAGGTTGCTTCCATGGTCTGCACTTCAGCGGCATTGGAAGAGATGGCAGACATATCCAGACCTACACCGGGGTTCAACAGATTTCCCATAGTCAGAGCCACGCAGATGGCAAGGGCTGTGGTGGTCATATAGAAAATCAGTGTCCGCACGCCCACAGTACCCAGTTTTTTCGTGTCACCGATGGACATGCTGCCGCAGACGATGGAGCAGAACACCAGAGGAACTACCAGCATTTTCATCAGGCGGATGAAGCCCTGCCCAACGATATACAGGACGCCTTCTACCAGAATATCATCTTTGATGTGGCTGGAAGGTACGACATAGTGGAGTATGATACCAAAAATCGCGCCAAGAATCAGGGCGATAAAAATTTTCGTTGTCAAACCTAAGTTCTTTTGCGTTTCTTTATTTCTCATATTCTCACCACCCTTTCAAATATTCCCGCAGGGATTTCTGCCATGTGGGCATTTCGTAAACATCAATGATGCGGAGGATGAAATTATCCAATACCGCATAGGTAGGTCTGACAGAAGAAATTTCCGCAGAGGAAACAGGCTTCAGAACCACGGATTTGCCCGCCAGTTTCAGGATTTCCTGAGCAAATTCAAACCGGCTGCAGTTGCCCCTGCAGGTAGCGTGGTATGTACCATATTCATTAGTATCGATCAGATGCAGGATGATACGGGCCAGATCCATGGCACTGGTGGGAGAACCATACTGGTCTGTGGGAATGGTAATCTCCTCACCTGTGTATGCCAGCAGGTCATTGACAAAATTTTTACCACCTTTGCCGTAGACCCAGTTGCTGCGGATGATGAAATGCTTATGGGTAAATTCCTTTACATAATTTTCCCCGGCTCTTTTGGAACGCCCATAGACCGTCAGGGGGTGTGTGTCATCAAATTCTGTATAGGGTGCGTCTTTTTTACCGTCGAAAACGTCGTCTGTGGAAAGCTGCACGATCTTTGCGTTATGCTTTCTTGCCACCAGGGAAAGATTGCGGGCACCCAGGGCATTGACACGATAGGCCAGCTCGGGGTTTGCTTCGCAAAGGTCTGTATCGGTGATGGCAGCGCAGTTGATAATGATATCGGGGCGCTGAATCTCCCCATAGCTCAGCACATCTTCTGTATTTGTGATGTCCAGCTCATCTTTATCGGTGCAAAGGACGCTCAGTTCTGTGGTATCCAGAACGGCGGCAATGCTTTTGCCCACCTGGCTTTCGGAACCGACGATCCATACTTTTAACATAGATATCCCTCCAATTTTTATTACATAATTTATCAAATTATACAGGAAAATGCAGGGATATACAAGAAAAAATGGAGTATTACAGGGCTTTTGAGAGAAAAAATGCAGGTTTTCTCCATAAATGGGAAAGGGAGGAAAAGAGAAATTGAATAAAATATTTTTCATTTTTTGGTAATATTCTGTAGTTTTTTGTATTGACGATGAAAAATATTTCAGTTATAATGCATTTGTTAAAAGTTTTAAGTTTCCATATATATTTTATTTACCCTCCCCCCTGAACCCGCGGTTCAGGGGCTTTTTTTGCTTTTTTGGTGCAAAATGATGAAAAGTTTAATAAATCAAACTTTATGTTTATTTTTGCTTGCATTCTGCCATAGTTGTGTTAGAATAGTCTGGGTTTAGTAAAAATAATTTCAAAGTTTAGCAATACTAAAACAAAGCAAAGGAGATGCTGATATGGAAATCGGCAGGAAAATCAAACGGCTTCGCATACAAAAGGGGCTGACGTTGGAGGAACTGGCCAGCCGCAGCGAGCTGACCAAAGGCTTTCTTTCCCAGCTGGAAAGAGACCTGACTACTCCCTCCATCACTACCCTGAATGATATTGTAGAGGCTCTGGGCAGCTCTCTGGCAGAATTTTTCAAGGAAGAGGAGCAGGAGCAGCTTGTCTTTCGCAAAAAAGACTTTTTTGTGGATGAAAGAGAAAATTACACGATCCATTGGATCGTTCCCAATACCCAGAAAAACGAAATGGAACCCATCCTGATCGAATTGCCCCAGGGCAACGAATCCTTTGGGATGGATCCCCACAGCGGCGAGGAATTCGGCTATGTGCTGGAAGGCACAGTGGTGCTGATCAATGGAGAAGAGAAATTCACCGTGCATAAGGGAGAGACCTTTTATCTTTCTGGCAAACGGCAGCATTATTTGAAAAATGAAAAGAAAACAACGGCGAAAGTGCTCTGGATCTCTACACCGCCTTTGTTCTGATTCGGATAACAGGAGGAAATGATGAAGAAAAAACTTATTCAGTTCAAAAACATCGTAAAAAGCTATGAAGACGGCAAGGTCGTTCTGAAGGGCATCAATCTGGATATTTATGAAAATGAATTTGTGACTCTGCTGGGTCCTTCCGGCTGTGGGAAGACCACATTGCTGCGTATTTTGGGCGGCTTTCTGACTCAGGATGAAGGGCAGATCATCTTTGACGGGGAGGAAATTTCCAATGTGCCCCCCTATAAAAGAGAGGTCAACACCGTATTCCAGAAATACGCCCTGTTCCCTCATATGAATGTATATGATAATATCGCTTTCGGCTTGAAGTTGAAAAAAGAACCCAAGGATATCATCGAGCAGAAGGTCAAACGTATGCTGAAGCTGGTAAATTTGGAGGAATACGCAGACAGAAGTGTGACAGCTCTTTCCGGCGGGCAGCAGCAGCGTATCGCCATTGCCCGTGCCCTGGTCAATGAGCCCAGCGTTTTGCTGCTGGATGAACCCCTTGGCGCCCTGGACTTGAAGCTCAGAAAAGAAATGCAGCACGAGCTGAAAAAGATCCAGCAGGAGGTCGGTATCACCTTCATTTATGTTACCCACGACCAGGAAGAAGCCCTGACCATGTCCGATAAGATCGTTGTTATGAAAGAGGGCGAAATCCAGCAGATCGGCACCCCTACAGATATCTATAATGAACCCGTCAATGAATTTGTTGCCAACTTCATCGGCGAAAGTAATATCATCGAGGGCATGATGGTCGATGATTATAAGGTCGTATTCGAAGGCAGACGTTTCGATTGTGTAGATAAGGGCTTCGATAAAAATGAAGTGGTGGATGTTGTTATCCGCCCTGAAGATTTGGATATCGTTCCCAAAGGGCAGGGCAAGCTGAAAGGCGTAGTCAAATCTGTCCTGTTCAAGGGTGTCCATTATGAAACCATGGTGGAAACAAAGGTAGGTACGGAAATCACCGTAAAAATGATGGTTTCCAACGACAGACCTGTGTATAACGAGGCGGCCAATGAAAAAATGTCTGCCAACGACTTCTATCTGGATGTGGAGGACGTGGAAGAGCTGGACGAAGCCACCATCATTGCCCGTGCCGATGCCCAGGCATGGAACCCCGACGAGGATGAACTGATCTCTATTAAAGAAGTGGATTATGAGATCAAAAAAGAAAATGGTAAATATCCCGTAACCTTCTCCACTGCGGCAGGCACCTCTGTAACGGTCAATATGATCGTAAAGGATGAAAATCGTGTGACCAGTATGGAAAATGAAGAAGAAATCTTTGCGGTGAACTTCTTCAAAAAGGTAGACGAAATTCAGGAATCCATCGCCTTGGAAACAGACCTGAAAACATGGGCCAATGCCTCCGCCTGGAGCTTGGAGGACGACACAGCCGTGGAAATTTCCGATGTCAAATATGATTTTGACCCGGAAACGATCACACCCGGCGTATATGATGTGACATTTGCCACAAAGGGTTACGAATATAAGATTGATACAACGGACAAGTTCGAAGTGGGTGACGAGGTGGGTCTGATGTTTCAGCCCGAAGATATCCACATTATGTCCAGAGAATATTATTAAGGAAGGGGGCGCAGCGAATGCGGCAATTTCGTAATATGGTCTATCCCTATGTGGGCTGGCTGGCTGTTATGGTCGTTGTCCCCATGTTGATGATCTTATTATATGCTTTTACAACGGCAGGCAATGAAGTGACGACCTTCCGTTTTACCCTGGATAACTTCATTCGTTTCCTGACGGATGCAGTTTTTCTGGATGTTTTGAAACGCTCCCTCCTGATCGCTGTGGCGACAACGGTCATCTGTGTGGTTTTGGGCTATCCCATCGCTTATGTGATCGCCAAAGGGCCGGAACGGAGCAGTTTTTTCTGGATCATGCTCATCACTCTGCCCACATGGATCAATATGCTCGTGCGTACCTATGCATGGGTGGGCATTTTGCAGGATGATGGTCTGCTGAACAGCTTCCTTGGCTTATTCGGCATCGGGCCCTTCCATATGATCCATACCACTTTTGCTGTGGCTTTGGGTATGGTCTACAATTTTGTGCCCTTTATGATTTTGCAGATCCACGCTGCTCTGGCCAAAATGGATAAAAATTTGCTGGAGGCGGCAAGCGACTTAGGGGCGAACCGCGTGCAGAGCTTTCTGCGGGTAACTTTGCCCTTGTCTCTGCCGGGGGTTTTGAGCGGCATCACTCTGGTGTTCCTGCCTGCGGTATCCAGCTTCTTCATCCCCAAACTGCTGGGCGGCGGTCAGTATGTACTGGTGGGTAACGTCATCGAAACCCAGTTCCTGACCAGCGGCGACTGGAACTTTGGTTCTGCCATCTCCCTGATCATGGCAGTCATCATCATGCTGTCTATGTGGCTGACCCGCAAGGTAGATACAGACCCTGCGGCAGGCGGAAAGGGGGCGTAAGGTATGGATAACAACAAGAAAACAAGCATCGGCGGCAAGCTTCTTCTGGCATTGACTATGATCTTCTTCTATTTACCCATCCTGTATATCATCGTTTTTTCCTTCAATGGTTCTCGTTCCCTGACGAAGCTGGATGGATTTTCCCTGCGGTGGTATGAAAAGATGTTTGCGGACAGCACCATGATGGAGGCTGTGGTTTATACCATCGTCATCGCTCTTTTGGCGACCATCATTTCCACCATTGCCGGTACGCTGGCGGCGATCGGCCTGTCACGTTCCCGCAAGGCGTTGAAAAATATTGTGGAACAGGTGAATAACCTGCCTATTATGAACCCGGAGATCGTAACAGCCATCGGGCTTTTGATGTTCTTTAGTGCCATTGGCATCAAAAAGGGCTTTCTGACTTTGCTGCTGGCGCACATCATGTTTTGTACGCCCTATGTGATTCTGTCCGTTTCCCCGAAGCTGCGGTCTTTGGACCCTAACCTGGCGGATGCGGCTCTGGACTTGGGGGCGACCCCTATTCAGGCACTGACGAAGGTCATTGTGCCCCAGATTATGCCCGGTATCGTTTCCGGCGCGTTGATTGCTTTCACCATGAGCTTTGACGATTTTATCATTTCCTATTTCGTCACAGGCAATGGTGTCAACAATATATCTATTCTGGTATATACCATGAGCAAGAGAGTCAACCCTTCCATCAATGCTTTGTCCACTCTGGTCATCGTATTGATCACCGTTGCTCTCATCGTTGTAAATGTAGTGCCAATTATCAAAGAGAAAAGGAGAATGAAGGTATGAAAAAATTAGTTGCTTTGACAATGGCAGCGGCAGTGCTGCTGGCAGGCTGCGGCGGCAGCGGTGCATCTGCAGAGGATGCGGTAGAAAAATATGGCTCCGATACCCTGAAGCTGTATAACTGGGGCGAATATATGGGCGAAGATCTCATCAGCAATTTTGAAAAGGAATTCGGTGTAAAGGTCATCACAGAATATTTCGATTCCAACGAAATGATGTATACCAAGCTGCAGGGAGGAGATTCCTATGATGTACTGGTACCCTCCGATTATATGATCGAACGTTTGATGGCAGAAGGCATGCTGCAGGAACTGGATCATTCCCTGCTCCCCAATCTGTCCAATCTGGCAGAGGGTGTAAGAAACCTGCCCTATGACCCCGACAACAGCTATTCCGTGCCTTATTTCTGGGGCAGTGTGGGTATTGTTTACAACCATAACAATGTAGATCCTGCTGTAGTGGAAGCACAGGGCTATGAAATCCTGCGGAATACAGATTACAAAGGCAGAATTTATGTATATGACTCTGAACGTGACTCCTTCATGATGGCCCTGAAAGCACTGGGTTATTCTATGAACACAGAGGATGAAGCGGAAATTCAGGCGGCTTATGAATGGCTGATGGATATGAACAATACTATGGAACCTATCTATGTGACAGACGAGGTTATCGACGGCATGATCACAGGCAGCAAGGATATCGCAGTGGTTTACAGCGGCGATGCTACCACCATTCTGGAAGAAAATGAGGACATGAGCTTCTGGATGCCCAGCGAAGGCACCAACCTGTGGAGCGATGCTATGGTTATCCCTGCCAATGCGGAAAATCCTCTGCTGGCCCATGAATTCATCAATTATGTGCTGACCTATGAGGCATCCATGGGCAATTCCGAATATGTAGGCTATGCATCTTCCAATCAGGAAGTACTGGATGAACTGAGCAGCGAAGGCGGTCTGTTTGCGGATAATGAAGCCTATCTGCCTCGTTCCGATTATGAAAAGGACGAAGTATTCCAAGACAATCCTGTGCTGAAAAAGACACTGGCAGAGCTGTGGATTAAAGTAAAAGCGGCGAAGTAAAGACCTTGTGGGCGTTGCCCCCAATTCCCCTACGAGGGGAATCATTCCCCTTGCAGGGTTTGAGACAGCTTCCCAAGAAAAAGAGGTGATTCTATGCTGAAAGAAAAACTGGAAGAAATGCGCGAAAAAAACGGCAGACCCCCTTTGGTCTGTCTGAGCAACAGCCCTGAAGCCAAGGCAGAATGGCTGGCTGCAGGCGGTGTGGCAGGGCATATGCTCTCTGCCTCTCAGGTAGGCGCTATCCTGATGACCGGGGCAGCTTTGCCGGAGGACTTGGCCTTCGAGGGCACCTTGGCGGAATTTATCCGCCTGTTCCCCGTCCATAATGCAGAGGAAAGCAAAAAACAAGTGAATCGTTTTTTGGAAGGCGGCGTTGCTGAATGGACACCGGAAACAACAGGCGCTTGGGAATTTTTCACTTGCCGTGTGGCAGTCTTGGGCTGCTGTGTGGGGGAATACCTCTCCGTTTTGAATAAAAAAGACACCTAAGTCGAAATCGGGATTTCGACTTGTTTAGACAGAAGAATAAACAGCGGATTCCATTTGGAGAACGCTTCGTTTCCCAAACCCTTCCGCTGTTTCAAAATAACTTTGTTTACAGTCTGACGGTATCGGAAAGTTTCCGATACCGTTTTTTTATACGAAGAATTCGCTCAAAACTTTGATAAACAGCAGTACGATGACGATCATCAGCATTTTGCGGATGACCTTTGCTCCTTTTTTGATGGCCACCCCGGAGCCGAGATAATTGCCGCAGATATTGAATGCCGCCGCAGGAACAGCCACTGCCCAATAGACCGTCCCTGCCAGAATGAACACCACCAGAGAGGCATAGTTGGACGCCAGATTCAAAAACTTGGCGTTGCCTGTTGCCGTACGCATATCGTATTTCAGGATGAGGCAGAAGGCGATGAGGGCAAAGGTGCCTGTGCCGGGACCGAACATCCCGTCATAGAAGCCCACCAGAGAGCCAATGAGGAAGGCAAGGGCATATTTCTTGCCTTTTGAAAAACTCTGGGAACGGTTTTCGCCCCCCATATTCTTATTCAGCAGGGTCATCACGGCAACGATGGGCAGGATCACCAGCAGCATGGTCTTTAAAGTCTGCTCATTCAGGAACAGGACGATTTTTGCCGCCATGGCAGAGCAGAGGAAAGCCCCTGCTGCCGCCATCAGCCCCACGGGGATATCGACCATTTTATTGCGGTAATAGCGCAGGGTGGCGATGGAGGTGCCGCAGGCCGCCGCAAATTTGTTGCAGGCATAGACCATGTGCATGGGCAGACCGCTGAGCATATAAGCCGGCAGGGAAATCAGTCCGCCGCCGCCGGCGATGGAATCCAAAAATCCCGCCAGAAAGCTGGCGATCATCAGGAAGAAAAAGCTTTGGGTGGAAATCAGTAGATCAAACATCATAAAACCTCGAATTTCTTTGTCTTTTGTCACCGCTTTATTATAGTATGCTTTTTTGGAATCGTCTACCTTCATTTTATCAGAGCTTTCCAGCGAGCATCTTCTTTGAGGAAATCGAAAGCATCATCTGTCTGGAATTTTTGCATCAGATTTTTTTGCAGCTCCGCGAAAAAACTGGGTTCCGGCTCTTTAAATGTCATGTGTTCATAAAGGGACGTGTTGCGGAAGTGGGAAAGGGTGGATGTGCTTTCCAGCAATTCCTTCACCAGTTTTATGATGCTGTCAGCATCCTTCTTTTCTAAAGCTAAGTCCAGCTGGCAATATAGCTCGTGATACTTTCCCATTTCGAATACTTTCGCCAGTTGTGTCTGCTTTTCCGTTAGAAAGTGGGCTTTCTCCAGATTTTTTTCCTGTATTGCCAGAGCATTCAGGCTTTGCAGCACCATGCTTGCCATTTGATATTGGGAAAGCAGCAATTCTTCATAGGCTTTCCATGCTTCTTCCACCCGTCCTGTTTTGCTGTAGAGAAAGGCTTGTTTCCGCTTCCGCTCGGAATTTTGCTTTGAAAAATAAGAGAGAAAGCCTTCTGCTTTTTCATATTCTCCCGCTGTGGTATAAAATCCGAAAAGGGAATCGGCGGCAAGGGTGCGGATCCCTTCTTCTGTGCTTTCCAATGCCCTTGTATAACAGGCGCAGATATAAGCATCATAGGTTTCTGCATCGGGGACGTCGTGAGTTTTTCGCCAAGCATCCAAAACGAGGGCTGTTTGCAAGAGAAGCTGCTGGCAGTTGGGGTATTGTTTGGATTTCTTTTTTGCCAAAGAAAGCACGTCTGCAAAAGGTTCTATGTTTAATTTTTCATTCAATTCCCTGATAAAGAGAGAAATTTCCTCCACGGTCAGTTCTTCTTGGAAGGAAAGCAGAATATCGGGAGTGATATCCAACAGGCGGCAGATGGGGGCAATTAGGGTAATATCGGGCATGGAATTTCCGTTTTCCCATTTATTTACCGCAGGAGCGGTCACCCCAAGGCGATTTGCCATTTCCTCCTGTGTTAGATTTTTCTCTTTTCTGTATTTCCGAATGATTTCTCCAATTTTCATTCAAAAGACCTCCTTTGTGGGATTTGTTTGTGGGATTTGCATTGGCCTTTTCTGTTTCCATCGTACCAAAGGGGAAGGAAATACACAACTGAGCTGTTGTTAAGGATAGAGAGAGAAAATTAACTATGGTTCAATTTACAAATATGTTGAAAAAGAAAAAGCAGACTTCCTGCTGAAAAGCCATCAGAAGTCTGCAATTTTCCCTTTTCTCCGCTTCTAACGGATTATTTTACTTCAATTAATTCATATTCCCTTGTGCCATAGCCCAGAGCAGCCGCAGCCTCGATGGTATGCACGCCGTTTCTGGATTCGATTCGTTTGATCAGGTGGCTCTTGCCGGCATCCTCAGACTGATATACCAAATCCAGACAAGCCTGATCAATGGCGATCGGGTCTAAGGAAACCAGAATACCGATATCGCCCATGCAGGGGTCTTTCGCGGGGGCGCAGCAATCGCAGTCCACGGACATATTCATCATTACATTGACATAAACGATTTCGCCCTTGAAAAATTCAATGACGGAGCCTGCTGCATCTGCCATGGCTTCCAGGAAGGAATCATGGTCTGCTGTCCAGATTTTTTCCGGCTCGCCTGCGCCATGGATATAAGCCTTGCCAAAGGAAGAAGCAACGCCGATGGAAAGCTGCTTCAAAGCACCGCCGTAGCCCCCCATGGGGTGCCCTTTGAAATGGGACAGTACCAGCATGGAATCATAGTTTGCCAGATTTTTGCCCACAAAGTTTTTCTGAATCATTTTGCCGTTGGGGATAGGCAGTTCCAGATCGGGACCCTCCGCATCCAACAGGTCTACCTTGAAATATTCGCTCCAGCCATGGTTTTTCAGCAGAGCCACGTGTTTTTCTGTTGTATTTCTCTGCCCTTCATAGGCGGTGTTGCATTCTGTTACTGTGCCTTGTACATGGTCGATAACGGGCTTCCAGAAGGGGGGACGTAGGAAATTCTGATTGCCTGCTTCACCGGAATGTACCTTGATGGCAACATTGCCCTTCAGTTCTTTGTCTACCAGTTTGTATAATTCCAAAACTTTTTCAGGGGAAATTTCTCTGGAAAAGTAAATTTTTGCGCCCATAAATATGACCTCCTTACGAGTTTGATTTTATCTGATAGCATAAGCATAACAGATGGGAGGGCTTTCTGCAAGAGAACAGAACTTATCTGCCCTTATGCTTCGGGTGTTCCTTGGTGAATTTTCTGGCATTTTTCATGCCGCCCACTTCCTTAAACATCCGTTCAAATTTCTTTGCTTCGATTTCTCTGCTGCTGAGCCCATCGTAGGAAGCCTCCTGCTGCAGCTTGAAATAGCTTTCCAGACGGCGCTGGTGGATGCGCCCCTCCTGCACCGCCGCCAAAACGGCACAGCCCGGCTCGCCGCTATGGGTGCAGTTTCGGAATTTGCACTGTTCTGCCAGTTCCTTGATCTCGTGGAAGGTGGTGGAAAGGTCTGCGCTTTCTGCCCCCATTTCCCGCATACCGGGGGTATCAATGACAACGCCGCCCAAGGGACAGGGATACATTTCCCGTCCGGTGGTGGTGTGCCGCCCCTTATGGGCCTTGCCGATGGATTGTGTTTCCAGCAGTTCTTCCCCCAGAAGCTTGTTGATGAGGGTGGATTTTCCTACGCCAGAGGAACCAATGAAGGCACAGGTCTGGTTTTTGGAAAAATAGGGAGTAAATCGGTCGGCAATGGCTTCGTCAAACATGGATAATGCGATCACATCGGAAAAGGCGGAGATCCGCTCAATGTCGCTGATGGCAGTTTCCAAATCTTCGCACAGGTCTGCCTTGGTCAGCACGATGACAGGGATGGCACCGCTGTCCCATGCGATGGAAAGATAGCGTTCCATGCGGTTCAGGCTGAAATTCTGATCCAGAGACATGCAAAGAAAGACGGTGTCAATATTTGCCGCCACAGCCTGTGCCTGTCCGGAAATGCCCACTGCCTTTCGCAGAAAAATGCTTTTTCTGGTCAAAATCTGGTGGATGACAGCTTCGCTTTCCGCTGTTTCTTTGGTGAGCAGAACAAAATCTCCCACAGCAGGGTATTGGGCAAGCTCCTCCGTTTGAAAGCGCAGCTTGCCGGAGATCTGTGCCAGAGTTTCTCCCTGTTCGGTGGCAACTTTATATTTTCCCCGATATTGGGAAATGACTCTGCCTAATTGATAGGCGGGAGAAAGGGTTGCTTCTGCCCAAAAATGTTCTGTTACGCCGTAATTCTTTAATGTATACAATGTTTTTTCCTCCATTCTTTGTCTAACAAATAGCAGTCAGGCGGGAAGGAGGTTCGGAAGGGTTACTTCGTCAGACCTCCTTCCGATTTTACAAGATCCATTTTGTATGTGTTCTTCATAAAAACACGCTCCTTTCGTGGGATATTTGCTTTTATTATAAGCCATTCCCGAAAAAAAGTCAGCCGATTCCAATAAAAAAAACCACCTCAGACAGGTGGTTTGAGGTGGTTTGGGTCTTTATGGGAATCTGTATTATTCTTCGCCGTTCCAGCAGTAGGTGCAGACTTTTTCACGGGGCAGGCCGATGGCTTCCAGCAGACCATCCAGAGACTGATAGCCCAAAGAGGAGAAGCCGAATTTTTCACAAATGGATTTCAGCAGGCATTTGCCTCTTTCTGTGGAAGCGTCTGTATATTCATCCAAATGGGCATCGCCGGCAATGCCTTCCAATTCATGGACGATGCGACGGGCCAGCAGATCATCTTCGGAGCTTTTGCTGGTGAAGTTCAGGAATTTGCAGCCATACATGATGGGAGGGCAGGCGGAACGCATATGTACTTCCTTGGCATGGGAATGATACAGGAAATCTACGGTTTCTCTCAGCTGTGTGCCGCGAACGATGGAGTCGTCTACGAACAGCAGCTTCTTGCCTTCGATTAGTTCGGGTACGGGAATCTGTTTCATTTTTGCCACACGGTTACGGATCTTCTGGTTGGCGGGTGTGAAGGAACGGGGCCATGTGGGGGTATATTTTACGAAGGGACGGGCATAAGTCTGACCGCTTTCCTTTGCATAGCCCATAGCATGAGGTACACCGGAATCGGGGATACCAGCTACGTAGTCCACATCGGGCAATGTGCCGTTGATGGCTTCGTCACGGGCCATGATCTCACCGTTTTTATAGCGCATTACTTCTACGTTTACGCCTTCATAGTTGGAATTGGGGTAGCCATAGTAGCTCCACAGGAAAGCACAGATCTTCATATCTTCCCCTGCGGGCTTCAAGGTTTCATAGCCTTCAGCGGTGATCTTTACGATTTCGCCGGGGCCCAGTTCATATTCATTTTCATAGCCCAGCTTCTGATAAGCGAAGGATTCGAAGGAAACGCTATAGCCTTCTTCGTCCTTACCGATCAGTACAGGCAGTCTGCCCAGATTATCTCTGGCAGCGATGATAGAGTCATCTGCTGTCAGAATCAGCAGGGTGACAGAGCCTTTGATGGCTTCCTGTGCATATTTGATGCCGCTGATAAGGTCTTCTTTCTGGTTGATGAGGGAAGCGATCAACTCTGTTTCGTTTACTTTGCCGGAAGAAAGGGACATAAACTGATGGCCTTTGTTGAATTCTGTCTGGATCAGTTCTTCCGCATTATTGATGGCACCGATGGTGGTGATGGCATACATACCCAGGTGGGAACGTACCAACAGGGGCTGAGGGTCGGAATCGCTGATGCAGCCGATGCCTGCGCAGCCTTCAAAATCATGCAGGTCGTTTTCGAATTTTGTACGGAAAGGTGTGTTTTCAATGTTATGGATCTGACGCAGGAACCCTTTTGTTTTGCTGTGGAGCGCCATACCGCCTCTTTTTGTACCCAGATGAGAATGATAGTCTACGCCGAAGAAGATATCCAGTACGCAGTCCTGCTTGGAAGTTACGCCAAAAAAGCCGCCCATGATGTGCCTCCTTATATCTTATATAATGTTAATAGTATTTGGATTTTGTGGGAATTTTCCCAACTATTTTTTATTTTAAATGAAAAAAAAGACGAATACAAGAGAAAATGGCAATAGGGCGTGGCGAAAAAGCTGTCCAAAAGAAGTAGTTTTTCGTCAAAATGTCGGGAAGTGTGATTTTTGCACAAGAAAAAAAGTGTTGAAATCTAAGATTTCAACACTTTATCTGTCCCCGACGGGATTCGAACCCACGACCTACCGCTTAGGAGGCGGTCGCTCTATCCTGCTGAGCTACGGAGACATAGGAAAGCGGCAGATCGCTTGCGCAAGTCTCCGCTTATCATTTTTGATTTTTCTTACTTCAGTCTTTCTTCAATCAGGGCTGCCAGCTTTCTGGCTTCCTGATCCATCTTTTCGATATCCGTGCCTTCGATCATGACACGGACCAGGGGTTCTGTGCCAGAAGTACGGATCAGCACACGACCATCCTGAGAGAAGGCTGCTTCCAGCTCTTCGATGGCTGCTTTCACTACTGCATCTTCCAGATAGCCGTTCTTCTTGGCGTTGTTGACCCGAGCATTGACCAGCACCTGAGGCATGGTCTGCATGATGGAAGCCAGCTCCGATGCTTTTTTGCCGCTGCGTTTCAGCACGGAAAGCAGCTGGATGGCTGTCAGGATGCCATCGCCTGTGGTGTTGAGGTCCAGGAAGATCACATGACCGCTTTGTTCGCCGCCGATATTGTAGCCATCTGACAGCATACGTTCCAGAACATATCTGTCGCCGACAGAGGTCTGCAGGATGTTGATGTCGTTTTCTCTGCCCATCATGGTCAAACCCAGATTGGACATGACTGTACCAACGATAGTATCTTTGGACAGTGAACCTCTCTGTTTCATATCCAGACCGCAGATGGCAAGGATCTTATCGCCGTCGATCAGTTCACCCTTTTCATCTACCGCCAGACAGCGGTCAGCATCCCCGTCGAAGGCAAAGCCGATATCTGCGCCGTTTTCCACTACCATAGCCTTCAGATCTTCCATGTGGGTGGAGCCGCATTTATCGTTGATATTTGTGCCGTCGGGTTCATTGTGGATGATGCAGAGACTTGCGCCCAGATCCAGCATGGCGATGGGGGCTGCTTTATAGGATGCGCCGTTGGCACAGTCTAGAGCTACCTTGATGCCGTCAAATTTTTCTGTTGTTGTTTTTGTCAGGAAAGCGATATAGTCGTCCAGTGCCTCTTCTGCATAGCCCTTTGTACCCAGGCTCATGCCCGTGGGACTGGGCAGGATTTCAGGACGGCTCATGATGATGTTTTCAATCTCATCTTCCAGTTCATCGCTGAGCTTATAGCCCTGATTGTTAAAGAACTTGATGCCGTTGTATTCAACGGGATTATGGGATGCGGAAATCATGACCCCTGCATCCAGTCTATATTTTCTTACCAGATATGCTACTGCGGGGGTAGGAATGACGCCGGCTACCACTGCATGGGCACCTACGGAGCAGATGCCTGCTACCAATGCGCTTTCCAGCATATCGCCGCTGATGCGGGTATCCATTGCTACCAAAATACGGGGGGCGTGTTTTGTTTCTTTTGTCAGCACGTATGCGCCGGCCCTGCCCAAACGAAAGGCCAGATCGCCTGTTAGTTCTGTATTGGCAACGCCTCTTACACCGTCTGTACCAAATAATCTTGCCATTTTGTGTTCCTCCAAAATCATTCATTCTCCGGCAGGTCTGTTTCGCCGGTGATTGTCACATCAATATAAACGGGACTTGCGCTCAGTCCGTTGGGCAGATCCAAATGGATCAGCGCCCGGTGGGTGCCTTCGGTCAGCCCGCCCACATGAACGGTACCTTCCAGATCGCTGGGGCGAAGGGTATTCAGTGCGCTGTTGTCACCGGAAATGGTGACATGGGCTGTGCCGAGGGTATATGTCTTTCCATCCTCTTCCCCAATGAGGGAGAGGTTGGACGCATCCAGTGTAAATTGTTTGCCGTGTTGGGCTTCGATGGAAACGACGATCTGCACGTTGTTGGCGCTGCCTTCCTTCAGGAAGATACCTTCTGGCAGATAATCCGCCAGAGAAAGGACTCTGGTTGCAGAAGAAGTGCGACCGGAAACATCGATGCTGCCCAACTGCAGATAGAGCAGTTTTTCCAGATCATTGGCGGAGCCTGTCACTTCTGCATATTTCGGGGTACAGATGATCTCGCCCACCTGATAGCCGCTGGCAGGGGTGCCGGAAATATCTATCTGAATGGGTACCTGTTTGACATCATGGAGGGCATAGGAAACGGTGATTTCTGGTACGTTTGTGGAAACCCCCTTCACCAGCGTGCCCTTGGAGTCGTAACAGCTGAGTTTTGCCCGCACTTCAGAGTTGGTCTGCAGGTCTTCCCCATTGACCTCAGCCTTGACGATGGCGACACGGTTCACCAGAGAAGCAGGACCGGAAACGATGACGGTCTCGTTGCTGAGGGTGGGCTGAGAAAGATAGATGCCGTTTTCCAATTCCCCGTTGATCTCCACTTCCACAGGCATTTCCTTGGTGGCGAGGGTTTCCACCCTTGCTTCCACCACTGCGGGGGATTTGCTGCTGATGCCGTAAGTGGTGCCGCCCTGTATTACGGAAACATTGACAGGCAGCGCCACCGTATCCCCGTTGACTGCATAAGCCAGTTCGGAAAGATCCACAGAAGCTGTGATCCAGTCGGGGTTTTGGGTCAGTCTGTCCAGAGCAGTTCTCTGGGCTTTGACCTTCACTGTGATCTTCGTATTTTTCAATTCTTCCGCATTGCCGATGGTCAGCCCCCGGGAGGTCAGTGCCTCCAGATTTTCCAGCATCAGGGGTCTGCTGTAGCTGCGGGTATCTACCGGCTGGGTGATATTGATGACCATGAACCACATGATGGCGGCAATGGCGACGGAAAGAAGCTTCCAGCCGATATCTTTCATCAGTAATTCCTGAAATCTTTTCATTCTTTATCCTGCCGTCCTTTCCAAATCGTAGCCAGTGTCTTTTTGCTGCTGTCCTTCCGGGATTGAGAGATCATGTTGCGGAGCTGTTCCGGCGTCAGATTGCGGTACAGCACGCCGCCCCTTGCCAGGGAGATGGCCCCGGTTTCTTCGGAAACGACAATGACATAGGCATCGGAAACCTCGCTGGCACCGATGGCGGCTCTGTGACGGGTACCCAGTTCCATGCTGATCTCATTGCTGTCGGTCAGGGGAAGGAAACAGGTGGCGGCTGCCACGCGGTTGCGGCGCACAATCACAGCACCATCATGCAGCGGTGTATTATGTTCGAAAATATTGATGAGCAGCTGGCTGGAGACGATGGCATCGATAGGGATACCGGTGCGTTCCAAGTCCCCCAGAGGGACTTCCTGCTCGATCAGGATGAGGGCACCTGTTTTCACAGAGCCCATTTTATCTGCGGCCTTGACGATTTCGTCAACGGTACGCTGGGTGGCTTTATCATCAGTTTCATCGGTGCCCCGGGTAAAATAGGAAAAGAACTTCCCTTTGCCCAGCTGTTCCAGAGCCTTTCGCAGTTCCGGCTGGAACACAACGATGACGGCAATGATGCCCACGGAGATGGTGTTGGAAAGGATCCAGAGAATGGTGTTCAGCTTCAGCAAGGTGGCCACCGCCGCCAGAGCGAAGATCACCAGGATACCCTTGAACAGCACCCACGCCCGGGTCTCCTTGATCCAGAATATGATCTTATAAATGATATACGCAACCATGAGGATATCCAGAATATCGGTAATGCCAAGGGAAGGCCTTGCGAATTCCGTGATCCCCAGGCTGTCGAAAATGCTTTTGAAAACTTCCATAGTTCACACCCTGTCTGTTATCGGAATTGTTCTATATCATATCATTATAGTATATAAAGTACTATCATATAAAAAATTACTATCCTATAAGAGGTAATATGCTCGGTATGGGCACAAAAACCCAGTTTTTATGATTATAGCATAAATTCCGTCAAAATGTTATGAAAAGATGATGAAAATGTAAAGATATTTGAAAGGAATCAAAAGGGGGGCGGCAGGATGTCTGAAAAGGGCAGATGCAACATCTTTTTTTAAAGTGTTTGTTAAAAAAAAGCTTAAATCAATACAAAAAAGATTTCTTTCGTCTATAGTTTTTAAACAAATTGTATTTAAAAAAATACATTATACAGGGCGTGAGGATATATTTTTCTGGTATTTTTAAAGTTATTATCGATTTGGTGAAAAAAGCAGATGATTTATTTTATGATTTTGGCTGTTTTTGTTTTTGTGCAATTGTTAAAAGGAATTGACTTTGTTTATTTTTTGTGTTTAAATAACAGTAGAAGGGGTGATTTTTGATATTTTGTCCGATAATGGTCGAAATATCCCCTTGTTGTCTGACACTAATGCGTTACATATATCTATGTTTTTAAGGAGGAAGATGAAATGGAAAATTATAAATTTTCTAGCAGAATGGACCTGCTGAAAGGTTCCGAAATCAGAGAACTGATGGCTCTGACAGCAAAACCCGAAGTTATCTCTTTCGCTGGTGGTATGCCCGCTCCCGAACTGTTCCCCGTTGAAGGCGTAAAAGAAGCTTGTATCAAGGTTATGGAAGAAGTCGGCGCAAGCGCACTGCAGTACTGCCCTACAGAAGGTCTGGTACCTCTGCGTGAAAAGATCGTAAAAAGAATGGAAGACAAACTGCAGATCAAAACAGACATCGATCACGTTCTGCTGACAAGCGGTTCCCAGCAGGGGCTGGATTTCTCCGCTCGTGTATTCCTGAACCC
This sequence comes from uncultured Clostridia bacterium, assembly GCA_937901125.1. GTDB lineage: Bacteria > Bacillota > Clostridia > Lachnospirales > Anaerotignaceae > Anaerotignum_A. The sequence goes on along the minus strand of CALCGT010000027.1, from coordinate 61,518 downwards.
CGGTGATGTTGTTCTGATGGAAAGCCCTTCCTACTTGGGTGCTGTTAACGCATTCAAGGCTTGCGAACCTACATTCAAGGAAGTTCCTACAGACGATTTCGGTATGATCCCCGAAGAACTGGAAAAGATTCTGGCTACAACGGAAAATGTAAAAATGATCTATGTTATCCCCGACTTCCAGAATCCCTCCGGTAAAACATGGACTCTGGAAAGAAGAGAAAAATTCATGGAACTGGTTAACAAATATGAAATCCCCGTTATCGAAGATAACCCTTATGGTGAACTGCGTTTCGAAGGTGAATATCTGCCTTCCCTGAAATCTATGGATACAAAAGATCTGGTAATCTTCCTGGGCACAATGTCCAAGATCCTGGCACCTGGTCTGCGTATTGGCTGGGTTTGTGCAAACGAAAAAGTTCTGGCAAAATACAACTTTGTAAAACAGGGTGCTGACCTGCAGTGTTCTTCCCTGGACCAGCTGGTTGCAAACAAATTCCTGGATATGTATGATCTGGACGAACATGTTGCTAAGATCAGAGAAGTATACCATAAGAGAAGAGACCTGATGCTGAAAACAATGGAAGAATGCTTCCCTAAGAGCTGCAAATGGACACATCCCGAAGGTGGTTTGTTCACATGGGTGATCCTGCCCGAAGGCGTAAATGCAAAAGACATCGCTCCTAAATGTCTGGCACAGAACGTTGCATTCGTTCCCGGCGGCAGCTTCTTCCCTAACGGCGGCAAAGAAAACCACTTCCGTCTGAACTACTCCAACGCTACAGAAGACAGAATCGTGGAAGGTATCAAGAGAATGGGCACAGTTCTGAAAGAAGCATTGGGCGAATAATTCTCAGCCAAACGATACATAAGTAAACCAAAAGCCCTCTATTTTTAGAGGGCTTTTTTTTAGGCAATTCGAGGGGGAATGTCTGAATTTTGGATATCAGCTGTGCGTTTGCCCATTCTGGAAAAAGTAATTGTGCAATAAAATAAGGAAGGTAGAAACGGAGCAAACGACAAAGGAGGCTATATCATGAATGTATCAGCAACGATGAAAAAATTTGGCCTGGAACAGGCATTTAAGTATTTGTATAAAGACCCTGAAAATAATCTGATCAAGCTGATGGACTGGGCGGATAAATTTGCGGGAAATGAATTTGTTGCCCAGCGGAAAGCCATACGGGAAGCCATCACAGATCCAAAACATCCATATTATGGATATATTCGACATATTATCAATGATATCGACCCGAAGGTCATGGAGACCATCGCGGTAAATTTCTTTATCAATGCTTCTCTGACAGGATGGAAGAGACAGGAAGAATGTCGTGAAAAATATGGATGCAATATTCCATGGGCCATCCTTTTGGATCCTACCAGTGCGTGCAACCTGCATTGCACCGGCTGTTGGGCTGCGGAATACGGGAATAAGCTGAACCTTGCATACGACGAGATCGATCAGATCATACAGCAGGGGAAGGAACTTGGCGTGTATATGTATATCTATACCGGCGGGGAACCCTTGGTTCGGAAGCAAGACCTGATCCGTATTTGTGAAAAGCATAATGATTGTATCTTTTTGTCCTTCACCAACGGTACTTTGATCGATGAAGCCTTTGCCGATGAAATGCTGCGGGTGGGCAATTTTGTGCCTGCCATTTCTCTGGAAGGCTTTGAAGAGGCTACCGACCTGCGGCGTGGGAACGGCGTATTCAAAAAGGCCACACAGGCCATGGAATTGCTGAGAAAAAAGAAGCTGCTCTATGGGATCTCTTCCTGCTATACCAGTGCAAATTTCGCATCGATTACCTCAGAAGAATTTTTTGACAGCCTGATCGAAATGGGCGCATATTTCATTTGGTATTTCCACTATATGCCCGTTGGAAATGATGCTTCTCCCGAGCTGATGCCCACACCGGAACAGCGTGTGGAAACCTATCACCGTATTCGCCGGTATCGTGCAACGAAACCGTTGTTTGCAATGGATTTCCAGAATGACGCAGAGTATGTGGACGGCTGTATTGCCGGGGGACGGCGTTATCTGCACATCAATGCAAACGGGGATATCGACCCCTGCGTATTCATCCACTATTCGGATTCCAATATCCGGGAAAAAACCTTATTGGAAGCCTTGCAGTCTCCCATGATGATGGCATACCATGATGGACAGCCTTTTCATGAAAATATGCTTCGTCCATGTCCAATGCTGGAAAATCCTGAGAAATTAAGAAAGATGGTTGCCGGAACCAATGCCCATTCCACAGACCTGCAGTCTCCGGAATCTGCGGATCATCTGTGTGCAAAATGTGATAGATATGCGGAACAGTGGAAGCCTGTTACGGATAGGTTATGGAAAGCAAGCAAAGAGAAAGAAATAGGATGATGATAACTCCTTCCTGCCGATGTGCCGTTGTTGATAACGGCACATCGGCAGGCCGTTTTTCTGGGGAAAGGGGATATGTTTATTCCTTGGGGGCTGCGACCTTCAGAAAGATCTGCTGATTGGAACCGTTAAACAGATCGCAGATGCGGGAAAAAGAAGCAAGCAGGTCGTAGTGCATGCCCTCATTTAGCCAGTCCAGCAATATGCCCGCCAGGGCGCATTTATAAAATCGGATGAGAAGTTCCCTGTCTTTGGGAAGAAGCGACAGATCCCCTGTGGTGGTATCGATATACCGGGTGATGACATAAAGGCAGAGCCGATCCAATTCCTTCAAAAAAACTTCACAATGGACAGAATGGTAAATGTGAAGGATGGCTTTTTGGCGGCGGACGCAGAGCCGTACAAGAGGGGCAAAGCAGTCTAGGGGGGAACCAAAATTTTGGTGGGTTTGTATGATGTGGTCGGTATCCCTTTTTACGATTTCCTCCAAAAGTGCAGGAATGTCATGGAAATGGTAATAAAAGGTGTTCCGATTGATCTGGCAGACCTCTACAATGTCGTTTACAGTGATTTTATTATAAGGCTTTTCTTCTAATAATTGCAGAAAAGCGTCTATGATGGCATTTTTCGTTCGGTTCATTTTTATCAACTCACATTTAGAATAATTTGTATGGTATATTAATATAGTATAATAAATTATTATATCATAAAAAGTCGGAACTTACAAAATAACGATGAGGTATACATAACTTTTTTCGGAAAGATTTTTATACATTCCCTGAGGCGTGTGACAGACAATATAGCGGTATGGTGAAATGGTGCTTTGGAAATATCTGAAGCACTGTTTTTTTAACAAACATTTTGACAGCCTATGCCGGGGCGAATATAATTAAAATTAGTGTAAGCGGAAAAGAGGAGCATCAAAATGAAATTGTCCATACAGATTGAATATAAATTGGAAGAAAAGGGTGCGGTCATCACAAAGGTGCAGGGAAGGGCGGCGGAAGTGCGTATTCCCGAAACCATCGATAGTGTCCCTGTCGTTGCCATTGGAGAAAGGGCCTTTGCCGTAAAGGAGGAAGCCCCTGTGGCGGAGCCGGGGGAGGAACTGGCGGCAGAGGTGGCTTTTGTGGAAAAAGCGGAGGAACCCAAGGCGAAAGGACAAGCTCTGCGGCGTGTTTTCTTGCCCGATTCCATTGAAACTATCGGTGCATATGCTTTTTCCGGCTGTTCCGCTTTGGAACGGATCCACCTGCCTGCAAAACTGACGGCTATCTCCCAAAGGATGTTCGATGGCTGTGGCTCTCTGGAACATTTGACCCTGCCTGTGGGACTGCGTTCCATCGGGGAGTATGCCTTTTATGGCTGCGGAAGGCTGCAGTGCCTGCACCTGCCGGAAGGGGTGCAGCAGATTGGGAAATATGCTTTCTATAACTGCCGTAAAATGGAGGAGATCAATATTCCTCTGGCGGCAACAGACTTGCATACGGGGTTGTTTTTGAACTGCGACAGCCTGACCTATCTTTCCTTTGGACGGTGCAGACATATTTCTGACCTGACCTCCGGGCTGAACCATGAACTGCATCTGACCATCGATTTTCCCATTGAAGGCGGCGAGACGAAACGGGCAAAATTGGTCATCCCCGATTTCCAGTATGAATATATCGAGGATACGCCTGCCCGATTGTTTCATCAGGTGAATTATGGAACGGGGCATATCTTCCGCCAGTGCATCGGCAATTCCGATATCGATTTCCGCAGATATGATGAGATTTTTTACCTGACCCGAAGGGAGGATGCGGCGGATACGGTGCTGCTTCTGGCTATGGCTCGGCTGGAGTATCCTTATCGCCTGCAGGAAAAGCATCGGCAGGTATATCTGGAGTATATCCGGGACCATTTTCTTTGGGCAGCGGCGTATTTTATGAATCGAAACGAGGATGAAAAAATAAAGCTTTTTGGGGATTGGGGGCTGCTGACGGCGGAGAACCTGCCTGCCCTCATTGATTTTGCCCAGAGCAAAGGTAAAACGGCGGTTCTCAGTTTTCTGATGGATTACCAGCACAAGAACTTCGGCACCGCAAAGAAAAAGAAAACATTCGAACTTTGAGACCTTGGGGACGCTGTCCCCAATACCCCTGCGAGGAGGATAATCCCCCTCGACCCCTATACCGCAGAACCATGTACATGGTTCTGCAAATGAGGGTCCAGGGAAATCATTTCCCTGGTGGGAGTTTGAGGGTGAAACCCTCAAGAAAAGAGGAGGTGAGATGGTATGAACGAGACACATCAAAAATTGATACAGATCGGTACGAATATTTTGAGCGCATCCAGAAACGAACTGTATCTTTCCATGCGTTTCCTGGATTTGGCGTTGAGCGGATTGAAATACGAAATGAACCTTTCTTCCCTGTATGTAGGCACCGACGGCGAAAAGATTCTGTTCAATCCCCGCTATCTGGTGCAAAGATATCTGAGCGACCGTGTATTGGTCAACCGCGGCTATCTCCATATGGTGCTCCATTGTTTGTTCCGCCATCCTTTCCACCTGAACGAGCGGGACGAAGAACTCTGGCACCTGGCCTGCGATATCGCTGTGGAATCCATCGTGGATTCTTTGCCCAGCAAGGCGGTGCATCTGGTGGTATCCGATCAGCGAAATGAAACCTACGATATGCTTCGACGGGAATTAAAGGTGCTTTCCGCCGAGGGCATCTATCGTGTTTTGAAAGAGAAGAATTTGTCTATACAGGAATTTGGCAAATTGCAGCTGGAATATTGGGTGGACGACCATGTTTTCTGGGAGCATAAAAAAGACGACGAACAGAATCAGGATAACCAAAACGATGACCAGAACGATGACCAGCAGCAGGAAGAAGAACAGAACGAAAAACAGCAGCAGTTGGAGGAAAAATGGACGGAGATCGGCGAGAAGACTGAGACCAATCTGGAAACCTTCTCCAAGGATATGGGGGAGGAAGCCGGCGAACTGCTGCAATATTTGAAAGTGGAAAACAGAGAACGCTACGATTATCGGCAGTTCTTGCAGAAATTCGTGACTTTGAAAGAGGATATGCGGGTGGATGATGATGCCTTCGACTTTATTTTCTATACCTATGGGCTGAACCTCTACGGCAATCTGCCCCTGATCGAAGCCTTGGAATATAAAGAAGTGAAAAAGGTTGAGGAATTGGTCATCGCCATCGATACTTCTGAATCCTGCGAAGGGGAGACGGTACGCCGATTCATGGAGGAAACCTATGCCATCCTTTCCAGCAGCGAAAGCTTCTTCCATAAGGTGAACATACACATTATACAGTGCGATGCGGCGGTGCAGCTGGATAAAAAAATCACTTCCGCCGAGGAGCTGGCGTTGTTTATGGAGGACTTTGAGCTGCGGGGCAGTGGTGGGACGGATTTTCGACCGGTGTTCCAATATGTGGATAGGCTCATCGAGGAAAAGGCCTTCCAGAACCTGAAGGGGCTCATCTATTTTACCGATGGGTGTGGGACGTTCCCGAAGCGTCGCCCGGACTATGATGCGGCTTTTGTGTTCTATCATGAGGACTACACCGATGTGAACGTGCCCCCCTGGGCCATGAAACTGATACTTGGCAAAGACGATATTTCTTTTGGGACGCCGTCCCAAAACCTGCAAGGGGAATGATTCCCCTTGACCCCCATTTGCAGAACCATGTATATGGTTCTGCGGTATCGGGTTCCAAGGGAGTGACTCCCTTGGTGGGAGTTTGAGGGTGAAACCCTCAAGAAAAAAGGAGTGTAATTATGGATATTAAGAGAGCGAAAAATGAGATAAAAAACTCCATCCAGGCGTATCTGGCAAAGGACGAGTTTGGCGAATACCGCATCCCCGCCGTGCGCCAGCGCCCCATCCTACTGATGGGCGCACCGGGCATCGGTAAAACAGCCGTAATGGAGCAGGTGGCACGGGAATGCGGCGTTGCGCTGGTTTCCTATAGCATCACCCACCACACCAGACAGTCTGCCATCGGTCTGCCCTTCATCAGCCATAAGGCATACGGCGGCAAGGAATACGCCGTAACAGAATACACCATGAGCGAGATCATCGCTTCTGTCTATGATAAAATGGAAGAAACCGGTCTGAAAGAAGGCATTTTGTTCATCGATGAAATCAACTGCGCTTCCGAAACACTGGCCCCTGCTATGCTGCAATTTTTGCAATGTAAGACCTTTGGCGCCCATAAGGTGCCCGATGGCTGGCTCATCGCTGCAGCAGGCAACCCTCCCGAATATAATAAGAGCGTACGGGAATTCGACGTAGTTACCCTGGATCGTGTGAAAAAGATCGACGTTGAGCCCGACTTCAATGTTTGGAAGGAATACGCCTATAAACAGGGCATCCACGGTGCTATTATTTCCTATCTGGAAATCCGCAAGAACCATTTTTATGCCATGGAAACGACCGTAGACGGCAAACGCTTTGTCACCGCCCGTGGCTGGGAAGACTTGTCCACCATACTGAAGGTCTATGAGGATATGAAATTGCCAGTGGATGAGGGGTTGGTGTATCAGTATCTGCAGCATCGGAAAATCGCCAAGGATTTTGCCAACTACCTTGATCTCTACCGCAAATATCGCTCCGATTATCGTGTGGATGATATCCTGCGGGGCGAATATACGAAGCAGGCTGTGGCGAAGCTGCAGGAAGCGCCCTTCGATGAACGTCTGAGCGTTATGGGGCTGCTGTTGAGCAAGCTATCGGAAGGATTCCAGAAGGCATACGAAGCAGACCTGATGGTAACAGGGCTTCATGGAGTTTTATTGGAGCTGAAAGAACGCTTTGCCAGCCCTTACTGCAAAGAAACCCCTTGGGAAAACCTCTTTACAGGGCTGATCGAAGAAAGAGAAACGGCTTTTACAAGGGAACGGAAGGCAGGCTTGCTGGAGAAAACAGCGGAGCGTGCCCGTATGCGGGAACTGGAACGGCTGCAGTTCTTCCTGGCAGAAGGGAAAAAGGCCGGCTGTCGAGAAAAAGAGGATGTCTTCGCCCTTGTGAAGGAATTGTTCGCCGCAGAAGCGGAAAAAAGGGAAGAAACCATCGATGTCTCCTCTCTGACATTGGACAACGCTTTCGCTTTCTTGGAAGAAACCTTTGGCGCAGGGCAGGAAATGGTTATCTTTATCACAGAGCTGACCACCAATTTCTACAGCGTAAAATTCATCAGCGAAAACGGTTCCGAAAAATATTATCGCTACAATCAGGAATTGCTCTTTGATGAAAAGCAGAAAACTATTCTGCAGGATATCGAAAAGGCAAAAACGGAACTGGATCTGCTGTTCTAGAGGGGGAATCGCCATGTTTTACGAAATTACATTCAGCCCCACAGGGGGAACGAAAAAATCCGCAGACCTGCTTTCTGCGGTATGGAACGAAAAAACGGAAATCGACCTTTGTAACAGGGAGGATGATTTCTCCAAATATGCATGTACAGGGGAGGATATCTGCCTGGTGGCAGTGCCTTCCTTCGGCGGCCGTGTGCCTGCTATTGCTACGGAACGCCTGAGCCGGATGCAGGGCGGCGGCGCGAAAGCCATCCTTGTAGCGGTTTATGGCAACCGTGCCTATGAGGATACCTTGGTGGAACTGGAAGATACCCTGAAAGCCTGCGGTTTTCTGCCTGTGGCGGGGGCAGCGGTGGTGGCGGAGCATTCCATTATGCGGGAATTTGCGGCAGGACGCCCCGACGCAGCTGATGGAGAACAGCTGAAAGACTGGTCTGCCAAGCTGAAAGAAAAGGCAGAACAGGACGGAGAAATCACCTTCCCAGGCAACAGACCCTATAAAAAATATGGCGCGCTGCCCATGAAACCAAAGGCGAATAAGAATTGTGGCGGCTGCGGTACCTGTGCGGCGAAATGCCCTGTGGGTGCTATTCCAAAGGATAACCCAAAGGAAACAGACGGAGAGAAATGTATCACCTGTATGGCCTGCGTGGCGGCCTGCCCTAAAAAGGCAAGGGGCGTGAGCCCTGTGCTGCTGGCAGGGGCAAAGGCTATGCTGAAAAAGGCTTTGGAAGGCAGAAAAGAAAACGAATTGTTTATTTGATAAAGAAAAAGAGTCCTTTTGGACTCTTTTTTAATCTCCCAATAAATCTTCGTATGTTACGCCAAGCACCTTTACCAATGCCTTCAATTCGATATCCGTTACGAAACGTTTGCCGCTTTCAATGCGTTGGATGGCGTTTTTATCGATATCGATGCCCTCCATCTGCAAAAGGTCTGCCAATTTTCTCTGAGAAGTTTTTTCAGGTTGCTTCATGCGATATTCGCTGACTTTTGCGCCGCAAAGATTGTTCTTTCCTTCTGTACTTTTGTTTTTATACATAAAAATCGCCTCGCAAGTTTATATATGCTCAGTTTTTCTTTCGTTCATAGGGGGTGGAGATATCCGTCAGCCCCAGCAGATAATCGGTGCTGGTGTTGTGGAATTGCGCCAACCGAATCAAAATTTGCGTGGGGATATCTACATCTCCCCGTTCATAGTTGCTGTAGATGCGCTGACTGCAATGGAGAATTTCTGCCATCTGAGTCTGTGTCATATCTTTATCTTCCCGTAAGTCTCTTATTCTGCGGTACATAGTATCACCTCAAAATAAGAATAGTGTAGCGGAAAACTCGCTATTGCATTTTAGCGAAAAATTCGCTAGAATATGAAGGGCAGATATCGTATTTTATATGAACCCCGTGAAATATGATCTTCCTACTGTCCAATAAAAAAGGCACTGGAAATCCAGTGCCTTTCGTTTATTCTTTCATTTCCTTTTCCCATTCCATCCGATTCAGCAGATAGAACACATCCAGCTTCCCCTTATACAGGGGCTTCCAGGGCTTGTTCCGCCCACAGTAATGGATGATGGCGGTATTGCGGCAGACCCAGTCCGTCTCCATGCCCTTCAGCAGAGCCAGCGTAAACATCCGCTCCGTCATGTTATAGACATAGGCATCGATAGGGCAGATCTTATCATGATACAGTCCGCTGATGACATCCTGATCCGGCAGGATCAGCAGCTTTTCATGCTCCGCGATGTAATCTGCCACCGCCTGTATATCCTGCTCCCTTCGCAATGCTTCCAGATTCAGCAGCATCACGCCCGAGTTGATATAGATGCCCTCCATATCCAGCCGTTTCTGGTTCAGCTTTTCCAAAAATGATTCTTCCTTTACATGGCTGGCTGCAGCGAAAAAGGCATCGCCTATCTCCATTTCGTACAGTGCAGTCAAGTCTCCCGTGACCACCAGATCAGGGTCTAAGTACAGCACCCGTTCCATCTTCTCGGGCAGATATTGTGCCGCAAAAATGCGGTAATACATCTCCACCGGGTAACGGTCTGTGGTGGGTGCATCTTTCAAAATTTCCCCGTCGAAGGCCGTGTGGGTCAGACGGCTTTTTTTCTCATTCAAAGCCTTTCCCATCAGGGCCATATCCCCTTCCTGCAAAGCGCCCACTGTGAAAATATCCAGAAATGTATCGGGATGGTTTTTCTGCAGAGAATAGAGCATCAGTGCAGCCTGCTGGGCGTAGCCGCTGTCGCAGGTGACAAGGATATTCATTTTTTTCAACTTTTTTCACCTTCTTAGAACAGATTTGCCACATCCTCTGCGGTGGCAGCGATGAAGTCTGCGCCGTATTTTTCGAATTCCGCTCTGTCGCCGTAGCCAAATTCCACAGCAATACAGGGAATACCGATGGCATGAGCCCCCTCGATATCAAATTTTCTGTCCCCTACCATGATAACGTCATCCTTTGTGGCCGCCATAGTCTCCAGCACATAGTTGATGACTTTGGCTTTGTTATCCCGGCCGACCTCTCTTTTATCCCCGCCAATGACTTCAAAATATTTGGCAATGCCAAAATGCTCCAGAATACGGAAGGCCAGCTCTTCTTTTTTGGAAGTGGCAACAGCCATACGCTTTCCTTTCGCTTTCAGGGCTTCCAGCATCTCTTCGATGCCGGGGAAAACCTTGTTTTCAAACAAGCCGATGGTGGCATAGCGTTCCCGGAAGCAAAGGATCGCCTTTTCCGCAGTTTCCTGATCCATGGCGAAATCCTCTGTAAACGTCTTGATCAGGGGAGGACCGACGATAAATTTCAGATCGGCAGTTTCCCAGACCCGCATGCCCATTTTTTCCTGCATATACTGGCAGGAACGAATGACACCCTCTGCAGAGTCGGTCAATGTGCCGTCCAGATCGAATAAGATGATGTTTTGTTTCAGTTTTTCCATAACGATTCTCCTTACAATGATGCAATATCGGTCATAAAAGCCGGTTGCTTCACAACCGATACCCATTGGCAGGTTGTCTAGTGTCCGCAAGGAAATGTTTGTAAGCAATCATTCTCTTGCGTTCATTGACAACGCTTTTATTGCATTCGCAGGGCTGTGCCCTGCTCATGTGTCAGGTTGTCTAATGTCCGCAAGGAAATGTCTGCAAGCAGCCATTCTCTTGCGTTCATTGACAACGCTTTATAGGCATTGTACACGAAATCGTTTGGAACTGCAAATTTTTATGTCCCCTCTCCTTCTTTTGCCAGAAACACGCTCACCTCTTCGAAAAAATATCCCAATGCTGCCCAAATGGGCGCATAATCCAAACGGATGAACCCCATGACGGAAAAAATTCTATCCCCATAATCCCATGGGCAGGCACCGGTCATTGCCTGCAGCAGCCAGCCGGTCAAAAATTCCACCAGAAAAAAGGAGAAGGCATACATGCCTAACCGTTGCCACAGGGGACAATATTTCCGCAGGGCAAGGAACAGCGGCTCCGCCACTGCCGCCAGCCCGTAAATGGGGAACATCCATAAATATGTTCTTGCCGTCAGTGTGCCGTCCCCTGCTAAAAGGGAGTGAAGCCCCGTCCAGAGGATCTCCGCACACCAGCCCAGCACACCAAAAATCATAAATTTTTTTGCCATGTCCTTAGTATGGCAGAGGCAGCTGAAACTATTCTAAGAGAACGCTGGCAAGGACTTCCGCCAAAGGCTCCATGGCATTCCATGCTTCTTCCTTTGTGTTGGTCTGGGCGCCCACTTCGATCAAGGTGGAGCGGGGGAGCATGTGCAGGCTGAAACGGTAGGCACTAAGATAAATTTTCCGCGAAAAATCAGGATATCTCTGGTTTGCGGAGGTTTTCATCTGTAGGCTGAAAGCCAGATTTTCCCGCAGATAGGGGTTTTCCAGACCGCTGATGGACTGTACGGTGCCGTCCTTGTTCAGGCGGCAGAGACCGTTGAAAAACATGACCTGGGCACAGGGTTTTCCGTCAATCTCTGTCACCAAGCGTGTCCCTTCCCCTACACCGTCCCGATGCAGGTCGATGCAGACCTCGATGGAAGGATATTTCGCCAAAATTTCCCGAATGGGTGGCTCCATCCGCTCATATGCCCCTGTGATCTGCCCCTTCCCATTTACCATGTCGTATTGCCCGTTATCATGGATGACGCCAATGCCGTATTCTTCCTCCAAAATCTCTTTCAGCCGTTCCCCCACGCCCCAGATACCCTCCTGTAATCCCTTGGACATATCGCTGTCGACAAAGCCTTCATGGGAGTGGGTGTGGAAAATGAGGACTTTGGGCTCTTTTTTCGTCTTTTCTATGGTCAGATCAAGGCCTAACGCCTGTTCCACATCGATATCCTCGGGAAAAAAGGTGGTGCGGGAATCGATGATATAGTAGTTGCTCTTGAGATAAGAAAAATCCTGCATTTTTGCCAACTGTTCCGCCGTAACATTCAGGGGGCGTCCTCCTGCACTAATGGCAAAGGATTTGGAAAATTCGATATCTTCTCTGCCGAGGACATTGGCAGTGATGACTTCTTTTTCTTCCTGTTGCAGAAAGGCCAGGGATAACTTGTCCGAAGGGACTTGTCCCGGCAAGACTTCTGCCATGGCGAACTGACCGCCCCCCATGCGGAAAAAAAGGGGCAGTGCCAGCAGAAAAAGCACCAGACCCACCAGATTCAGGGCTCCTTTGTTCTTTTTTTGCACCACAGCCGCCTCCCTTCCTTTTTCCATCCTATGAAGGAAAGGGGACATTCAGAACGATAAATGACCGTGCTATGACCCAGTTGTACAGGGGGATGCAGTTGATTTTCCTGGCCCATCCGTCTATAATAACGGTCAAAGAGGAACGATTTTGGAACAGGAGGCGAAAAAGAATGACGGAGGTAGTAGCGGCTCTCATTTGGGATGGGGATAGATTTATGGCTTGCCAGAGGCCGGCCCATAAGGCTAGGGGGCTTCTGTGGGAATTTGTGGGCGGCAAGGTGGAACCGGGGGAAACGAAGGAAGAAGCCCTCCTGCGGGAATGTCGGGAAGAATTGGGCGTGACCATTGCCGTGGGGGAGGTATTCATGGAAGTGGAGCATGTGTATCCCGACCTGACGGTGCATCTGACGCTGTTCCACGCCCGTATCGTGGAAGGTATGCCCCAAAAACTGGAGCATAACAACATTCAGTGGATTACCATCGAAGAAATCGACAGATATCCATTTTGTCCGGCAGATGAAGAGATATTGGAAAAATTAAAAAAACTTTGAAGACGCAGTCTTCAAACTCCTGCTAAGGGGGTCACCCCCTTAGAACCCGGTAGCCATCAAACTGCGTTTGATGGAAAAATAAAAATAAGGCTCTCTCCAGACGGGAGAAAGCCTTTGTTTTTTATGTTCTGTAAAAGCGGATGCTTTTGCGTATAGGGTGCAGGGGATGATCTCCTGCTAGGGGTGGTGGGGACAAAGTCCCCACGGTCTTATAATGTTTCAAAATATGCCTTGTTGTTGGAAATGGCGGCAGTGGTCACTTCCTTGGCAGGGCCGCCAACCACCTTTCTTGCCTGGGCGCATTCATTTACATTGATGGCTGCATACACGCTTTCATCAAATACAGGGGAAATGGCCTTGTATTCCTCCAGAGAAAGGTCGTCCAGATTGGTGTTATGCTCGATGCAGTACAGCACCAGCTTGCCGATGATGGCATGGGCATCCCGGAAAGGCACCCCCTGTTTTACCAGCCAGTCTGCTGCGTCTGTGGCATTGGTGAAGCCGACCTTGGCAGCATTTAGCATAGCTTCTTTTTTTACGGTCATGGTGGCGATCATATTTGTGAATACGGGCAGGCACATTTTTACGGTGTCGATGGCGTCAAAGAGACCTTCCTTATCTTCCTGCATGTCTTTGTTGTATGCCAGAGGCAGACCCTTCATGGTGGTCAGCAGCCCCATCAGGTGACCGTATACACGACCTGTTTTCCCGCGGATCAGTTCAGCCATATCGGGGTTCTTTTTCTGAGGCATGATGCTGGAGCCTGTGGAGTATGCGTCGGAAAGCTCTACAAAATGGAATTCATGGCTGCTCCAAAGGATGATCTCTTCGCAGAAGCGGCTCAGGTGCATCATCAGGATAGAAAGGGCAGAAGCCAGTTCGATGCAGAAATCACGGTCGGAGACGCCGTCCATGCTGTTCATGGTAATATCAGCGAAGCCCAGCTCTGCCGCTACGGAATAGCGATCCAGAGGGTAGGTGGTTGTCGCTAGTGCACCGCTGCCCAAGGGCATTACATCGGTACGTTTGTAGGTATCGCAAAGACGGTCATAGTCCCGTTTGAACATTTCCACATAAGCCAGCAGATGATGTGCCAGTGTGACAGGCTGCGCCCGCTGCAGGTGGGTATAGCCGGGCAGGATGGTTTCCGTATGGTCTGCGGCAAAATCGTTCAATGTCACCATCAGGTTTTTCACTAGAGCCTTGATCTCTGTAATTTCCTTTTTGGTATACATACGGATATCCAGAGCCACCTGGTCGTTGCGGCTACGTCCTGTATGCAGGCGTTTGCCCACATCGCCGATGCGCCTGATGAGGATGGTTTCCACGTTCATATGGATATCTTCGGCTTTTTCGTCGAAGGTCACTTTACCTGCTTCGATATCTGCCAGAATTTCTTTTAATGCTTTGATGATCAGCTCCGCATCGGCAGTGGGGATGATGCCCTGTTTGCCCAGCATAGCGGCATGGGCCATGCTGCCTGTGATATCTTCCTTATACATACGGCTGTCGAAGGAAATAGAGGAATGGAAGTGGTCGGTGAAGCTATCTGTGGACTGGGTGAAGCGTCCGCCCCAAAGTTTTGCCATAATTATCGTTCCTTTCTTTCTGCGAGGACGCTGTCCTCGCGCTCCTGCAAGGAGGTACCGCCCCCTTGACCCGGGTACTGCGAGCAGAAATACTTCTGCTCGTGGGTTGGCTATAATGAGAAATACTCCCATCACAGTAGGACAGGAGTATTTTTTTGTCTTATGTTTGATATATATTTCCTCCTTGCAAAAACGAAGTTTTTGCGATTCGGGTTCCAAGGGAGTGACTCCCTTGGCGGGTTTCAGGGCAGAGCCCTGAAAAGGTCTTTATTTGTTGTTTTCCATCATCATTGCCCGAACCTTCATGGACAGACCAAACAGGTTGATGAAGCCGTCTGCATCCTTGTGGTTGTACAGTTCGCCTGTTGTGAAGGAAGCGATGGATTCATTGTACAGGCTGTAAGGAGATGTGGAGCCTGCGGGGATGATGTTGCCTTTATATAGTTTCAGTTTTACAGTACCTGTTACTGTTTCGTTTACTTTGTCGAAGTATGCGCTCAGTGCTTCCCGCAGAGGTGTGTACCATTCGCCGCTGTAAACCAGTTCTGTGAATTTGTTGCTTGCCACTTCATTGAAGGCCTGTGTTTTCTTATCAGAGCACAGGTATTCCAGTTCACGGTGTGCATAGTACATGATGGTACCGCCGGGGGTTTCATATACGCCGCGAGATTTCATGCCAACGACACGGTTCTCGCAGATATCTGTAATACCAACACCGTTTCTGCCGCCGATTTCGTTCAGCTTTGTCAGCAGTGCAACGGGATTCAGCTTTTCACCATTAACAGCAACGGGGATGCCTTTTTCAAAATCCAGTGTCACATATTCGGGCTTATCAGGTGCTTTTTCGGGTGTTACGCTCATCTGCAGGATGTGGTCGTAGTTGGGTTCATTTGCAGGATCTTCCAGTTCCAGACCTTCATGGCTCAGGTGCCACAGGTTTCTGTCACGGCTGTAGGAATTGTCATGGCCTGCTTCAAAGGGGATGCCGTGTTCAGCCAGATAAGCGATTTCGTCTTCACGGCTCTGCATTTTCCATGTATCCAGTCTCCAGGGAGCGATGATCTTCATTTCGGGTGCCAGTGCTTTGATAGTCAGTTCGAAACGAACCTGGTCGTTGCCTTTGCCGGTTGCACCGTGGCAGATGGCTGTTGCGCCTTCTTTTTTGGCGATTTCAACCAGTCTCTTTGCGATGATGGGACGCGCCATGGATGTACCGATTAGGTATTTGCCTTCATATACAGCATTTGCTTTTACACAAGGGTAAACGGCATCTGTGATGAATTCTTCTGTCAGGTCTTCAATGTAGAGCTTGCTTGCGCCTGTTTTCAGTGCTTTTTCTTCCAGGCCGTCTGTTTCCTTGCCCTGACCAACGTCACCGCATACGCAGATAACTTCGCAGTCATAGTTTTCTTTCAGCCAAGGGATGATTGCGGATGTATCCAGACCGCCGGAATATGCCAATACGATTTTTTCTTTTGCCATGATGATTCTCCTCCTTAACAAATACATAAGCCGTTTTCATCGGCGTTTGTTTCAAATGAATTTTATAAGTGGATTATACATAGGCAGCCTGAGAATTGCAATATAAAATTATAAAAATACAGGATTTTGTGTATATTTATAAAAAATATGGAAAAAACCAGGTGATATTTGAGCATATTTATGGGTAGATATACAGTTCGATATGAATATTTATTCATAATCCTTCGTATAAATGATTAGGCGCACAGTATTGTGTATACATAGGCGAGAAAGGTGCTTTTTTCCTTTGCGAATCAGTGGTTTTGTGATATGATGAAAATGGTATATTTTTCGAATATACTGCTGAAGAAAAAACTGTAAAGTTTCAGTCTGGTATGGGTGGTCTTCATAGGAATTTACCCATTTGGCAAAACGCCAAATACAAATTTGGAAGAGAAAACACTCTTTTGGCAAGCTTGCCAAGGACTTTCTCTCGATTTGCACAGGGCTGAGTTAGGAGGAAAGATGAAAGTTTTAACATACAAGCATGGCGGTGAAACAGCCGTAGGTGTTCTGAAAAATGACGGTTCTGAGGTAGTGCCTGTGAACTATCTGGGCTGTACGGCATTGGATATGAATGCGTTTTTAGAGGTGCAGGATGACGGAAAACTGGAAAAGCTGGATAAAAATAAAGAACTGATGAAGGGCATCCCTCTGGAGGAAGTGCAGATCCTCTCTCCTATCCCTCATCCCAAGCAGGATGTGATCTGCCTGGGCATCAATTATTATGCCCATGCAGAAGAAGCCGCCCGCTTCCACGATGAAGCCTTCGGCGGGGAACGTCCCGTGCCTATCTATTTTGCAAAGAGAGTCAACCGTGCTCTGTCTGATAAGGAACCCATCGACGGGCATCTGCATATCGTAGACAGTCTGGACTATGAAGTAGAACTGGCGGTCGTAATTGGCAAGGATGCGAAGGAAGTAAAGCCCGAAGAGGTATTTGATTATGTATTCGGCTATACTATTTTGAACGACATGAGTGCTAGAAATTTACAGACTGCCCATAAGCAGTGGTATTTCGGCAAGAGTCTAGATGATTTTACACCCATCGGCCCCTGGATCGTGACAAAGGATGAATTTACAAATCCTCCCGCTTTGCCCATCCGTTCCTATGTAAATGGCGAGCTGCGGCAGGACAGCAATACAGAACTGATGATCAACGGCATTGAAAAAGTCATCTGCCAGCTTTCTCAGGGCATGACCCTGCAGGCAGGCACCATCATCGCCATGGGAACCCCCGCAGGGGTCGGCATGGGCTTCCAGCCTCCCAAGTTCCTGAAAAAGGGCGATGTGGTGAAATGCGAGATCGAAGGCATCGGCGCCATGACGAATGAAATCAAATAACTCTTGGGACGCTGTCCCAAACCCTGACAGGGGAATGATTCCCCTGTACCCACATTTCAGAACCATGTACATGGTTCTGCGGTATCGGGTTTCAAGGGTAGGTGCACCGCCAAGATTAGGCGGCGGCGAAGCCGTCTTCCCCCAGGGAAGATGCTTTGACCATGACCCCCTTGGTGGGAGTGCGAGGGTGAAATCCTCGCAAAGAAAGAAGGAGAGCATATAATATGGATAAAATAAAAGTAATGAGCGTGTTCGGTACTCGCCCGGAAGCCATCAAAATGGCTCCCCTGGTGAAGGAACTGGAAAAAACACCGGAAATCGAAAGCATTGTCTGTGTTACGGCACAGCACAGGGAAATGCTGGATCAGGTTCTGGAAATTTTCGATCTGCATCCCCAGTATGACCTGAACATCATGCAGGCAAGACAGACCCTAGCGGGCATCACCACCCGTGCCCTGACGGGGCTGGAAGAAGTCATGGGCAAGGAAAAACCCGATATCGTTCTGGTACACGGGGATACTTCCACCACCTTCGCCGGCGCATTGGCAGCCTATTATAATCAAGTAAAGGTGGGTCATGTGGAAGCAGGCCTGCGTACCTATGACAAATATCAGCCCTTCCCCGAAGAAATGAACCGCAGACTGACAGGGGCTTTGACCGACCTGCATTTTGCGCCCACGCCCCTGGCGAAGGAACATCTGCTAAAGGAAAATATCGGTGAGGACGGCATTTTCATCACAGGCAACACTGTCATCGATGCCTTGGCCCATACCATTGAAGAAGATTACACCTTCACCGTAGACGAACTGAACAAAATCGACTTCAAGGGCAAGCGTATCATCGCCATGACCGCCCACAGAAGAGAAAACCTGGGGGAACCTCTGCGGAATATCTGCCGCGCAGTAAAACGTCTGGTGGAAGAATACCCCGATGTGGAAGTGGTTTATGCGGTGCATAAAAACCCTGCCGTGGTAGAACCTGTTCATGAAATCCTTGGCGGCAACGACCGTATCCACCTGACAGACCCTCTGGACTTGAAGGATATGCATAATCTGATGTGCCGTTCCTTCTTTGTTATGACAGACAGTGGCGGCCTGCAGGAGGAAGTGCCTTCCATGGGCAAGCCTGTACTGGTACTCAGAAACGTGACAGAACGCCCCGAAGGGGTGGAAGCAGGTACATTGAAGCTGGCGGGTACAGAGGAAGATGTGATCTACCGCATGGCGAAAGAACTGCTGGATGACAAAGAAGAATACGAAAGAATGGCACAGGCGAAAAACCCCTTCGGCGATGGTCAGGCCAGCCGCCGTATCGTGGAAAGCATCCTGTACGCTTTTGGAAAGAAAAAAGATAGACCCGATGAGTATGTGCTTCAAAAGAATCATGAAAATGAACCCAAGGAGGGAAAGACTATGAAAGAAGAAAGAATGGCCATTTTGAATATGCTGGAAAAAGGCATCATCACCGTAGATGAAGCAGAACGCCTGCTGACAACCCTGCACAATGGTATGGGATTGGAAAAAGAAGGCATCACAAAGGCTGTTGGCGGTATGCTGGGCAAAGCCGGCGCAGCCCTGAGCGCTGTGGCAGAAAGGGTAAAAGAAAACCCTGCAGTAAGAAACGCCGCAGACAAGGTGGCAGATAAAGCCGACGACCTGCAGCCAAAGGTAAGCTCAGCAGCTTTCCGTATGAAAGAAAAACTGGCGGATAAAGCCGAAGATTTGCAGCCTGCTGTTCGCTCCGCAGCTTTCCGTATGGCGGAAAAAGCCAGTGAACTGAAGGAAGACATGGCGACTTATCACGAAAAGCTGAAAGAAAGAAAGAACCGCGATGAAGCGGAAGACTGGGACGATCTGGATCTGGAAGAAATGGACGCCGATGAAGCAGCAGCCGTAGCAGCAGAAGCTGCAGCGGAGGAACTGGTTTCCGAAAAAGCTGTAGAAGCAGCTGTAGCGGAACAGATCCCTGCAGAAGAGGGAGAAGAAGTGGAACAGATCTCTCCCGAAATGAACAAATACCTGAATAAGGTAGAGGATGTTCTGGATGAAATGGACAGCCGCATGGAAGAACTAAACGATATGGAAAGCTTCCTGATGTCCGCTTTCGGTGAATTCAACCCCGAGGACTGGGAAGATGACGAAGAGGAAGAAGAAACAAAAGACGCTGAATGATTGAAACGGCAAAACAGCCGCAGACCTTTGGTCTGCGGCTTCTTTTATACCCTTTGTCATCTGGAGTTATAAAGGTTGAGGATACGTTCCCATGTGGCAGGACCCACCGCCCCTTCCAAGGGCAGCCCATACTGGGACTGCAGGGCAATGACGGTATCCCTAGTGGGTTCATCAAAGATGCCTGTTACCTCGATGCGGGGGATATTACCGTAAAAATCGGCGATCCCCTGCAGATAGGTCTGCAGATCACGCACATCCTGATTTTCCAAGCCCAGGGAAAGGACATAGCCGGGGTATATCTTTGCCCCCTGTCCCTGAATATTGGGGGGCAGGGTATCCAGAATGATTTGATAGGCCTGTTCTATCCGCCGCCATGTGTTTTGTCCCACGATCCCGTCAGGTGTCAGCCCGGCAAGATTCTGGAAGGCCATGACAGCTGCCTTTGTCTGGGGGCCGAAAATCCCGTCGATGGTCACACTGGGGACGATGCCGTCGGAAAGATAGGAGATCACTGCCAGATAATACTGCAGAGAACGGACACTTCCCCCCTGGGTGCCTTCCTGCAGCGCAGGGGGGAAGGGACGGGTCACTTCTTCTAGGGTCAGTCCTTCGGAGGTCAGCTCATTCAGTCGCTTTACTCCGTTATAGACATATTTCAGCTGATACCATGTGGCTTTTCCCACGATGCCGTCAAGAACCAGGTTGAAGATGCGCTGAAATTCCCTGACGGCATTTTCCGTAGCCACATCAAATATGCCGTTGGGATTTTCGATTTTCGGGATAGCCGGGTAATTATCGGCGATGCGGTTTAGCTGCAGCTGTATGGTCTTTACTTCGTTTCGGGCGTCCCCCAACCGCAGGGGGGTGCCAGGATAGGTAGGCACGTTGGCGGAAATGGGGGCATTTTCCACAATGCCGATATTGGGGCCGTAAAATCTCTGTAAAATCTGATAAGGGGTCAAGCCCTGCTCTGCCAGGGCTACAGTTCCCCATTGGGAAAGCCCGGCACAGACGGTGGTGGTGCCGTTGCAGTAGGCGGTGAAAAAGGGGTCTACCCGCCCCTGCTGTACCACGTAGTTGTTGAAAATCTCATCTACGATCCGGCTGATGTTTTCATAGATATCTCTGCCCTTGATGAATTTCTGGTCGTACTGGGTGGTGTTGGTGACATCGAAGTCGTAGCCCTGACTGCGGTAAAATTCATTGTAGACCCGATTCAGGGCATAGGTGATCTGGGCGTAGATATTTGCACGGATGGCGGCTTCTGGCCAGGTGGGATAGATTTCGCTGGAAGCCACGTTTTTGATATAGTCGGGGAAGGGAACGGTGACGTTTTCCGCCGGCTGATCGGGAAGCCCCAGATGGACGGTGATGGTCTCCGGGATGGTAGGCAATTGCTGTAAGGCCATAGCTGTACTCCTTTCTCAAAATTCAGGTTCAGTGTCTTCGATGGTTTCTGTGACGAATTGCCCGGTCAGGTTGGGGGAAAGATTGACAGGCTGTATGGTGGTGATGCCGTCGAAAATGGGAATATCCCGCACCGTCACAGCGATATAGCCCGGGGCAGTGATGACTGCATCATAGGTGGCGAAATAATCCCTTTCGTTGGGGGTCTGGGAAATGCTCTTATGGGGGGCAGGCAGGGAAAATTCCTGGGTTTTGCCGCTTTCATCGGTGGTAGTGGTGATAGAAAGGGCGTGACCGTCTGTCAGGTTTTTATTAATGACTACCGTTGCCCCTCCGATGGGAAAGGCTCCCTGTCCGCCGGTCACCTGAAACAGCAGGGTGCCGAAATCAGGGTTTTGTGTCAGAAAATCCCGCAAGGGGTCCGCAGAGGTCATCTCTCTGGTCTGCAGGTTTTGTTTGGGGTCTCGTTGAAAATAAGGATACATGGGAAAACTCCTTTAATATAGATGCTCTTTCTATTCTATGCAGAGGGCAAATCCTCTTTTTCTTTTTTCTCAGATATGCTATGATGAGGGCAGAAAAATGAACGAACCGAAAGGAGTGGGTTCCCGTGAAATTATCCTTACTACAAATGAAAACCATGGCAACACCAGAAGAAAATATCGGGAAGATTAAGGCTATGCTGAAAAAAGCCAAGGCGGCGGGGGCAGATATGGCTGTCCTGCCGGAAATGTGCTGCTGTCCCTATGAAAACAGCGCATTTGTGAAATATGCCATGGAACGAGACAGTGCCTTTTTGCAGGAAATTGCAGAAACGGCAAAGGAACTGGGGCTGTATATCGTGGCAGGTTCCATTCCTCTGGCATCCGATGGCAAAATATATAATGCCTCCTTTGTATATAACAACAAAGGGGAGTATGTATGCGCCCATAGAAAGACCCATTTATTCGACATCAACGTCCCCGGTGGTCAGTATTTCATGGAATCCGACACCTTTACTGCAGGCAGGGATGTGACCACCTTCGATACCCCTTGGGGGAAATTCGGTCT
This sequence comes from uncultured Clostridia bacterium, assembly GCA_937901125.1. Classification (GTDB taxonomy): domain Bacteria; phylum Bacillota; class Clostridia; order Lachnospirales; family Anaerotignaceae; genus Anaerotignum_A. The sequence goes on along the minus strand of CALCGT010000027.1, from coordinate 39,471 downwards.
TATTATTTGCTATGATATCCGTTTCCCCGAACTTTCCCGTCTGCTGGCGTTGGAAGGGGTACAGGCCATCATTGTGCCAGCTGCCTTCAACATGACCACTGGCCCCGCCCATTGGGAGCTTTCCTTCCGTATGCGGGCCTTGGATAATCAGGTATTCATGGCAGGCTGCGCCCCCGCAAGGGATATGGCTTCTTCCTACCATGCCTGGGGACACTCTATCGTCACCGACCCTTGGGGCAGTGTGGTGGAACAGCTAGACGAAAGAGAAGGCATCCTGACGGTGGAATTGGATTTTGAAAAAGTGGAAACGGTAAGAGAACAGCTGCCACTGCTGAAGCATCGCCGCACAGACCTGTACGATGTGGTCACAGAAGAGACCAGCGGCAAAGCCCATTGGAATCTTACAAAGAAACTGTTCAAATAAAAGGAGGGATTTCTTTGAAAAAAGAAACCATTTATTTAGCCGGTGGCTGCTTTTGGGGCACCGAGCATTATATGAAAACCATCGAAAGCGTGCTTTCCACCCGTGTGGGCTATGCCTTCGGGAAAAAAGAGGGCTGGAACCCGGAGCTGCCGGAAAGCGTCACCTATGAGGAGGTTTGCAGCCACAGCGGTCATGCGGAAACGGTGGAAGTGGTTTTCGATGCAGATATCATTTCTCTGAAAGAAATCCTGAGGGAATATGCCTATACCATCGACCCGACCTCTTTGGGCAGACAGGGAGCGGATTTCGGCATCCAGTACCGCACGGGCATCTATTCCCTGAACGAAGAACAGCGTCTGATTGCCGCCGATTTTCTGAAAGAATTGCAGAAGGAATATGACGCTCCCATTATGGTGGAAAACCTGCCTTTGCTGCAGTTCATCCCTGCGGAGGAATACCATCAGGATTATCTGGATAAAAACCCCGGCGGCTACTGCCACATCAATTTTGCAAAAATCGCCAAGATGAAACAGCGGGTGGTAGACCCTAATCGTTATACCAGAAAGACCACGGCGGAGCTGAAAGAGGCCTTGACCCCCATGCAGTATGCCGTGACCCAGCAGAATGCCACAGAGCCCCCCTTTGAAAATGCATACTGGAACACAAAACGGGAGGGCATTTATGTGGATATCACTACTGGAGAGCCCCTGTTTTCCTCGAAGGATAAATTCCCTTCTGCCTGCGGCTGGCCGGCCTTTGCCAAGCCCATCGACCCTAATACCGTTACGGAATACGACGACCTTTCCTTCGGCATGATTCGTACAGAGGTGCGTAGCCGTGTGGGCAATGCCCATCTGGGACATGTTTTTGATGATGGCCCTGCCCGGTTGGGAGGCTTGCGCTACTGTATCAACAGTGCTTCTCTCCGTTTTATCCCCAAAGAGGACATGGAACGGGAAGGATATGGCGATTTTCTGCCTTTTCTCTGAGAAAAGAGGTTGTCTTTTTGCCCCAAAACGGCTACAATAGGGATAATGTGAAAAAATATCTTGGAAAGGAAGAAAAAACATGGATTTGACAACCGTAAAATCTATCTACCGCAACACAGCGGAGTATGCCAATAAAGAAGTGACCCTGGGCGGCTGGATCCGCACCATGCGTGTCTCCAAAAACTTTGGCTTCATCGAACTGAACGATGGGTCTTTCTTTAAGAACATCCAGATCGTATTCGAAGCAGAAAAGCTCTCCAACTACGAAGAAATTTCCAAACAGAACGTTGGTGCAGCCCTGATCGTAAAAGGTCTGCTGGTGGAGACACCCGAAGCAAAACAGCCCTTTGAAATCAAAGCAACAGAAATCGCAGTGGAAGGCACTTCTACACCCGATTATCCTCTGCAGAAAAAACGCCACTCTGTAGAATTCCTGCGTGAAATCGCTTATCTGCGCCCCAGAACAAACCTGTTCTCTGCAACTTTCCGTGTACGCAGCCTGATCGCTATGGCGATCCATGAATTCTTCCAGGGCAAAGGCTTCGTTTATGCTCATACACCTATCATCACAGGCTCCGACTGTGAAGGTGCCGGCGAAATGTTCCGTGTAACCACACTGGATCTGGAAAACCTGCCCCGTACAGAAGACGGCAAGGTAGACTATTCCAAGGACTTCTTCGGCAAGGAAACAAACCTGACAGTATCCGGTCAGCTTTCCGCGGAAACATTTGCTATGGCATTCCGCAATATCTATACTTTCGGCCCCACCTTCCGTGCGGAAAATTCCAACACAACAAGACACGCTGCAGAATTCTGGATGATCGAGCCTGAAATGGCTTTTGCTGATCTGAACGATAACATGGAAATTGCTGAAGAAATGCTGAAATACATCATCCAGTATGTGCTGGACAATGCTCCCGAAGAAATGGAATTCTTCAACAGCTTTGTGGACAAGGGCCTGCTGGATAGACTGAACAACATCCTGAACAACGACTTTGGCAGAGTGACCTATACAGAAGCAGTAGAACTGCTGAAAAAATCCGGTCATCAGTTCGAATATCCCGTAGAATGGGGCATCGACCTGCAGACAGAGCATGAACGCTATCTGACAGAACAGATTTTCAAAAAACCCGTATTCGTTACAGACTACCCTACAGAAATCAAAGCCTTCTATATGCGCCTGAATGATGACGGCAAGACTGTAGCAGCCATGGACCTGCTGGTTCCTGGCGTTGGTGAAATCATCGGCGGCAGCCAGAGAGAAGAAAGACTGGATGTTCTGGAAGCCCGTATGAACGAACTGGGTCTGAAAAAAGAAGATTACTGGTGGTATCTGGATCTGCGGAAATACGGCGGCACCAGACACGCAGGCTTCGGTCTGGGTTTCGAACGTGCAGTAATGTACCTGACAGGTGTAGGCAATATCCGTGACGTACTGCCTTACCCCAGAACCGTAAAGAATGCTGAATTCTAATCTGCTGATGCAATAAAAATTTACAAAAAACAAAAACCGAAAGCGGCCTTGATTTTAAGGATCTCTTCCGGTTTTTTGTTTTCTTATCAGGACTCCTTTAAAGGGTGTCTCTTCTATATGCAGGAGGAAACTATGGTAAAATCGATCATAAAAGATGAATTTTTCTTGAAACAGAAATCGCAGCCTGCCACAAAAGCCGATCAGCAGGTGGTGCAGGATCTGCTGGATACGCTGAAAGCCAATGAAGCCGGCTGTGTTGGTCTTGCTGCCAATATGATTGGTGTGAAAAAATGCATCATTGCTGTAAATATGGGGGTTATGAACGTGGCCATGATCAATCCTGTCATCGTGGCAAAAAGCGGCTCCTATGAAGCGGAGGAGGGCTGCCTTTCCCTGACAGGCACCCGGAAAACCACCAGATATGAGGAGATTGAGGTGGAATATCTGGATGCTTCCTGGAAGCAGCAGCGACATAAATTTTCCGGCTGGGTGGCGGAAGTCATCCAGCATGAGATCGACCACTGCAACGGCATCATCATTTGAGAGCATTGTTGATATATTGGGAAAAGGTATCCATATCTTTTTGCAGGGATTGCAGGAACAGATGGATATGATAGCCATCGGTGGCGGCGTGGTGGAAGGTGGCGTAAAAGGGGGGGTAGACTGTTGAAATACCCCAGTGTTTCCTCCTGTATTGCCATCTTAAATTCCATTTGCTGATTCAGATTTTTCGTGATCAGCCAAAGATAGGCGGGAAAGAATTTCAGCCCTGCCTCTTTCAGGGTTTGCCGCAGCTTTGTCACGTCCATGGAAACGGTCAGGGAATAGCCCGTGGGTGCCATTTTTGAAAAATAATAGAACATCTCGCCCCTTGGCAGGGTTCGCAGGTCGATTGGTTGAAATTTTATTTTGCTCATCTCCTTTTTTCTCCAGTATAGAAAGGGGAGCAAAGAAACACAATCAACGCTTCGTAGAGTTTTGATAGCAAAAAAAGCCTTGGCTTTCGCCAAGGCTTAATCTTTTGCGCCTTATTTCCCGAACATGGAGATATATCCCATCACGAATACAAACAGGATGATAAGAGGCAGGATATATTTGATATACAGGCGGATGGCATTGGGGAATTTGATGCCGTTGCCGGCATTGGCTTCTGCCATGAATTTATCCCAGCCCCAGCCCATTTTCCAGGAGCAGAACAGGACATAAACGATGCTGCCCAAAGGCAGGATATTGTTGGATACGATGAAGTCCTCCAGATCCAGCACACCAGAGCCTTCCCCCAGGGGCTGTAGGAAACTCAGCACATTGAAGCCCAGGGCGCAGGGCAGGCAAAGCAGGATCAGGGCTACCATATGGATGGCAACGATCTTCTTTTTGGGGGCATCGGTCATATCTGTCCAGAAGGTAATCAGGTTCTGGAATACGCCGATGACTGTGGAAAAGGCCGCAAAGCACATGAATAGGAAGAACAATGTACCCCACAGGCGTCCACCGGGCATGGCATTGAATACATTGGGCAGAGTAACGAAGATCAGCCCGGGGCCCTGACCGGGGTCAACGCCGTAGGCAAAGCAGGCAGGAAAAATGATAAGACCTGCCATCAATGCCACAGAAGTATCCAAAAGGGTGATGCAGATGGCTTCCCCTGTCAGGGAGTGGCTGCGATCAATGAAGCTGCCAAAGATAGCCATGGCACCCATACCAATGCTCAGTGTGAAGAATGCCTGGCTCATGGCGGCGAAAAGCACTTCTGTCAGGCCGTATTCCATCAGCTTGGAAAAGTCAGGGTAGAGATAGAAGCGCAGCCCTTCTTCGCCCCCTGCCAAAAAGAAGGAGCGAACAGCCAGTACCACCATCAGAGCCAGCAAAGCCAGCATCATCACTTTAGTGATCTTTTCTACACCATTTTGCAGACCCTTGCCGACGATCAGCATACAGCCGATGATAACGGCGATCATAAACCCTACGTTGATGGCGGGGCTTGCCAATGTGCTGCCAAAGGCTGCACCGACCCCATCGGCATCCAGCCCAACAAAGCCGCCGGTTGCCATTTTAAAGAAATAATAGACCATCCAGCCGGCTACTGTGGTGTAGAACATCATCAGAATATAGTTGCCAGCCATGGCAGGATATTTGAACCAGTGCCATTTGCTGCCCTTGGGCTCCAAAACATCCATAGACATGGCAACGCTCTTTTGGCTGGCGCGGCCTACGGCAAGCTCTGCCGTCAATACAGGAATGCCCAGAACGAGCAGGAAAACGAAATAGATCAGTACAAATGCGGCACCGCCGTATTTCCCTGTGATATAGGGAAATTTCCAAACATTCCCCAGACCGATGGCACAGCCTGCGGAAATGAGGATAAACCCCAAGCGGGACGCAAATTTTTCTCTTTTTTGTTCCATAGTGACCCTCCTAAATCATAAAAACCTATGCTGCCTTGTCAGGCAAACTTCTTTCATATTATACTGGCATTTTTCGCGGAAAACAATATAAATCGAAAAATTCAATGAGCACAATCGAAAAAATCGTTTTATTGATGTATTGATGGAGAAACAAGAAAGGGGCTAGCAAAAGCCCATAGAAAAAGTTATACTATTAGAACAAAAAGCAACCAAAGTGACGGAGGAGGAAGCAGAAATGATAACATTTGACTATACAGCATTACTAAAAAGTGAAATAAGACCTGCCTTGGGGGTAACGGAGGTAGGTGCCATTGCTCTGGCGGCGGCAAGGGCCTATGCTGCCGTTGGCGGCAGTCTGCTGCATATCGAAATGACAATGAATGGCGGCATGTATAAAAATGCCTTTTCCTGTGCCATTCCCGGTACAGAAGAACTGGGCTGCGAAATGGCAGCGGCCTTGGGGGCTTTGGGCGGCGATTGGCAGCTGGGGCTGGAGGTGCTGAAAAATATTACAGCAGATCATGTGGCTCAGGCAAAGGCGTTGTCTATTCCTATTGAAATTCATGTGGATAAAACAAAGGAAAGTATCTTTATTGAAGCGGAAGTGAGCACCACAAAGGGTGTAGGTCTTTGCCGTATTGAGGATTTCCATGCCAATATCGTTTATGTGGCTAAGGATAACGAAGTGCTGTTCCAGGGGGAAAAGGCAGAAGCGGCAGCTAAAGGGAATACGTTCGATTTTGAAGCTGTGACCGTGGCAGATATGGTGGATTACACGAAAAACGTACCCATCGAAGAACTGGACTGTATCAAAGGTATGATCGAAATGAACTGTCAGCTTTCTGCAGAAGGGGAAAAGGGTGTTGGTCTGAGTATTTGGAAAACGTTATCCGCTTTCCAGAACAAAGGAGCATTGGGCGGCAATGACATGATTTATGCGGCTCAGAAGCTGACCTGCTCTGCCATGGATGCGAGACTGGCTGGTTTGCCCTTTGCGGCAATGAGCATCGTTGGCAGCGGCTCCCATGGCATCCTTTGCTCTATGCCTGTTGTTTCCTATGGCAGATATACGGGAAAATCTGAGGAAGAAATCATCCGTGCGGTGGCACTGAGCGGTCTCATCACCATTTACAGCAAGCATTATACCGGCAGACTGTCTGCCCTTTGCGGCTGCGTATTGGGCGGCGGCAGCGGCGCGGCTTCCGGCATCGTCTATCTGATGGGTGGCGGTGTGAAAGAGGTTTCTGCGGCAATGGATCACATGGCGGCAAACCTGACAGGGATGATTTGTGACGGCGGTAGCACAGGCTGCGCCCTGAAAGCTTCCGCCGGGGTATATTCCGCATATCTTTCCGCGATGCTGGCCATGGAAGGGGTGGAGATCCCCCATAACTTCGGCGTCATCGGATCTTCTGCGGAGCAGACGGAGAAAAATCTGGGCAGAATTTCCGACGAGGGCATGGCACCCATGGATGCGACCATCATCAACGTGATGCAGCAAGGGAAATAAGAACTTGGGGACACTGTCCCCAATACCCCTGCGAGGGGATCACCCCCTCGACCCGATATTTCCGCACCAAATGTACATTTGGTACGGGGTATAGGGGTTCCAAGGGAATCATTCCCTTGGCGGGGTTTGGGGCAGAGCCCCAAAAGAAGAAAAAAGGTGTTGACAGGTCGGATTTTGTATGTTATCATAACTCTTGCGTCAGATAGATGCATATTTATGCCCAGATAGCTCAGTTGGTAGAGCAGTGGACTGAAAATCCACGTGTCACTGGTTCGATTCCGGTTCTGGGCATTTTTTTTGCAGTACACATTAAAATCCTACTACTCGGAAAAAGGAAGCATCTCGCTTCCTTTTTCTTGTATGTGCGAAAGGCGGTGCGGATATGAAAAAAACAGACCTGATTTTAGTTGTGCTTGCCCTTGTTGCGGCGGCGGGCATCTATCTTTTCTATTCCGCAGGCGCAGAAAAAGGCAAAGGTGTGGAGATCACCGTAGACGGCGAAAGCGAAGCCTTTCTCCCCTTGGACGAGGACGATAGTGTCCGTATCGATACAGAGGATGGCTACAATATCGTGACGGTACAGGATGGCAAGGTTTTTATCACCGAAGCCGACTGCCGCGATCAAATCTGCGTAGACCATAAAAAGATATCGAAAACAGGGGAGACCATCGTTTGTCTGCCCCATAAATTAGTTGTGACCATCACAGGGGACGAACCTGGGGATTTTGATGCGGTGGTGATGTAAATGGATTATAAAAAAATTCCATATTACGGTCTGTTTGCCGCATTGGCGATCCTGATGGGCTATGTGGAAATGCTTATCCCTGTTCCTGTGCCCATCCCTGGGGTGAAGCTGGGTTTGGCAAATGTGATCATCATTATTATGATGTATTTTATGGATACGAAGAGTGCGTTTTTCGTTTCCCTCATCCGTGTTGTCCTGTCTGGGCTCTTATTTGCCGGCTTTGCGGGTCTGCTCTACAGCCTGTCGGGGGCAATGCTCAGCTTTGCGGCGATGGCTTTGCTCAAAAAGACAGGCAAATTCAGCATCGTGGGTGTGTCCATCGCCGGCGGTGTGTTCCATAACGTGGGGCAGATCATCGTGGCAGCTCTGGCGGTGGAAAATGTGAAGATGGCCTATTATCTGCCCTTCCTGCTCCTTTCCGGCGTGGTGACGGGTATGCTCATCGGCATCGTAGCAAAAACGGCACTGGGCTATTTGAAACGATAGCGATACTGTATACAAACGCACGAAAATAGCGGAAAAAGCCGCAAAAAACTGACGAAATCTACAAAAAGACAGAAATTCGGAAAGCCCCCCTTGAATGGGGGGCTTTTTAGTGTTAAAATCATTTTCAACATTATGATGTAGTGAAAATGGTGTACTATATATTAAAATCAAAAAGATCATAGGAGGAGAAAAGAAAATGGCAACTTATTTCACAGAACCATCCAGAACCTTCAGCGAATTTCTGCTGGTACCCGGCTATTCTACCAAGGAATGCATGGTAGACAATGTAAGTCTGAAAACACCCGTTGTAAAATTCAAAAAAGGCGAAGAACCTGCACTGACAATGAACATCCCTCTGGTGTCCGCAGTCATGCAGGCTGTATCCGATGACAAAATGGCAGTGGCTCTGGCGAAAGAAGGCGGCATCTCCTTTATTTTTGGCTCTCAGCCCATCGAAAGTCAGGCGGCTATGGTAGCAAGAGCAAAAGCATATAAGGCCGGTTTCGTTATCAGCGATTCCAATATCAGCCCCGAAAGCACATTGAACGATATCCTGAAGCTGAAAGCAAGAACAGGCCACTCCACAGTAGCCGTTACTACAGACGGCACGGCCCAGGGCAAACTGGTCGGTCTGGTAACAAGCAGAGACTATCGTGTCAGCCGTATGGAAGGCACAGAACTGGTAAAAGATTTCATGACACCCATGGATCAGCTGATCTGGGCTCCCTCCGGCACAACTCTGAAAGAAGCAAACAACATCATCTGGGATAACAAGATCAACCAGCTGCCCATCTTAGATGCAGAAGGCAGACTGGAATATCTGGTATTCCGTAAAGACTATGACAGCCATAAAGTAAACTCCAATGAACTGCTGGATGCGGACAAGCGTTATGTAGTAGGTGCCGGTATCAACACAAGAGACTTCAAGGAAAGAGTTCCTGCGCTGGTGGAAGCAGGCGTGGATATCCTTTGCATCGACTCCTCCGAAGGCTATAGCGAATGGCAAAAGGATACACTGGACTGGATTAGAGAAAATTATGGCGACACAGTAAAGATCGGTGCCGGTAACGTTGTAGACGCAGAAGGCTTCCGTTTCCTGGCAGACTGCGGCGCAGACTTCGTAAAGATCGGTATTGGCGGCGGTTCCATTTGTATCACTCGTGAACAGAAGGGGATTGGTCGTGGACAGGCTTCCGCAGTCATCGAAGTTGCAAAAGCAAGAGACGAATACTTCAAAGAAACAGGTATTTATGTACCTATCTGCTCCGACGGCGGTATCGTATACGACTACCACATGACACTGGCTTTGGCTATGGGCGCAGACTTCATCATGCTGGGCAGATACTTCGCTCGTTTCGATGAATCTCCTACAAATAAAGTAAATATCAACGGTTCCTACATGAAGGAATACTGGGGCGAAGGCTCCGCAAGAGCAAGAAACTGGCAGAGATATGACATGGGCGGCGATGCGAAGCTGTCCTTCGAAGAAGGCGTTGACTCCTATGTTCCCTATGCAGGTAGCCTGCACGACAACGTTGGTTTGTCCCTGAAGAAAGTAAAATCTACCATGTGCAACTGTGGTGTGCTTTCCATCCCTGAACTGCAGGAAAAAGCAAAGATCACTGTAATCTCTACCACATCCCTGGTAGAAGGTGGTGCCCACGACGTACTGCTGAAAGACAGCGCACAGATCAAATAAAATTTGATTATCAACAGCCTTCCCGAAAGGGGAAGGCTGTTTTTATCGAGATTCTTTTTGGAAATGGAGGAATTTAGAAAAATGGAAAACAATAAAATGGGCGTAATGCCCGTGAATCAGCTCCTGCTTTCCATGGCGCTGCCTATGATGGCATCCATGCTGGTGCAGGCCCTTTATAATATCGTGGACAGTATGTTCGTTGCTCAGCTGAGCGAAAATGCCCTGACGGCGGTTTCGCTGGCTTTCCCTGCCCAAAACCTGATGATCGCTGTGGGGACAGGTACCGGCGTTGGTATCAATGCTTTGGTTTCCCGTGCCTTGGGGGAAAAGAACCGGGAACGGGCCAACCTGATCGCCAATAATGGTATTATCCTGCTGTTCATCAGTTCTCTGGTGTTTGCGGTATTGGCTATCTTCGGCAGCAGATTTTATTTTAGTGCCCAGACAGATATCGAGGAGATCGTACAGTTGGGGGTAGATTATCTGCAGATCGCTTTGGGGCTTTCCATGGGTATCTTTTTGCAGTTTGCCTTTGAACGTACCCTGCAGGCCACAGGCCGAACCCTCTTTACCATGTGTACCCAGGGGATGGGTGCCATCATCAATATCATTCTGGACCCGATCCTGATCTTTGGTTTGTTTGGGTTGCCTGCCCTGGGGGTAAAGGGGGCAGCTCTGGCAACGGTTACAGGGCAGTTTGTGGCGGCATTTTTTGCTTTCCTGTTCAATAAGAAGAAAAATGATGATATCGTCATCAATCCCTTTTACTATCGCCTGAATGGGGCGGCAGTGAAAAATATTTATGCCATCGGTATCCCTTCCATCTGCATGGCATCTATCAGCTCTGTCATGACCTTTGGCATGAATAAGATTTTGATCGCCTTTACCTCTACGGCAACAGCGGTATTCGGTGTATATTTCAAGCTGCAGAGCTTTATCTTTATGCCCGTATTCGGCTTAAACAATGGGATGGTTCCCATTATCGGCTTCAACTACGGCGCAAGAAAGCCCGAACGGATCACCCATACCATGAAGCTGAGCATTTTCTATGCAACAACCATTATGACAGCGGGCTGTATCGCCATATGGCTGTTTGCGCCCCAGCTTTTGGGCATCTTCAATGCATCACAGACCATGCTGGAGATCGGTATTCCTGCCCTGCGGGTGATCTCTCTGAGCTGGCTTTTGGCTGGGTTCAATATCATTTGCTCTTCCACCTTCCAGGCATTGGGGCATGGGGTAGTCAGCCTGTTTATTTCTATTTTGCGTCAGATGGTTGTCATCCTTCCTGTGGCATTCATCTTCTCCAGAATTTCCGGTCTGCAGGCCACATGGCTGGCATTCCCCATCTCCGAGGTGGTGGCAATGCTTTTCACTGCTTTTTGCATGGGAAAGATCTATCGGAAAGAGATCAAGCCTATGTTTGAAGCCCAGAAACAAGGGGCAGAAGTATAAACGAAGAAAAAGCGATAAGACTGTGTCTTATCGCTTTTTAATATTGAGATGTAAGCCTTTTTTATAAGGTGTAAGACTTATTCTTCTGGGGAGATCATCAGGGCAAAATCCAGCCATTCCGCCACTAAGGCGAACAGCTTGTCTTCATCATCCAGGGCATCCATGGTGTCCTCATCGCTGCTTTCAAAGGTCAGCATATGTCTGCCGTATTCATCAAAGAAATCCGCCTGCCAGTCCTCCTGTACGCGGCGATATTTTTTCAGATAGTAAACGATTTCCTCGGTATTGGTATATCTGTATTTGTCATGTCTCATATTTTTGGCCTCCTTTGGGGGAATTTTCTTTTCATTTCTCTATGATACCAAAAAAACAGCAGGAAAAAAAGAGACAAACAGGAAAAATCCCTTTTGCATGATTTGGCGGAAAATGGGCTATAGTATCCTGTAAAGAAATTTTTACTTGCTTTTGACGGGGCGGTATGGTAGAATCATTCAACAATGAAAGGGAGTAGCTTACGGGAAACCGTTGCCAGCGTTCGTCATCTCGGCTTGAAAAGGCCCGGGCGTTGTCCGATAGAAAGACCATTCGGTCGTCTGAGAAGCAAGACTTTTATTGCACTGTTTTTTGGTGCAATAGAAGTCTTTTTCTTATGTTTTGAAGCGTTTTCAATGGATACAGGAAAATGGCTGCTTACAGACAATTTTCTGCAGCCATTAGAAAATCTGATGACATGAGTAGGGCGTAGCCTTACCAATGGCAGGCTTTCATAGGGAAAGGGACTCGGCACCGAATGTGTGGAAAGGAGAATGTGTATGGAAAAACTTTGGCAAAAAAGCAAAGAGGAATTATTTACAGGCTTTGAAACAAACGAACATGGCCTGAGCGGCAGTGAAGCGGCCCAAAGGCTGGAAAAATACGGCGAAAACAAATTGAAGGAGGGCAAGCAGAAGGGAGTATTGCAGGTATTTGCAGAGCAGTTTGCAGACCTGCTGGTGGTCATCCTCATCATCGCTGCTATCATTTCCGCATTGACCGGGGGCTTGGAAGGCACCATCGTTATCATTGCCGTGCTGATCATGAACGCCATTTTGGGGACGGTGCAGCATTTCAAGGCCCAGAAATCGCTGGACAGCCTGAAAGCTATGAGCGCACCCCGTGCCAGAGTCATCCGCGGCGGCGATAAGATGGACATTTCCTCTATTGATATCGTGCCCGGCGATATCCTGTTGCTGGAGGCGGGGGACGTTGCGGCGGCGGATGGTCGTATTCTGGAGAATTATTCCCTGCAGGTCAATGAAAGCGCACTGACGGGGGAATCGGAAAATGTCAATAAGATCGATGAAATCATTGAAAAAGAGGAACTGCCCTTGGGCGACCGCCTGAATATGGTCTACAGCGGTTCTCTGGTTTCCTATGGCCGTGCCGTGGTGCTGGTAATTGCCACAGGGATGGATACGGAAATGGGGAAGATTGCTCATCTGATGGAATCCGCTCAGGAAAAAACAACGCCCCTGCAGCGCAGCTTAGACGATTTTTCCAAAAAGCTTTCTATCGTCATTCTTGCTATCTGTGCTGTGGTATTTGCCTTGGGCATTTGGAGAAATATGGGCATTGGCAATGCGCTGATGTTCGCCGTGGCTCTGGCAGTAGCAGCCATTCCCGAAGCATTGAGTTCCATCGTGACCATTGGTCTTGCCATTGGTACTCAGAAGATGGCAAAAGAAAACGCCATCATCAAAAAGCTGCGGGCGGTGGAATCTTTGGGTTCCGTTTCCGTCATCTGTTCCGATAAAACAGGGACGCTGACCCAGAACCGTATGACCGTACAGAAAGCCTTCACTATGGGCAGGGTATGGGATGCGGAAGGGGCAGATGCCGAAGAATCTCCCCTGAAAGAGCTGATCGAAAGCAGTGTGTTGTGCAACGATGGGGCAATCCATGAGGAAAGCCACGTGGGCGACCCCACGGAAACGGCTTTGCTGGCTTTCTGCAGAAAAGCAGGCAGTAATGAAAGCGAGGTGCGCTCTGCTTATCCCCGCCTGAAGGAGCTGCCCTTTGATTCCGACCGAAAATTGATGTCTACCCTCCATCAGATTGGGGGAGAATATACGCTGCTGACAAAGGGTGCCCCCGATGTACTGCTGGCCCGCTGCGTATCCGTAAAGACTGTTGATGGCATCGTTCCTATGACGGAAGAACTTTCTGAAGAAATCCATAAGCAGAATGCAGCCTTTTCTTCCCAGGGGCTTCGGGTTCTAGCATTTGCTGAAAAAATTATTTTTGAGGATAGAGCCCTGACCTTGGAGGATGAACAGGGTCTGACCTTTGTGGGTTTGATTGCCATGATGGACCCTCCCCGTGTGGAATCGGCAGCGGCGGTGGCAGATTGTCGCCGCGCAGGTATCCGCCCTGTCATGATCACCGGTGACCATAAGGTCACGGCATCTGCCATTGCGAAGCAGATCGGCATTTTGCAGGAGGGTGATCGTGCTATCGAGGGTTCCGAACTAGAACACATGACCGATGAACAGCTGAAGGAAGAGGTCAAGGATATTTCTGTTTATGCCAGAGTTTCTCCCGAGCATAAAATCAGAATCGTCCGGGCTTGGCAGGAAAATGGCTGTATCGCCGCCATGACCGGCGACGGCGTCAACGATGCCCCGGCCTTGAAACAGGCAGATATCGGTATCGCCATGGGCATCACAGGTACGGAAGTATCCAAGGATGCGGCGGACATGATCCTGACAGATGATAACTTTGCTACTATCGTGAAAGCCGTTGCCAACGGCAGAAATGTATATACCAATATCAAAAACTCTATCCAGTTCCTGCTGAGTGGCAATCTGGCAGGGATTCTGGTGGTGGTTTTCACCTCTTTGATGGGGCTGCCCCTTCCTTTCACGGCGGTACAGCTGTTATTTATCAATCTGTTGACAGACAGCCTGCCTGCTTTGGCGGTGAATATGGAACAGCCCACTGGCGACCTGTTGAACCAGAAACCCAGAGAGCCTCAGGAAGGCATCCTGACGAAGGATTTTATGAAAAGGCTGGTGGTTCAGGGGGGCCTGATCGCCATTGTGACTATGATAGGTTTTTACAGCGGTTTGGTGATAAGCGATGGGATGGCATGTACGATGGCCTTTGCGACCCTGTGTCTGGCACGTTTGTTCCATGGCTTCAACTGCCGTAGCACACGGTCTATTTTCCGCCTGCCTTCCAATCCCTATAGTTGGGGTGCCTTTGCCATTGGTACAGGGCTTCTGATGGCGGTGCTGGGCATCACGGGGCTCCATCGGCTGTTTGATATCAACAATGCCCTGACAGGGGGATATATCCTGAAGATCGTAGGCTTTGCCTTTTTGCCGACCTTCCTGATTCAGCTGAGCAGGGTGGCGAGAGGTAAGTAAGCCTTGCAAACAATATGGAGAAAGAGCTGTTTTTCGTGAACAGCTCTTTTTATGGTTCCTATAGTTGACAAAAACAACTAAAAGGGATATAGTACTCTTAGAAAAAAATGGGTGGTGAGAACATGGATGTGCAAAGGATCAGAGCGTTTAACAGATATTATGCCCGCATTCTGGGGGTTTTTGATAAAAGATACCTTGGTGTAGATTTTTCTGTGACGGAAGTGCGCATCATCGGAGAGATCAGCAGAAATCCGGAATTGACAGCAAAAGATCTGGCGGAATATCTTTCTGTGGATAAAGGATATATGAGCCGTATGATGCAAAATTTGGAGAAGCAGGGATTGATTCGGCGGGTAAAATCGGAAAAGGATGCCAGAGAAAAGCATCTTTGCCTGACGGAGGAAGGTCAGCGGCTAAATGTCCTTTTGGAGGAAAAGGCAGATTGGTGGATTCTCCGTCAGATTCGTGGTATTGACAGGGAAGCGTTTCAGACATTGCTGGATGCCATGGAAAAAATAGAAGCCATCATGGGAAACCCTGTGGATGAAAAAGAACAGGGAGGAATTTGAAATGTATCAGTTGAGAAATGCACAGGCTGGAGAGGAGAACATCGCTATGGATCTCATCAACCAGGCGAAGGCATATTTGAAGGAGCAGGGGATCGACCAGTGGCAGACAGGCTATCCTGATATGGAAGCCATTTTGGGGGATATCGAAGAGCAGAGAGGCTATTTCATCATGGAGGATGAAACCATTTTTGGCTATGCCTGCATTGATTATAAAGGGGAGCCTGCTTATCAGGAGCTAAAAGGAAATTGGCTCAGCGGTGCCGATGCCCCCTATGTGGTGGTGCATCGGATGGCTTTTTCCAAGGAAAGTCGGAGCAAAGGTCTGGCAGAGGAGGCCTTCTGTCTTGTGGCGGAACAGGCAAAATCCAGGGGGATTTCCAATTTCCGTGTGGATACGGATGAAGCAAACAAGATTATGCAGCATGTGCTGAAAAAGAATGGGTTTACCTATTGCGGCGTCATCTGGTTCGATAACAGCGAAAAGATCGCCTTTGAAAAACTGATTTAATTTTGACGAAGGGGACATCCGAAGGGCATCTTTTTCCTTGTAGATTCGGAGAAAATGTAATTTTTTTTGGCTTAAAATATTTTCTTCTTCTGTTCCATGTGGTATACTTAACCAAAAATTGATTCAAAAGAAAAGGAATGATAAAAATGACAGATAAAATCAAAATTGGTATTTTAGGATATGGCAATCTGGGCAAGGGGGTTGAGCTGGCAGTGAGACAGAACTCCGATATGGAACTGGCTGCGTTTTTCACAAGAAGAGACCCCGAGAGCCTGAAAACACAGAGCCCTGAGGTGCCTGTGTATAACATCAAAGATGCTGTGAGCAAAAAAGACGACATTGATGTTATGATCCTTTGCGGCGGCAGTGCCACAGACCTGCCTATGCAGAGCCCTGAATATGCAAAATATTTCAATATCGTAGACAGCTTCGATACCCACGCAAAAATCCCCGAACATTTTGCCAATGTAGACATCAGCGCAAAAGAAGGCGGTCATGTTGCCTTTATTTCCGTTGGCTGGGATCCCGGTATGTTCAGCATGCAGAGACTGTTGGGCAACTGCATCCTGCCCGAAGGCAAGGATTATACCTTCTGGGGCAGAGGTGTCAGCCAGGGCCATTCCGATGCTATCAGAAGAATTGAAGGCGTAAAAGACGGTAAGCAGTACACAGTACCCGTAGAAGCTGCCCTGGAAAAAGTCAGAGCCGGGGAAAACCCTGAGCTGACAACCAGAGAAAAACACACAAGAGAATGTTATGTGGTAGCAGAAGAAGGGGCAGATCTGGCTAGAATCGAAAATGAGATCAAAACCATGCCCAACTACTTTGCCGATTATGATACAACGGTGCACTTCATTTCTCAGGAAGAACTGGATCATGACCACAAAGGAATTCCCCATGGTGGTTTTGTCATCAGAACAGGCAAAACAGGCGCAGATACTAAGCAGAGAATCGAATATTCCCTGACACTGGGATCCAACCCTGAATTTACTTCCAGCGTTATTGTGGCTTACGCAAGAGCGGCGTATAAAATGGCGAAGGAAGGCATGACAGGGGCGAAAACAGTATTCGATGTCGCTCCTGCATATTTGTCTCCTCTGTCTGGGGAAGAACTGAGAAAGCATTTGCTGTGATGCTTGAGGGTTTCACCCTCAAACTCCCGCCGGGGCATCATGCCCTGAACCTGATAAGCAAAAACTGCGTTTTTGCAAGGGGAATGATAGGGTAAAGCGCCGCAGGCAAGAAGGGTTAAGGGGATTATCCCCTTGCAAAGTGTGAGGCAGAGCCTTACGGAAAAATTCATAAGGTTTTATTAAGGATGTCCGAAAAGGTATCCTTTTTCTCTTTGTTATGGTATAGTGGGGAAAAAGGAGGAATGGAAGCATGAAAGGACTGGGATGTTTGTTTTGTTTGGTATTGGGACTGACGGGCTGTGGCGGCAGAAATGAATTTGACATTGGAATCACCATCCCTGCCGGCAGCACGGAAGCCGTTGTCTATGCGGATGAGGAGATTTCACCTAAGAAAAAAAGTTTTACCGTTTCCGCAGGTGAAGGATTGGGGGATACTGCGGTTTATTTAGACCCTGTGCATGTAGAGGAGGAAAATACCTACGATGAAGGGGCATAT
Source organism: uncultured Clostridia bacterium (assembly GCA_937901125.1). Taxonomy (GTDB): domain Bacteria; phylum Bacillota; class Clostridia; order Lachnospirales; family Anaerotignaceae; genus Anaerotignum_A. Next base: position 22,171 of record CALCGT010000027.1, on the reverse strand, counting down.
CTGACGCCGGGGATGCCTGTGAAGATAGAAGCAGAAAAGGGCGGCTGGTTCCGCATCGGCGTTTCTGTGCAGAACCCCACGGCGGAGGAGAAGGAGGTTTTTCTCCATGTGGAGGGGGTAGCGGTGCGGATCCAATAAGGGAAAATTGTATGTATACGAATAGCAGGGAGGGAGAGGTAAGGCTGTTGAAAAGGCTTTGGACTTCCTGGCCAACGATATGTCCGAAATGTGGAGGTGCGGAGCTGGAACATCTTCATAAGAAGGGGAAAAAGCGATTGCGGCTGGAAGTGTCCTGTATGTGGCGAAATCTATCGAACTTTGGTATGCTTAAGGAATTTCCAAAGGAATAACTTTTTGCTTATCGAAGAATAAAGGTGGCTAAAATAAAAAAGGACAGAGTCGAAACTCTGTCCTTTCAAGTATCTCGAATTAGTCCTGTGTGTAGGGCATCAGGGATACGTGTCTTGCTCTCTTGATTGCTGTTGTCAGCGCTCTCTGGTGTTTTGCACAGTTGCCTGTGATTCTTCTGGGAAGGATTTTGCCTCTTTCAGAAACATATCTTCTCAGTTTGCTGATATCTTTGTAATCAATTGTTGTTACTTTATCTGCACAGCACTGGCAAACGCGTTTTTTTCTGCGACCACGTTTTTTAATCATGATTCTAAGTCCTCCTTATAGATTTGTTAGAAGGGGAGATCATCATCTTCGATGCTTTCATCGATTGGATAGAAGCCATCGGAAGGGGCTGTCTGTTTGGGAGCGGGTGCAGCAGGTGCCGCATCTCTGTGACTTTCGAAGGAAGCCTTGCTTTCCGCAAAGTACTGTTCTTCGACAACTACGTCTGTGCTCCAGCGTTTTTTGCCCTCATTATCATCCCAGCTTCTCACCTGAAGCCGACCGACAATGCTGACCATCTGACCTTTTTTGAAGTATTTTTCCGCAAATTCACCTGCTTTACCGAATGCAACGCATCCGATGAAGTCGGCGTCCTGCTCGCCTTGGCGTTTGAAACGGCGGTTTACCGCCAAAGTGTATCTGGCAACGGCTAAGGGTTCATTGCCCTGAGAATATCTTACCTCGGGATCTCTCACCAGTCGTCCCATCAAAATCACTTTGTTCATAAGAGTTACCCCCTTGATTATGCTTCCTTACGGATGATCAGGTAACGCAGAACGTTTTCCATAATACGCATACGAGCTTCGATTTCTGCGGGTGCAGCAGCGGGTGCTTCGAATGTTGTGAAGCTGTAGAAGCCTTCGTTTACTTTCGCGATTTCGTAAGCGAGTTTTCTTTTGCCCCAGTCATCAACTTTTTCGATCTTTGCACCGAATCTTTCCAGTGTAGCCTGTACTTTCGCTACTTCTGCTGCTCTGCCTTCTTCGTCCAGTGCGGGACTTAAAACCAGCGCCAATTCGTATTTGTTCATGTGGGTTACACCTCCTTTTGGACATATGGCTCTTCCTCCTTGGGAAGAACAAGGATATTTTCATCTGTCGGCAGATTGACCGACACTAGACGAGTGTACCACAAAAGCCCTGCGGATGCAAGGCTTTTTTTCGGGTTTTTCCGATTTTTTTTCAAGTTTCATCATCCTCGTCGAAGGATTCCTCCAGTTTTTTTGCTCTTTTTGCTTCCATGCGGGAAAAAATACGCTGCACCGCCAGAAACAAAACGGCATAGACTGCCATGGTCAGCAGGGCGGAAAGGCTTCTGGCTTCGGTGGATGTCTGTGGATTGCCAAGATAGATGAGGGTGCCGATGAGCAGCACCGCCAGCAGGATGGGGAGGGCGCGCTTGCGGCTGTCTTTCCCTGTTCCCAGTACCACGCCCATCTGTCGGGTACGCACCATTTGATAGAGGGGGGCGAAGATCATAATGATATATTCTGTCATGCATTGCTTCAGATCCATGTGAAAATACAGGGCTTTTACGCAAAATGAGATGATAACGATATATAACATGATCCGCATCAGTTCGGAATAGATCTGATTTTTGGCTTGCAGGGTTCGTTCGTCTTGGAATTGTTTCATAATAAATTCCTCCTTTCAATTTTTGAAATGGGCTTTTTTATAACGGATTGGCACCTATTCTTCCCAAAACAATTCGTCCAGCGTTTTGTCCAAGGCTTTGCAGATGGCGATGCACAGATTCAGGGTAGGGTTATATTTCCCTGCTTCAATCATACCAATGGTTTGTCTGGTGACACCGATTCGCTGAGCCAGCTGTTCTTGGGAGAGGTCTTTTGCCGCACGGGCGGCTTTTAATTTCAAATTCTTCAAATCATCACTTCCTATAGGTGTTTTTTCGGATATCCTGGGGAGGGCTTTCCGGAGAGTCCACCCTATAGTTTGATCATACAACATATTTTCCTTAATGTCAATTATATATTGCATATTAGTCAAAATATTTTGCAAAAAACAAACTAGAGAGAAGGAGTTTTGAAAATCTTGTCGTTTTTTGAGATGTACAGAAAAAGATATAAAAGAGGAAAATAGTGTTGATTTTTTTCCAGTTATTGATATAATAGAGAAAGTTTAGTAAAAACTATTTTGAAGTTTAGTGTTTGTAAACAAATTGCGAGGGTTTGTTTGCAGTATCTGGACTTGCAGGCAAGAGGAACGGTTATTTATTTAAAGGAGGCAAAGAAGGTAATTGAAAAAAAGGATTCTCTCTGTAATTTTAAGTTGTGTTGCGATACTCTATCCATGCAGCAGCGTTATGGCGCAGGAGTATGTTGTAAAGAAAGGCGATACCCTTTCAAAAATAGCGAGAAGCTATGATACAACGTATATGGAGCTGGCAAAACTAAACTCTATTCCAAATCCAAATCTTATTTTTCCCGGGCAGGTATTGAAACTATCTGAGAAAGAGGAAGTGAATGCATCTGTGGCAAAGCAGGAAACCGACAGCAAGGATTCGGAAGCTGTAAGCACAGAGGATGGTAAGAAGATTTCGGAAGCCATAAGTACAGAGTATGCCCTGACGATTATGGACAAGGTTTCCTCCTTTGGGGATAATCCGGATATCGGAAACCGTTCTGCAGGCTCTCCTGCTGAAAAACAGGTGAGCGATCTTGTGTATCAGACGTTCCAGGAAATCGGTCTGACAAATGTTACAATGGAAGAATTCTCCTGTGATAACTGGACCTTTAAAAAAGGTCGGGTATATTATACAGATGCGGAAGGAAAGGAACAGTATATTATTTTAGGTGGCTTTGCAACACAGTTCCAGGCTGATATGGAGGAATACGAGCTTGTTTATGCAGGCAGAGGAACGGCGGCAGATTATGAAAATCTGGACGTAAAGGATAAAATCGTTCTGATAGACATTGACCAGTACAACGACTGGTGGATCAATATTCCTGCTTATCAGGCCAATGTAAAGGGGGCTGCTGCAGTTCTTGTATGTAATGTGAGCGGATATGCCCAGTATGATGATGATACGATTGGCTCTCAGGATATGTGCGGTCCCTATGATACACCAGCATTTTCTTTGAGCAAGAACAGTTCTGCTGCACTCAAAGACCTGTTGGAAGCAAATGGCGGTCAGATTACAATTAAAATGGATGTGGACAGCCAGGTGAAACTTGACGGAAAAAGCCAGAATGTATGGGGCGAGATCAAGGGCAAAACCGATGAAGTCATTTATTATATCGCCCATTGTGACGGATATTACCATTCTTATTTCGATGATGCACAGGGCTTAGGTGAAATGTGTGCCATTGCGAAATACTTTGTGGACAGCGGCATCACACCAGAAAAAACCATTCGTTTTGTGGCACACGGTGCAGAAGAATGGGGTAAAACAGACTGCGAATGGGATTGGTCTGCAGGTGCGTTTAAAATGATCACCGAGCTCCACCCTGAATGGGCGGAGAATGCCGTTGCAATTCTGAATCTGGATGGGATGTATGCGGTGGAAGGGCAGAAGGACTTTGCTGTAGCAACAAGCTATGAAATCCAGAATTATGCCAAGAAGGCTGTGGAGCGTACAATGATTCCCGAAGGCTATTCTCTCAAGGTCATCTCTCCTACAAGCAACTACACAGAGGATTTTTCTTATCAGAAATCCGGTGTTCCTGCCATCGTTGCATCCAGTGAGGGCTATGAAGATGAGCCTTACAGACCTTTGGCATACCATACCAATATGGACAGCGTGAAGCTTGGTGTAGATAAAACTGCTATGCAGCTGACACTGAACCTTTTCGCGGCCATGGGTGAAGAATTAAGCAATCAGGCTGTCAGACCCGTAGATTTTACAACAATGATCGACGCCATGGATGAAAGCTATACCGGCAGTGAACTGGACTTTGCACCAGCAAGAAAAGCTGCCGAGGATCTGAAGAAAAAATGCGATGCTCTGGAAGCTGCCTATGAAGGGGCTGTGAAAGCGGGAGAAACCGAAAAAGCGGCTCAGCTGATGGCACAGGCGGTAGAACTGAACAGCAAAACATATGAAATCTTTAAACAGATTGAGACAGATTTTACACGCTTTGATTATAGCGGAGAGGTTCAATTCCCTCATGTGGTATTCCAGAATAATATCATTGCCCTGGAAGGAGCCATTGCTGCTCTTGAAAATGGCAGTGCGGCGGAGGCGTTGGATGAATATCTGTATAGTGTGGATTATAACTGGTATGCTTATGACTTTGACAGAGAAACCTTTGATTATTCGGCAGACAAGATGAGAACCAAAGCCGTTGGCACATGGGGCGAAGGCATGCTGGAACAGCCCAATGAGGATTTGTTCGATGTCATCAAATCTTTGCAGGATAAATATGAGGAGGAAGGGGCTGATTTCAGCATGGAACTGAAAGCACTACAAAATGCAAAGGTCCATCAGACAGCTTTCCTGGATGAAAGAGTTGCACAGGAAAAGACAGATATTGGGGTTTTGACCCAGATGCTTGCAGAAGCAGCCAAATAATTGAAAGAAATAAAAGAACATATGAAAAAGGAGACTTTAAACAGTCTCCTTTTTATATTCCATGGAATAATTATTCCAGTGAGGGTCTTTTTCTTCAAAATATTCCGCCATTCGGAAGCCCGCTTTTTCATAATATCGCAAAGCTCTGCTGTGCCGATGGGTGTTTCATTTTCTAATATCATAAAAATGGTCAAATCATCCTTTTTGGCTTGTTTGGCGATTTGCTCCTCTGTCAGAGGGTGCTGATAGGCGGTGAAGCCTGCCCATTGGAAGAGATAAGCTTCGTCTTTGTCGGCGTTCCAGTTGACGATGGCGGTGTAGTCTGTTTCGGCTGCGGGTCTGATGGTAAGCATAGGGATTTCCTCCTGATGGTTTTTCTGATGTGGCGTGGTGTAAATTGTTATGTTACAATAAATGATAGCACGAAATAGAAAGCGAGGAAACAGAATGCTTCAGAAAATTTATGAAGAACCAAGAATTTTTCAAATAGATGTACCCCTGCCCGATAATCCCCTGCGAAACCTGAACTGCTATATCATTCAGGACAGCGGAGAGACCCTTATCATCGATACGGGCTTCAACTGCCCCGAATGTAAAGAAGCACTGCTGGCGGGGCTGGAAGAATTGAACGTCGACTGGAATAAGACCAATCTCTTCCTGACCCATCTCCATTCTGACCATACAGGACTGGCCCCTACTATTATGGAGGACAAGCCGGGGAAAATTTACATCGGCGAGAAAGACCACCATATCCTTTGGGAACACATGAAGGGGGAACGGTGGCAGGAAACGGACGAGCTTTTCTATTGGGAGGGCTTCACCAGAGAACAGCTGGCGGAGCTACGGCTTTCCAACCCTGCCCGTGGCTTGGAGCCTACCCGATATTTTGAAGGGGAGCATGTGGCAGATGGAGAGAAGATCAAGGTGGGGAAGTGGAAATTTATCTGTGTTTCTGTTCCCGGGCATACCCCCGGGCAGATGTGCCTCTATTGCCCGGAAAAGAAGATCATGTTTACGGCAGACCATATCCTCTTTGACATCACCCCCAATATCACCCATTGGAAGGATGCCGCCGATTCTCTGGGAGATTATCTGGATAGCCTTGTGAAAATACGCAGGTTTGAGATGGAAACGGCCTTCCCTGCCCATCGGAAAAATGATATTGATATTTACGAACGTATCAGCCAAATCATCGAGCATCATCTGGTGCGTCTGAAAGAGACAGTGGACGCTTTGGCGAGCCATCCCGGCAGCCACGCAACGGATATTGCGGCATACCTGAAATGGTCTATGCGGGGCAGGACATGGGGGGAGTTCCCTTTGTCCCAGCGGTGGTTTGCCGTAGGGGAGACTATGGCTCATTTGGATTATCTGCTGGTGCGGGGTATGGCGGTGCGAAGGGACGAGAACGAACGCAGAGCCTATCGGTTGACCCTTTCCGCCGAGGAATGCAAAAACAGATTAGACGAGCTTTGGGGAAATTACCGATAAAACAGTGAGGCGCTGCCTCATACTCCGCAAGGGGGATAATCCCCCTTGACCCTTATACGAAAATCAAATTTCTTTGAAATTTGATTTTCAAATCGGGGTTCTAAAGGGAATGATTCCCCTTAGCAGGGTTTGGGACGGAGTCCCAAGAAAGGAATTTGCATATGGATATATTGAAGAAATTGCAGGAAGAATTTGAGATAAAAGCAAGCCAGGTGGAAAACACCGTAAAACTGTTGGACGGAGGGAATACCGTCCCCTTTATCGCCCGTTACCGTAAGGAGATGACAGGATCATTGGACGACCAGATTATCCGCCAGCTTTCCGAACGGCTGACTGCATTGCGTAATCTGGAGGAAAAGCGGGAACAGGTGAAAGCTACCATCGCCGAGCAGGGCAATTTGACCAACGAACTGGCAAAGAAGCTGGATGCCGCCGAAACCCAGACGGAGATCGATGACCTCTATCGCCCCTTCCGCCCCAAACGCCGCACCCGTGCATCCATCGCCAAGGAAAAAGGCTTACAGTCTCTGGCGGATATGGTTTGGGGACAGAAACTCATCGGCACCTTAGAGGATTATGCCGCTGCTTTCATCGATAGTGAAAAAGGCGTGGATTCCGTGGAGGATGCTTTGCAGGGGGCGAAGGATATCCTTGCGGAACAGATTTCCGACGATGCGGATCTTCGGAAGATTCTGCGGGAGGATACGGTGAAATACGGTGTACTTCTGTCCAAGAAAACCAAGGACGAGCCTTCTGTCTATGAAATGTACTACGATTACAGCGAACCCCTGAAAAAAGCAGTGGGACATCGTATTCTGGCAGTGAACCGTGGGGAAAAGGAAGGTTTTCTTTCCGTGAAGATCGAAGGGGAGGAAGAAAAACTGCTCCAACGGATGGAACGCAAAATCATTCGAAAAAACAGTGATATGGCGGAGCTTTTGCGGGAAGTGATTGCAGACAGCTATAAGCGGCTCATCGCCCCTTCTCTGGAACGGGAAATCAGAAATGATTTGACGGAAAAAGCCGAAGAATCCGCCATTGGCGTGTTCCGGGAAAACCTGAAGCAGCTTTTGCTGCAGCCGCCCATCAGTGGTAAGGTGGTGCTGGCTCTGGATCCTGCCTATCGTACGGGCTGCAAAATTGCCGTCATCGATGCCACAGGCAAACCTTTGGAAACAGCAGTGGTTTATCCCACGCCGCCCCAAAGTAAGACTGCCGAAGCGGAGAAAAAGCTGTTGGGATTGATTGAAACATACGGTGTTGACCTTGTTTCCATCGGCAACGGCACAGCATCCAGAGAATCGGAGCTTTTCGTAGCGGAAATGCTGAAAAAGACTAAACGAAAAGTGCAATATATCATTGCCAACGAAGCGGGGGCGTCCGTCTATTCCGCATCCAAGCTGGGGGCAGAGGAATTCCCCGAATATGATGTTTCCCTGCGGAGTGCCGTTTCCATCGGACGTCGTATCCAGGACCCCTTGGCGGAACTGGTAAAGATCGACCCCAAATCCATCGGCGTGGGGCAGTATCAGCACGATATGAACCAGAAACGACTGGGTGAAGCCCTTGGCGGTGTGGTGGAGGACTGTGTTAACAGCGTTGGGGTAGACCTGAATACGGCAAGCGCTGCCCTGCTGTCCTATGTGGCGGGTATCAACGGCACTGTAGCCAAAAATATCATGAAATATCGGGAGGAACACGGCAAATTTTCCGCCAGAAAGGAACTCTTAAAGGTGCCGAAGCTGGGACCCAAGGCGTATGAACAGTGTGCCGGGTTCCTGCGCCTGCCGGAAAGCAGTATGGCACTGGACAGAACCGGTGTTCATCCCGAAAGCTATCAGGTGGCAGAGGGCTTGCTGCAGCTTTGCGGCTATACCTTGGAGGATATGGCGGCGAAAAAAGTCAGCGGCTTGACGAAGAAGATCAAATCCCCCGAAAAAACAGCGGCAGAACTGGGCATTGGTCTGCCTACCCTGGAGGATATCATTCGGGAGCTGGAAAAACCCGGTCGTGATCCCCGTGACGAAGCCCCTGCCCCTGTGCTGCGCAGCGATGTCCTTTCCATGGAGGATTTGAAAGAGGGCATGGTGCTGACAGGCACGGTGCGGAATGTCATCGATTTTGGTGTGTTTGTGGATATTGGCGTCCATCAGGATGGTCTGGTGCATATCTCCCAAATCTGCGACCGTTTCATCAAGCATCCCTTGGAGGCAGTGAAGCTGGGGGATGTGGTGCAGGTGAAGGTGCTTTCTGTGGAACTGCAGAAGAAGAGAATTTCCCTGACTATGAAAAATCTTTAAAAATATTATACAAAATCAGCCCTTCCATTGCCCATGGAGGGGCTTTTTGCTATGATAAGAAGAGAAGTTATCGGGAGAAATAGGGGGAATGCTGTATGGAACTGTTCTGGGTCAACGAATACGGACAGGTGCCCGTGGGGGAATATGCGAAAGCCCATGGAGGGACGACGTTTTTTATCTGTGCGGCGGTGGCGTTTGTTTTTTATCTGTTGTTTCGCAGAAAATAGAAAGCGGTAATTATTGCGAAAACACCCTTTTTATGCCATAATGAAACAAGAACCCAATGAGGAGGAATGAAGATGTTCGATTTTCAGACAACAGCTTTCCTGCTGGATGCAGCAGTCCAGACAGCAGAAACGGCCATCGAACCGGGCGCAGCACTGACACTGATTCCCATTGCTGTCGGCACCATCTGCGGCATCGGTGTGGCAGGCTATTTTATGCATTTTGCAGCGAAAAAAGGGGACAGAGACAGAAGAAACGACCCCAATCGTTTCAAACGCCTAAAATAAAAGGGGGTATTTCCCAGTTCTATTCTGTGGAATATACTTGACAAGTTATTAACAAATGGTATAATGAAATTGTAAAAAAAATGTCATGCATGCTGTAAAAAACCAAGGGTTTTTCCGTTGCGGCATATGTCTGAAAGGCATATCTGTATGGCTCATAACTACATAAATCGTTTCTTCAGGGCAGGGTGAAATTCCCGATCGGCGGTAAAGTCCGTGAGCGCTTTGGCGTAGGATTTGGTGCGATTCCAAAACCGACAGTATAGTCTGGATGGGAGAAGAAAAGTAAAGTTTGGTGTTTTTTGCGTGGGCAGAAGATATCATTCTTTCCTTCGCTTGTTTTGCCTGAAGAGTTTCAGGCTTTTTCTTTTTGGGGAAGAACCCGGAAAGCCGAAACAAAAAATGGAGGTAATCTGAAAATGGAAAACATGGCAAACAAAAGAATTTCAACAAGACAGCTGGTATCTATGGCGATGCTGGGGGCAATTTCCATCGTGCTGGTGGCGGCGGTGCATTTCCCATTGATCCCTGCTGCAGCATTTTTGGAATACGACCCTGCGGATATCCCCATCCTGATTTGTGCATTTGCCTATGGCCCCACTGCTGGCTTTTTGCTGACCGTAGTCGTTTCCTTTATCCAGGGTATGACCGTCAGCGCCCAGAGCGGCATCATCGGCATCATTATGCATATTTTAGCCACAGGCTCCTGTGTTCTGGTGGCAGGGAATATCTATAAACGCAATAAAACAAGAAAAACAGCGGTGATCGCTTTGATCTGCGGTGCTATCGTGCAGACAATGGCTATGGTTGTGATGAATATGATCTTCACACCACTGTTTATGGGTGCGCCTTTGGAAACGGTTCTGGCGATGATGATTCCTGCGATCATCCCTTTCAATGCATTGAAAGCAGGCATCAACTGCACCATCACATTCTTCTTGTATAAATCTATTTCCCATCTGATCAAAGGCCATTGATTTGTGGGAAATGTGGGATTTGAAATCATTCTTTTTGATAGATAAGGCTCCGTCAGGGGCCTTTTTCCATGTTTGCTTCTGGGAAGGCAGCAAGGGGAAGGAGCCTGACGATGCGTTTAAGATATTGAAATTTTCTGTTTTCCCGCAATTTTTTATTGTCATTGGGGGGCGAAGTGCATATAATAGAAAAGAATTGGTGAAAATCGGTCATTCCGTTTGAGAGGAAGGATGCTATGAACAGCAAAAAAACAGTTGCGGTGATTTTCGGGGGACAGTCCTCCGAACATGAAGTTTCCAGAACATCTGCAGTGCTGATGCTGAATGCACTGGATAAAGAAAAATATCAGGTCCTTCCTGTGGGGATTACGAAAAAAGGACAGTGGCTCATCTATAACGGCCCCGTGGAGCATGTGAAAACAGGTGAATGGGAAAAATACGGCACAATCGTGTCCCTTTCCCCCGATGCCACAAAAAAATGCTTTCTGAAGATCGTCAACGGCACCGTGAAGGAAATCCCTGTGGATGTGGTGATCCCTGTGCTCCATGGTGCATGGGGGGAAGACGGCACCATTCAGGGGCTTTTGGAAATGGCTCAGATCCCCTATGTGGGCTGTGGCGTGCTGGCCTCCGCTGTTTCCATGGATAAGGTTTTTACCAAGATGATCGCCAAATCTGTCCGCATTCCCCAGGCGAAGTATCTTTGGGTTCATAAAATGGAATTGGACGAGAAAAAAGAAAAGATCATGGATCAGGTGGAGCGCAAGCTGGGCTATCCCTGCTTCGTAAAGCCTTCCAATGCAGGCTCTTCCGTGGGGATCTCCAAGGCGAAAAACAGAGAACAGCTTTCCAGGGCTTTGGACTATGCGGCAGGCTATGATAGAAAGGTCATCGTCGAAGAAGCCATCGATGCCAGAGAATTCGAATGTGCTGTTTTGGGCAACGAAGAACCCATTGTCAGCGGTGTGGGGGAAGTCCTTGCGGCGGCGGAATTCTACGATTACGATGCAAAGTATAACAACAGCGACTCCCGCACGGTGATCCCTGCGGAGGTGGAAGAGGAAAAGGTGGAGGAAATGCGCCGCATCGCCAAGAAAATTTTCCGTGCCGTAGACGGCAGCGGGCTGGCGCGGGTGGATTTCTTCATCGATAAAAAAACAGGAAAAGTGCTCTTTAATGAGCTGAATACCATGCCGGGCTTCACGCCCATCAGCATGTATCCCATGCTTTGGGTACACGCAGGCATGACAGAAACAGAGCTGATGGATCGTTTCATCGAACTGGCATTGACCAGAGATTCGGGCATCAGAGGGTAAGGAGAAGTAGTATGGATACAAGACCTATCGGTGTATTTGATTCCGGGGTGGGCGGTCTGACTGTGGTAAAGCAGATCATGAAGGTTATGCCCCATGAAAATATTATCTATTTTGGTGACACGGCCCGTGTGCCCTATGGTACCAAGTCCAAGGAAGCCGTAACGAAATATTCCAAGCAGAATGTACGCTTTTTGCTGAGCAAGGATGTAAAAGCCATCATTGTAGCCTGCAATACAGCCAGCTCCAACAGTCTGGATGAGCTGAGGGTCACCTTTGATGTGCCTATCTTCGGCGTTGTTGTGCCCGGGGTGGAGGAGGCTCTGCGCTCTACGAAAAATAAAAAGATCGGCGTCATCGGCACACCTGGTACAGTGCGCTCCGGTGCTTATGAGCGTATGATCTGCGAGCAGGACAGCGAAATGCAGGTGTTCACAAAGGCCTGCCCCCTTTTCGTGCCTTTAGCGGAAGAAGGTTGGACAGACAACGAGGTTTCCCGTCAGGCGGCGAAAAACTATCTGACAGATCTGGTGGCAACGGGCATCGATTCTCTGGTTTTGGGCTGCACCCATTACCCCCTGCTGAAACGCTGTATCGGCACTACTGTGGGCGATGCCATCAAGTTGGTAGACCCTGCTAAGGCAACAGCCAAGCGGGTGATGCATTTCCTTGGGGAAAGAGACCTGCTGAATGAAAGCGAAGAAGTGGGCGAAAAGCAGTTCTATCTCAGCGACAGCACGGATACCTTTAAATTCGTCTGCCAGAAGGCATTGAAGTACGGCTATCAGCCGGAGATCATTGATATTGAAAAATATTGACAAACAAAAAGGACGACAGATTTCTGTCGTCCTTTTCTTAAGGGGAAGAAGTAGAAAGAATGTTAGTTAGAGTGGTTGAAAACCATTCTAAGGGGGAGTAACATCCTCAGTCATCAGTATTGCCCCTTTGGGCGAAAATATTCAGCAAATCGAAAAGTTTTGTGACTCAATTACAATAATAATTATTATTTAAGAAAAATTATTGAAGTTATTTCCTTTTTGTGCTATATTGAATGCAAACATAAGAAATCATCAAAAGGTTAAGATAGAGAATAAAAACATAAGGAGGAAATGAAAATGAAACAAGTAAAATCTAATGAATTTCAGATGGAAGTTTTAGAAAGCAAAGTTCCCGTTTTGGTAGATTTTTCCGCTACATGGTGCGGTCCTTGCCAGATGATGGGCCCTGTGCTGGAGCAGATGTCCGCAGAATATGAGGGCAAAGCCAAGATCGTAAAAGTAGATATCGATGAATCTATGGATCTGGCTCAGAAATATCAGATCATGAGTGTTCCCAATATGATCTTCTTCAAAAACGGCGCATCTGTCGATGCAGTGATAGGGGCAGTTCCTGCGGCTCATTTGAAGGAAAAACTGGAAAAACTTTTGTAAGACAAATAAAATCCCCTGATATTGTGATATCAGGGAATTTTTATTTTGCATGGTTGGTAATTTGTATGCGAAATAATATAGCATACATTTGTCTTTTTGGTATGTTTGTCGGCACATGCGGGAAGATGTACAAAAATGCGTACAAAACAACAAAAAACCTTGCTGTTTTACACGTTGACGCACAAAAAATAAAGTGATATCTTTTTTTTTATCAGTTTTTTTGAAAGAGGTTATGCGTTATGATGAATCCTACATTCACGACAACTGCATACGGTTTTGCTGTCCTGCTAATTAGCGTTATGATTCTGGTCATTGGTATTTTTGATGAAAAGAAGAATAGCGCCAATTGTCATGTGCAGAAATAAAAGTCCTCTTTATGAAGAACTCTGCATGATATGTTTGTGTTCGCAGACCCATGGCATTTGACCTTGGGTCTTTTTATTTCCAGGCGGGCATTGCATAATTACAAAAGAAAAGCTATAGGAAAGCTGCAAAAGAAAAAAAGATACAAATGATAAAGAACAAAAATACAAAAGATAAATCCCAAAATCCTTTGGAGAAAGTACAAAAGAAAGATCAAAGAGAAAGTTACAAAAGAAATAATTGAAAAAACAGAAGAAAAAGGAGAGAATTGATATGATGGAAGTAAAAGTAACAAAAACAACAACCCCTAAGAAAAAACCGGATCCTGCTACAGTGCCCTTTGGCGTAGCCTTCACAGATCACATGTTTATGATGGAATGGGATGCGGAAAATGGCTGGCAGAATGCCCGCATTGTTCCCTTTGATGATATCGCTCTGAATCCCGCTGCACTGGTGTTCCACTATGGCGCAGAGGTATTTGAAGGCCTGAAAGCATACCGTAAACCCGACGGCAGCGTGCAGATGTTCCGCCCCGTGGAAAACTTCAAGCGTATGAACAATTCCGCAGAAAGACTGTGCCTGCCCCAGTTTGATGTAGATGATGCAGTGGAATACCTGAGACAGTTTGTAGAAGTAGAAAAGGATTGGGTACCTGAACCCTATGGTACTTCCCTGTATCTGCGTCCCTTCCTGTTTGGTACAGATGCAGACCTGGCACTGCATGGCATCTCCCATGCCACATTTATGGTGATCGCCTGCGTAGTAGGCAGCTATTACAAGAGCGGTCTGGCTCCCGTTGATATGCTGATCGAAATGGAGGACGTTCGTGCGGTTCGCGGCGGTACAGGCTATGCGAAATGCGGCGGTAACTACGCAGCAGCCACAAGAGCCGGTGAAAAAGCGGCAGAGAAAGGCTATTCTCAGGTTGTATGGGTAGACGGCGTAGAAAGAAAATATGTTGAAGAAGGCGGCGGTATGAACCTGATGTTCATTTGGAACGGCAAGCTGGTAACACCCGAACTGAACGGCTCCATCCTGCCCGGCGTTACAAGAAAATCCATTCTGGAACTGGCAAAGAGCTGGGGCATGGAAACCGTAGAACGCAAGATCACAGTTGATGAACTGATGGAAGGCTGCAAAAACGGCACTGTGCAGGAAGCCTTCATGTGCGGTACAGCGGCAGTTGTTACACCTATCGGAGGCTTCATTTGCGGGGAGGAAAAGGTTGTTGTAAACAATAATCAGATCGGCGAAATGACACAGAAGGTATACGACGAGCTGACAGGCGTACAGTGGGGGCTGAAGGAAGATTCCTTCGGCTGGACAGTAAAGGTTGACTAAGACCTTTTGATCTGTCAAAATATATCTCCATAAAAATACACTTCTGCGATGCAGGGGGCTGATTTGGTCCTTTGTCTACAATAAAATGTTTGTGATCATGGCGGTGTTCAATAACCTGTCTATTTTGGTCTATATCCTCATCGGCAGAAACCATCCCTCTTCCTTTACATATCGAAAGAAGCTGGCGGCAAAATCAAAAGAGAGCCTTTTGGCTCTCTTTTTTATCGACTTACCATCAGTTTTTTTAATGCAACATTCAGATCATCCAGCGTCAGGCGGTACATATCGAACTCCTTCTCCAGAATATCGTAGGTTTTTGCCCACCAGCCGCCCCAATAGGGCCGTTCGGAAGGGTTCAGCCACACGATATGGGGATATTTTTCTTTGAAACGGCGCAGCCATTCGATGCCGGGGGTCTTGTCCCTGGCACCATAACTGTACCAGCTGCCTTCCATCAGCTCGTAGGGGTCCATCTGGGCATCCCCCACGATGATGACCTTATATTCGCTGCTGATATTCTGCAAAATCCATTCCGTGGGGATGGCGGAAGCAGGGCGCATCCGAGGGTCTTTGAAGATCTTGGAATAAATGCAGTTGTGAAAATAGAATACCTGCAAATCCTTGAAATGGTTGGAATTGCGTACTGCCTGAAAGAGGGCAGAGCACATACGGCTGTAATAATCCATAGAGCCGCCGCTGTCCATCAGAAGCAGCACCTTCACGGTATTTCTTCTTGGTTTGTCGTAAACCACCTTCAGGCTGCCGGCATTGTCGCAGGTTTCCCGAATGGTGCCGTCGATATCGAATTCCGTTCTAGCTTCGTCGGCACGGGCGGAAAATTGCCGCAGACGGCGGAAGGCCATCTGGAACTGACGGGTATCAAGCACATTATCCTCACGGAAATCCCGAAATTTTCTCTCTCCTGCCACCTGGAAGGCGCTCTTCTTTTTGCTTTCGCCCCCCACACGGATACCTTTGTCTATCTGACCGTTGTTGCCGAAGGGGGAAGCCCCTCTGGTGCCAATCCATTTGGAACCGCCGTTATGCTGCTCGTGCTGTTCCTTCAGCCGTTCCAAAAACATCTGCTGGATCATATCTTCCGGCAGACCCATGTTGCGGAGCAGGTCTTCCTCGCTGAAGCTGCCGTCCAGCTCTTCTCTAGGCTTGTTCAGCCAATCCAGAAGCTCCTTAGGCAGTTCATCGGAGGCACGCTCCATCTCTTTGAAATATTCCAGAAAAGCCCCGTCAAATTTGTCAAAATCAGCTTCGCTTTTTACCAGAATGGCACGGCAGAGGTAATAAAACCCCGTGAAAGAGGAATGGTGCAGCCCCTTGTCCAATGCTTCGATGAGGGACATCCACTCATTCAGGGAAACCTTCAGCCCTCTGGCGCGAAGGAGATAGAAAAATGAAGTAAACATCAGCGATTCACCTACTTACTTCAGGTATTTTCTCATGGTGTCGATATCTTCGTTCTTTTTCAGCAGCACCCCTGCGAAAGGAACGGTTTCTTTGATCTTATAGGAAGGTACACCGCCCAGTTCCAATGCACGGATCCAGTCGATGACCTCGGAGGTGCTGGGTTTTTTCTGGATGTTATACAGTCCTCTGATCCAGTAGAAGGTAGCCAAAACCTGTTTCAGCACGTTTTCTTCCACATGGTCGAAATGTACTTTGATGATCTCTTCCATCTGTTCTGCATCGGGGAATTCGATGTAGTGGAAGATGCAGCGGCGCAGGAAAGCATCGGGCAGCTCCTTTTCCGCGTTGGAGGTGATGATGACGATAGGGCGCTGCTTTGCCTTAACGGTCTCCTTTGTTTCGGGGATATAGAATTCCATTTTGTCCAACTCCCACAGCAGGTCGTTGGGGAATTCCAGATCGGCTTTGTCGATTTCATCGATCAGCAGGATGACCTGTTCGTCGCTGCTGAAGGCTTCCCCCAGCTTGCCCAGCTTTACATATTTTGCGATATCCTCTACCCCTTCATTGCCGAACTGGGAATCATACAAGCGCTGTACTACGTCGTAAACATACAGCCCATCTTGGGCCTTTGTGGTGGATTTGATGTTCCAGATGATGAGTTTTTTGCCCAACGCCTGAGAAATGGCTTCTGCCAGCATGGTCTTGCCTGTGCCGGGTTCGCCTTTGATGAGCAGAGGTTTCTGCAGGGCGATGGCGATATTGACGGAACGCATCAGCTCTTCGCTGGCTACGTAATTTTTACTGCCTTGGAATGTCAGATTCATAATTGGGATCACGCCTTTCTTTTTATTTGTTTCGCATACGAATCATCTAGGATATCCCTATTTTATGGGGCGTATGGCATCTTGTCAATAAAAAAGGACGGCTTTTGCCGTCCTTTTTGTGGTTCAAGATTATTTTACATCCAGACCAGCCAGCTTTGCCATTTCCAAAATGGAAGCCTTGGATACTTTTTTTCCTTTGTAATCAATCAGATTGTCCATACTGCCTGTGAAGATATCGGCAGGTTCATATTTCTTCAAGAAAATCATATTATCTTCTACAAAAATTTCCAAAGAATCCTTGATTTTGATCCCCATATTGCGGCGAAGCTCGATGGGCAGAACAACTCTTCCCAATTCATCCACTTTTCTTACGATACCTGTTGATTTCATGTATTTGTTCCCCCTACTACTCTTTTCTAGAACTATTTATAAATCATTCCAAATCTTACCATATAAAAAAATATATTTCAACAGAAATCGATAAAAATACAATTTCTACTTTTTTTTCTTTGGGGCAAAATAAACTTTTTTTCATTCTCTAAAGTAAACTTTATTTCATGGCAGGAAATATTTCGGCATAAACTGGACGGAGAGGAGTGAAGTCTATGCTGAATGGGATCTGGGGGTTCTTTGTCATTGGGGGCATTTTGACGGGAGCATTTTTGGGAAGGATGGATATGGTGACGGCAGCGGTCATCGGCGGAGGCAAATCTGCCATGGACCTGGCTTTCACCATGGCTGGAGTGGTGGCTGTCTGGTCGGGGGTGCTGAAGATTGCGGAACGGGGCGGCATGATCAATGCCCTTGCGGGAAAAATGACCCCTATAATGGATTTTTTATTTCCCACGATCCCCCGCAGACATCGGGCTCGTAAATACATCGCCACCAATTTTGTGGCAAATTTCCTTGGCCTTGGCTGGGCGGCGACTCCGGCAGGGCTGATGGCCATGAAGGAACTGCAGAAGCTGAATCGGGAGCAGGAGGGGACAGCATCCTCCGCCATGTGTATGTTTCTGACGGTCAATATGACCTCTCTGCAGTTGGTGACGGTGAATATCCTGGCTTATCGGACGGAATTCGGCTCCAAAAACCCGGCGGAGATCGTGGGGGTAGGCATTGTGGCCACCCTGATCACCACACTGGTGGGCATTTTTGCGGCGAAGCTTCTGGAAAGGAGGGGCTAAAATGCGTATCCTTTTGACTATATCCGATTTTCTGATCCCTGTGACGGTGCTGTTCATCGTGGTCTTTGGCTGTTTGAAAAAAGTCGATATATATGAAGTCTTTCTGGAGGGGGCAAAGGAGGGGCTGCAAACGGTTCTGGATATCCTGCCCACTCTGATCGGTCTCATCATGGCGGTGGAGGTCATGCGGGCAGGGGGATTGCTGGAAATTTTGGTAGAATTGATCCGTCCTGCGGCAGAAGCCATCCATTTTCCTGCAGATCTGGCACCCTTGAGCATCGTGCGCTTGGTGTCCTCTTCGGCGGCAACAGGGCTTCTGACAGATATTTTTTCTACATATGGCCCCGATTCTTTTATTGGCAGGACCGCTTCGGTCATGATGAGCTGCACGGAAACGGTATTTTATACCATGAGCCTCTATTTTCTTTCCATTGGCATCAAAAAGACCCGCTATACGCTGCCCTGTGCCCTGGTGGCGAATATCGTGGGGGTCTTTGCGGCAGTATGGCTGGTGAAGCTGGTTTTTTGAAAAGAATGCTTGGGGTGAGTAGCCTGAAAATAGCGGGAAAACAGGAGATAGCCGGGCAAAAAAGGCACAAAATGCGTATAGAATGAGAAACTTTTTCTCAAATACTTTTTTTCGTGCCTTTTTTTCTATGCCCGAATGAGCTATAATGTAAAATGGTTATATATATGGAAAAGACAAAACGTCTTTCCTTTTCTATGGTTGATCGGGCGAAAGATGAATTTTTACTTCGCTTGAGAAGGAAGGAAGGTACTTATGAAAAAATGGATGATGGTCGTGGCGAGCCTCTTGTTACTCACCGGCTGTGCAGCCGAAGAGGAGAATACCTTCAGCCTGACGGCTGCCGAACAGGAATCCTATGTGGAAATGATCGATGGCGTGATGGAGGAATTTTATTGGGAATATGACCGCAGCAGCCTGGTCTTTGGGCCGGCAGTGGTGCCGGAAAATAACGAGGAAAGCGGATGGCTGTTTTCTGCTTCCTCTGCCTGCGAATATAATTTGAAGAGCAAGGCAGGGCAGGATGCCGTTTTGGCGGAGGCCTCCCTGCTCCATTATAATGGCGACAATGCAGGCAAGTTGCAGTGCTGGTTCGTTGGCGGTCAGCTGGCAGGGGTAGCCTACAGCGGCGGCTATGATAACGGATATTACAGCTTGAAGGAACGCAACCCCTTTGTGGCGGACGGCGGCTTCCGGGCTTATGAAAACTGGACAGGCATGGGCACTGCTTTCCGGGAAGGCAGAGGGGAATTTTCCCCTGAAGGCATCTATTCCACGGGGAAGGATGCCAATGGCAATGGGCTAGCTGTTTCCATTCAGGATGGGAAAGCGGCAGTCTATCGCTATGCCAATGGCTTGAGCCGTTATCGTAATTTTTCCTATGGCTATGGTTTGGAAGCAACTTCTGCGGCATTCCTGAATGGAAAGGATGCCCGCTTGGCGGTTCTGGTTTCCAGCGTGACGGAAAGCGGCGACGAGGAAAGCGAAAAGACCTATTCCCGGGCGGAAAAAATTATGCTCTATGATGAAAACCTGAATGCTGCAGGGGAAATCCCTCTGGAAGGGGAGCTTTGCACAGCCATTGGGGCAGAAGACGGCAAGCTCTATCTGTTTATCGACCAGAATATGGATGTATATGAAGAAACGGAAAATGGTTGGGAGCGGATAGGCAGCAGAAAGCTGCGCCATCAGGTGACCCAGTTCCATGTGACCGATCTGGACGGGGATGGGAAAAAGGAATATATCATGACCGATAGCATGGATCTGTATCTGTATCAATCCACCGGCGGCAGCTTCCGCAAGCTATGGAGCACCCATCTGGGCGTGGAAAACTTCTATGGGCCCATTTCCAGCGGCGACCTGAACGGCGATGGCGTAAAGGAAATTTATGCCTGTGATACCACAGCCACCACCATCCGCTATATCCTGACGGAAAAAGGCTTACAGTCGGCTAATGAGGATATCGATTATGGTCAGTGCATCTACCCCTTCGATTTCGATGGCAACGGCAAGACGGATTATTGGTTTGTGCAGGATAATATCGACAGACGGGGGCAGTTGTATCTGGCATCGGAGGAATAAGCTATGACAGAATCTGAAAAATATATGACAGAAGCCCTTTTGGAGGCGGAAAAGGCTCTGGCGGCAGGGGAAGTGCCCATTGGCGCCGTTATGGTACGGAATGGTGAGATCATCGCCCGGGGGCATAACCTGCGAAATACGGATAAAAACCCTCTGCGCCATGCGGAAATTGACGTGATTGATTCTTCTGCCAAAATCGTGGGGGACTGGCGGCTGGAGGATTGTGTCCTTTATGTGACCGTAGAGCCCTGTCCTATGTGCGCCGGTGCTATCGTGCAGGCTCGTATCCCTAAGGTGGTCTTTGGTACACGGAATAGTAAGGCGGGGTGCGCCGGTTCTGTGCTGGATGTGCTGAATGAACCTAAGCTGAACCATCAGGTGGAGGTGGAGGAAGGAGTTTTACAGCCCCAGTGCAGCGAAATCATGAAACGCTTCTTCAAACGCTTCCGAAAAAATGCCAATGCCCAGCCATTGACAGAAAATCAGTGAGCGTGTATAATAACATGGTTACAACAGAAGTGAAATCCAGTTAAAACCTCGGTTTTGGCTGTCAAATCTCCGCACTAGCCGGGGCGGTAGCGGTGCCCTGTACTCACAATCCGCTATAGTGAGGGTGATGCTCGCTTTCGACGTATGGCTTGATGGCCTGCCCTTCGGAAGCGGTGTTGAAGTTCGGGTCTTACGCAACATGAGCCTGTGAACCGTGTCAGGGTCGGAAGGCAGCAGCACTAAGCAGTCAACTTGTGTGTGTGGTAAGGGTGCTCGGATGGAGCCATGGAAGATGGTAACGCATGGGGCGATATGGCAACAGCGGGCGTGCGGACCTTAAGAAATTTAAGTTGAAAACGGGGTTTTCAACTTGTTGATACAGATGATAAAAAAGAGATGCGATTTTTCGCATCTCTTTTTTATTTGGTAATAAGGAATTTTGAAGCTGCGTATGGGGGAAATGAAGTGTTCTCTAAGCGAAATCCGCAGTCGGAATTTATTTCAGAGAAGGAAAACGGACAGGTTGCAAGGCTTACAGCCGATGGAGCTTGTCTGTTTATTCTTCTTTTTGAACAAATCGAAAACTTGTTTTCGACTTAGCGCGCGATAAACGCGTCAATCTTTTCCTGTACATCTGCCATGGCTTTTTCGCTTTCCAAGCTGCCCACGATGGGTTCGCCCACGATGTTACCTTCTTTGTCAATCAGAATTGTGGTGGGGAAAGACATAACGGAGGCAGATAATTTGCCTGCTTCGCTGTCTGCGTCAAAATAAATATTCTGATAGGACGCCCCCTGTTTTTTCATGATTTCCTTTGCGGTTTCAATGGGATCTTTGTTTTCGTCCAGCGTTTCTACATTGATACCGACAACGGCACCCCCTTTTTCCTTTAAGGATTCATTCAGCTGCTGCAGGGCAGGCAGTTCTGCAACGCAGGGGGAGCAGCCGTTGAACCAGAAATTCACCAGAGTAACGGTATTGTTAGAGAAAAGGGTTTCATCAACCGTATTGCCGTCAAAGTCCTTGCCCTGAAAGGCGGGGAATTTCTTTATTGCGGTGAAAGTGTCATCGGTGGGACTGGTTTCCGTCTGGGGCAAAGCGGCAATCTGTTTTTCCAAAGCTCTGATTTTTTCAATGTCCTCTGTCAAGGTTTTGAAATCCTCTTTGTTCAGCTTATCCTTTACATTGTCCACTGCTTTTGTCAGAAATTCCGCATAATCCTCAATTTTGAATTCATCGGAGTTTTCATCAACCGCACCAAAGGCGATGTTCCACAAAGCCTGATGGTCGGAAATGATGTCATTTTCCTGCTGTACCAGTTCCTCTGCGGTGGCGGTTTCCTTTGTGGTGCAGGCGGTAAAGCCAAACGCTAAGATCAGAGATAATACTAAAAATACAATTCTTTTTTTCATTTTACTTCCTCCGTTTTCTATTTTTTTGTTCTTGAATTGTCAAGTCAAGTGCAACGATACAGAAAAATAAACTTCATAAGGGG
>CALCGT010000026.1 GCA_937901125.1 uncultured Clostridia bacterium | reverse complement strand
TCCGAATAGACCTTAGGATAAGGATAATCTGCATCAAATAAAACCACGTCGAATCAAATCCGCTATACAAAAAAGTTTAGAAATGGATTTAACTCGGCGAGTGGGAATAATCCAAGTATAAAAAGCACCAAAAACCCTCGAAGAAATTCGGGGGTTTTTATATTTACAAATGTATCTTTACATGCTATGATGGTCTCGTGAGTCTGCAGAAAAACATCTGCGACCCAAAGGCGGACGGTATTCCATGTGATTTGGAAACTGTACCGACATATGTCCTGAATTCGAGTTCCCACGGAACAAAAAGACCACATCACCTGACCGCTCAAAAGAAGGTGATTACATGAAGATCGGATTTATTGGAGCAGGCAAAGTTGGATTCTCTTTAGGGAAGTTCTTTGCTGAAGGAGGCATTCAAGTGACCGGGTATTACAGCCGGCACCAAGAATCAGCACAGCAAGCAGCGCAATTTACAAATTCCCGTTTTTACGACGGGTTGGACAAACTGGTCAAAGACAGTGATGCGCTCTTTTTGACTGTTCCAGACGGAACGATTACTTTGGTCTATGATGAACTGAAGTGTCATGGGATCTCAGGAAAACAAATATGTCATTGCAGTGGCGCTATGACCGCTGAAGAGGCTTTTCCAGATATCAGCCTGTTTGGCGCACATGGTTATTCAATCCATCCGCTTTTCCCTGTCAGCAGCAAGCTGGAAACGTATCGGGAATTGTCGGGTGCTTTTTTTTGCATCGAAGGCAATGGGCCGCATCTTTCAACCTGGCAGACCATGCTCAGTGCATTGGGTCCCACCGTTCAGGTGATCCCTACCGAAACAAAGACACGCTACCATGCTGCCTGTGCCATTTCCAGCAATCTTGTATGCGCCCTGGTGCATGAAAGCTTGGAATTGCTGGAGACCTGTGGATTTTCCAGAGAACTTGCATTGCAGGCGCTGACGCCCCTCATCTGCAGCAACACGGAACATATCCTACAGGATGGCCCCATCGAGGCATTAACAGGCCCCATGGAACGCTGTGACACGAAAACCGTTGAAAAACACCTTTCCTGTTTCCCCAGTGAAGCAGAACGGGAACTGTATCGTGCCGTTTCCCGAAAGCTCATGGAAACTGCCCAGGTAAAGCATCCGGAAACTGATTACACGTACATGGAAAAGATTTTGAAAGAAGGTAATGAGAATTGAAAAAGAACACGATCGCTACTCTGTTGGCAATGAAAGCAAATGGTGAAAAAATTTCCCAGCTGACCTGTTACGATTATTCCACAGCAAAACTGGTTGATGCTGCAGGCATCAATACAATTCTGGTTGGCGACAGCCTGGGCATGACCATGCAAGGCTATGCTGACACTCTGCCCGTTACCATGGAAGAAATGATCATGTATGGCCGTAGCGTATGCAGAGCCTGCGAAAATTCATTTGTTATTCTGGATATGCCCTTTATGAGCTATCAGGTATCCGTGGAACAGGCAGTTGCAAACGCAGGCAGACTGATGAAAGAAGGTGGCGGCAACGCAGTAAAGCTGGAAGGCGGAAAGAGCGTATGTGAACAGATCAAAGCCATCACAGCATCCGGCATCCCCGTTTGCGCTCACATCGGCATGACTCCCCAGTCTGTAAACGCAATGGGCGGCTTCAAGGTACAGGGCAAAGGCGAAGACAACGCACGCCGTGTGCTGGAAGACGCTCTGGCAGTAGAAGCTGCAGGCGCATTCATGGTCGTTCTGGAATGTGTACCTCCTAAACTGGCTGCACTCATTACAAAGAAAACAAACATGATCACCATCGGTATCGGCGCAAGTGCCGGCTGCGATGGTCAGGTTCTGGTATATCAAGATATGCTGGGCATGTCCGGCGAATTCGTGCCTAAATTCGTAAAACGCTACGCAAACATCGGCGAAGAAATGAAGAATGCTTTCATGGAATACGATGCAGAAGTAAAAGCAGGCACATTCCCTACCGCTGCACAGACTTATGCAAAGAGCGACTGTACAGATGAATTCCTGACACAGCTGGATGCAGAATACGACGATAAATAATCAAAACCACTAGTTAAACTAGTGGTTTGCAGCAGCCCTAGAAGGGCATATTACAGGCACAGCGGCAATATCCCAATGTTTGTGTAAACCTTCAAACTGATGTAAGATAAAATTACT
>CALCGT010000025.1 GCA_937901125.1 uncultured Clostridia bacterium | reverse complement strand
CCTTATGAAGTTTATTTTTCTGTATCGTTGCACTTGACTTGACAATTCAAGAGCAAAAAAAGAACCCTTACGGATTCTTTTTGATTACGAGGACGGAGGGATTCGAACCCTCGCACCGGTTGCCCGGCCTACCAGATTTCGAGTCAAAGTCGCTATTATGAACTAAGTGGAAAATAACGGAAGATAGCGGAATATAGAAGAAGTTAAAAACCTTGAAAAATCAGCGTTTTTGCCATCTAAATTGTGTGGAAATACGGAAAACTATGAAAAAATAAGGAGTTCGAATAAGTTGCGTTTTTGGGGAGAAAAGGGCCTTTTTGAGCACGTTGGGGAGAACTGGGGGAGAACTATAGGAGGCATAAAAACTGACTAAATGGAACCTTATAAAAGAAATTGGGGAGAAAAAGCAGTCAAATTGCAAATAACATCTACCTGTATCAATTAATAAAAAAGGTGGTTATCAGCATGACTAAAAAATGAAATATTATGATGAAATCCGAAAACAATACCCTGAGACGATCACTAAAGAGCAGTTTTATCGCATTGCACATATTAGTAAAGCAACAGCACTTCATCTTTTGAAGAATGGATTAGTCCCTTGTTAGGATACAGGTAAAAAAACTCGTTGGTACACAATCAAAACTGAAGATGTTATTGCCTATATGATTGTTCGTAAGATTCATCCAGAGATTTATAGTGCCCCAAAATACTGGTATAAAGGTCGTTCCAGTCGTTATGTTTCTTGTGTCGATTATAAGGACGTACTAGCGGAGCTATCTCGATATGAGAAAGATGCCTTTCGAAAGTATATTAGAAATAAACTGAGTGGTTATGAAGATTTAATGTCGGTAGCTGATATATGCGAAGTGATTGGTTATAGTAACTATACAATTCAGCGCTGGTGTAAGGAGAAGAAAATCAAGGCATTCTGTGTTTCTAGGAAATATCTCATTCCGAAACGTTACTTTGCAGACTTCATTTTATCTCAGCAAGCCTTTAACATTAAATAGAAGTCAGAGAAACACGTTCTGATTATTGAGATTTTCCTTACTGGATTGAAGGATTGATACAATCTTGAAGAATTCATAATGAAAGAAATAACACATAAAAGCATCTTCGAATGCTTTTTCTTTTGTAATTATAATATTTGTAAAGGAGGAAAAACGATGGGCTATCAACTGGAAATAAAGCAGCTTTTGAAGTTTCGTCATTGTCGAATATATAGAAGTTTCATATGTGTCTGCAGCTAATCGATGCCTGTCAGGAGGTGCTGCGGAATAATCGGACAAAGGGGGCGTAGATACGATGGATGAACGATTGAATGATGAACAGAGAAAACTGGTTGAGGAACACTTAGAGGTGATCGATCAGGTGATTTGGAAAAGTATCCGTATCAATAATCGGATTTGGGGCATGGAGTATGATGATATATATTAAATTGGAGCCATAGGCCTGTGCAAAGCAGCAGTGAACTATCGGCAGCGCCAGAACGCGGCTTTCACAATATATGCGTTTCGCGTGATACGGAATACGATTTTTGATTATTTGAGAAGTCTGAATGTGAAGCAGGCAGCATTTCAGAAGTTCTTGGCTGAAAGTGATGAGCGAAATACGTATCAGAACGAAGGGGAACTGATGGATGAATTGTATGAATATGACTTGTATAAAATTATTACAGAACTTCGCACTGAATGGAAGGAGATAAAAGAATGTGCTGATGGTGTGGAATTAGATGAGGATGATAAAAAGGATTTGAAGCCGATCGAAAAAATCAAACTTGTCATGACACGAAACAAGGATGACGAAGAAGAACTCTATAATGTGCTGGGCACAAAAGACGCCAGAATAGAGTGGGATCGACAGTTTAAAAATCCTAAGTCCAATTTTAAGATTGCGATTGTAGTAGATATGTGGCTGACAGGCTTTGATGTGCCTGAACTCAATACGATTTATATTGATAAGCCGATTCAGCAGCATAGCCTTATTCAGACAATTTCCAGAGTAAACCGTGTTTGCGAAGGAAAGGATAAATTATATTGGTATAAAGAAAAATATGCTTTATGGTATCATTCTGTAAAAAAATAATTAGGGTGGTACATGAGTGATGGATAGATTTGAGAAAAATGTTTGCGTAAGGCGGATAATTGTGTCTTCTGGTGTGGGAAAATGACATTTGTATGAAAAATAAGTTGCAAAATGTACATGAATGTCATTTTGCAACTGGAGAAGTGTAGTTTATTTCATATTCGCATCAAAGTGCATCTGTTAAACTATAGTCAAACAATCCGCAGTCATTATATATTAAGGAGGGAATTAGAATGGATTATTTACAGATTGCCAACAGCATGCCCATGTGGATCGCAGCTGGTGGTGCAGTAGCTTTGATCGTTATTATGGCGATCGTTTTTGCCTTGAAATCTTACAAAACAGGTAAGGAAATCGGTCTGACAGACAAACAGATGAAAGGTGCGATTAAGAGTGCATCTATCACATCTATCGGCCCTTCCATCGTAATCCTGTCCACAATGCTGACTTTGCTCATTACAGTGGGCGGCCCCGTTGCATGGATGCGCCTGTCCTTTATTGGTGCAGTTATGTTCGAAAGTATGGCGGCTGGTTTCGGTACACAGGCAGTAGGTGTAGAACTGGGTTCTCCCGCTATGAATGGTGAAGCACTGGCAGCCGCTGTATGGACAATGGTGCTTGGCTCTATCGGCTGGATCATCTGGGGTACCTTCGTTGGTAATAAAATGGATAAAGTACAGAATATCATTGCAAAAGGCGATACAAAGATTCTGGGCGTGATTTCCGGTGCAGCTGTATTGGGTACATTCGCAGCAATGGGCGGTTCTCACCTGGTAAAAATGAACATGAACTCCATTGCTTGTCTGGTGGGTGCAGTTGCTATGTATGTAATGCTGATGCTGGCAAAGAAAACAGGCAAAAAGTGGCTGAATGAATGGGCTCTGACATTTGCGATCCTGATCGGTATGCTGAGCACGCTGGTATTCTAATCAAGGAGGGTTATTGAAATGGATAAAGCAACGATTTATAATGAGAAATATATACTTTCTATCAAAAAAATGGGCACGATTTTTGGTATTCTGGGGGTTATCTGCTCTTTTCTGCCCCCTCTGACACTGGCGATTGTATTTGATCTGATGCCTTCGACAAAGGCTCTGTTGACAGCATTCATCTCCATCGCATCTGCAGTAGGTGTTGTATGGTTCGTAGAACCCATTTCCTATTTCCCTGTAGTAGGTGTTCCCGGTACATTCCTGTGCTGTCTGTCCGGTAACATCTCCAATATGCGTGTTCCCTGTGCGGCAGTTGCACAGACAGCTGCAGGCGTTGAAGCGGGTACAGAAGAAGGCTCCATCATCGGTACACTGGGTATTGCAGTTTCCATCGTGATCAATGTAGCGATTCTGTCTGCAGGTGTAATCGGCGGTCAGGCTCTGTTGGCTTCCATGCCTCCCGTTGTAACAGAAACACTAAACTATCTGCTGCCTGCTCTGTTCGGTGCACTGTTTGTTCAGTTCGCAGTAAAGAACCTGAAACTGGCACCCATCGCTCTGCTGATCGGTCTGGGCTTCAACATTGGTCTGAAACTGGGTATCTTCAGTTTCCTGCCCAGTGCAAACAACTGGCTGGGTACGCTGGGTACGATCTTCCTGACACTGGGTATCGGTATTGCAATGCACAAAAAATCTTCCAACGCTTGATTTTTGAAAAAGAAGAAAGGTTGAACTACAATGAATAAACAGGAATGGATCCAGCGTGTCGAAGGATACGATGCACTGGCGAATGATATGAGTATGCAGCTCTGGAACAACCCTGAGGTTTCTGGGGAAGAAAAATTTGCTTCTGAGCTGTTCCGCAAGGTTCTAAAAGAAAATGGCTTCAAGATTACAGATGTACCTGAAATGCCCTATGCTTTCGTGGCAGAATACGGTCAGGGCAGCCCTGTGATCGCAATGCTGGGCGAATATGATGCCTTGCCTAATTCCTCTCAGAAGGTGTGCGCAGCGAAGGAAGAAGTGACAGCAGGCGGAAACGGCCATGGCTGCGGTCACAATATTCTGGGCACAGCATCTTTGGCTGCTGCGCTGGCTGCAAAAGATATGATCGATGCAAACAAATTGGCAGGTACCATCCGTTTTTACGGCTGCCCTGAAGAAGAAACATTGATTGGTAAGGTGAAAATGATCAAGGCAGGCTGCTTTGCAGGCTGTGATGCGGCACTGAGCTGGCACCCTATGTCTGCAAATCAGGTGTTTGAAAGCTGCTATCTGGCAAACAACTCCATCAAGTTCAAATTTTATGGTGTTGCTTCCCATGCAGGGTTTGCCCCTCATCTGGGCAGATCTGCGCTGGATGCGGTGGAACTGATGAATGTTGGCGCAAACTATCTGCGGGAACACATCATCGATCAGGCAAGAGTGCATTATACAACAAATAGTGCAGGCTTCCCTCCCAACATCGTGCATCCCTATGCAGATGTATGGTACTACGTTCGTGCACCCCATCGTTCCGATGTCAATGAAATCACAGAACGTCTGATCAATGTGGCAAAGGGTGCTGCGCTGATGGCAGGCGTTACCATGGAAGTAGAAAAGATCAGCGGTACTCACGAATATAAAGGCGTACCTACGATGACAGAACTGACCTATAAGAATCTGATGGAAGTAGGCGGCCCTAAATTTACAGAAGAAGAAAAGGCTTTTGCCAAGGAACTGCAGGGCGCACTGACAGAAACACAGATAAACAATGATTTGAGAAATATGGGTATGACACTGAAGGAAAATCCCATCATGCATGAAGATGTATGTACCATGGAAGTAAACAGAATGGCTTCCCTGAATGCATCTTCCGACAGCGGTGACATCAGCCAGATCATGCCTATGTCTCTGGTGACAACAGCGTGTTGGCCCGTAGGTGCACCTGCCCATTCCTGGCAGGCAACAGCTTCCACAGGTCACAGCATCGCTCATACAGGCTCCATGACAGCGGCAAAGGTCATGACAGGTATGATCCACGATATGCTGACAGACCCTTCTCTGGTAGCAAAAATGAAGGAAGAATTTGCAGCAAGCCACGATGCTTATGTAAATCCTCTTGATTAAACGATAATTCCCCCAATAGAAATATAAGATTTTTTCGAAGGACAGCACGCAGTGTTGTCCTTTGGACTTTAGAAAGCCTTTGAAATATAGTCCTTTCGATGAAAAAAGTAATGTGATTCTTTTATATGCTGATTATTTGTGATAAAATGATAAAAATGTATGGGATTAGATACATTGGAGGGATGAATATGGGTATCAGAATTTGCGATATTCTGGAAAACGATTATTTTCGGGAATTTAAGGTCATTGCAGGTCATGGCGGTACAGACAGGCAGTTTCAGGGCTTTGCCTTCATGGATGCACCGGATGCCTTCAAATGGATGCGCCGCCGGGAATTTGTTATTACCAGTGGCTATGCCCTGAGCAAGGAACTGGATTCTCTTGAAAAGTATATGTATCTGCCGCAGTTTGCGGAATTGGCGGCTTTTGCGCTGAAACTGCGTCATGTGAAGGAGGTTCCGCAGAAATATATTGATCATTTCAATAAGTATAATATCCCTCTTATTATCATTCCCGACAGCGTTGCATGGATGGAAATGATGAACCAGGTACAGGTCATGGTGATGAACCGCAATATTCAGAAATTCCGTGTCAATGCTCTGGATTCCAATTTTTTACATGAAGCAGCTTATCCGGAACGCAAGATCGAACGTATCCTGCGGGCAACGGAATCGGAAATGCAGTTTCCTGCCATGCTGTATGATGTTTCCAATCATAAGGAATACTTCAGTTCCTCCAAATTCAAAAAGGCATTTCCCTATGCCTTCCGCCCTGAGGATTTCTGGCAGCCATCCTTCAATTACAGCAGAAAGATGCTGTGTCCTACCTTGCGGATGGCACGGTATTTCCTGTGGGATGATCGGGATGAAAGCAAGTATCAGTTCAGTTGGATCACAGTGCCCATCAATGTAGGAGAATCCACAAAGGCATATTTTGTTCTGATGGAATCTAGAGAACAGATCGATTATTATGATGAATTTACGGTGCGCATCGCTGTTCTGCTGCTGCAGGCGGTCTATGAACAGATTACGGCGACGCAGTCTTTGAGTAATCAGGGCTTTGAAAGCTTTATCACCTATGCGACCCAGAAGAATACCCCTGAGCATTCTGAATTGCTGCAGCAGGCGGGAGCACTGAATATTAAGGTGCATAAAAAGTATTACCATATTCTGATTCGACAGACTGACCCTGCCATGAATTTTGCAGGCTATCGGGAAGAGTTGAAAAATGTGCTGCGCAAGAATTTCAGGGATAAGGAGTATCATTTTGCTTTTCTGGACGATAACGATTGTCTGCTGCTCCTGTCGGTAGGGGAATCTGAAGAAAGAACGGCGGATCAAATCTACAGCGATATGCTCAGATGCAGCACCCGGTTGGAAATGGAGATTCCTTCCTGTCATTTCGGCTATAGTTTTTATGAGGAAGCGGTACAGCTCTTAGATGTGAAACGCTGTCTGGATCGCTGTCATCGTGCCATGGAGCTGGGGCCTCTGCTCTTTCCTATGGAAAAAATCTGGTGCTATCAGAAAATGGGAGCTTTCGCCTGGCTGGATATTCAGCAGGATGAAGTAGAGAGTATGTTCCGGGAATATATGACTGTGCTGAAGGATGAGAAAAATGCGGATATGATCCGTACCCTCAGGGTCTATCTGGAAAGTGGCATGAATTACAGAACCACGGCGGAAAAAATGTATGTGCATATCAATACGGTGCGCAAAAGAATTGACCGTGCAGAGCAGGTTTTCAGCATTGATTGGGATGATTATATGCTGAGAATGAAGATCGAACTGATGCTGCATCTAATCAAAATATGATGTGAAAGAAAAAAGGTACAGATGTATGAAAATATTTGCACATTTGTACTTTTTTAATGAAAAAAAGTTCATTGAAGAAAGGTGAGGTTCGTGATATTTTTAATATAGAATGAAAAAATGTTAGTTGTGTGTTTAGAAAGAGAGATCAGTTATGCAAGAAAAAAGAATTCCTCAAAGGCTGGTGATGTATTTTCTGGGATTGCTGATTATCACCTGCGGGATCGCCATTTCTGTAAAATCTGATCTGGGGGTAACGCCCGTCAGCTCCATACCATATACCATGACCTGTGTGTTGGGATGGAAATGGGCAAGGCAACGATCCTGTTTCACAGCGTTCTGGTCTGTGTGCAGATTTTAATTCTGCGCCGGAAGTTTGAATGGAGAAACATATTGCAGGTTCTGGTAGGTGTGGTTTTTGGTTATTTCACCACCTTTTTCAACTGGGGTGCAGCCTTCCTGCCTACACCTGACAATATCATCATCCGTCTGTTGATGATGGTGGTAAGTACCTGTTGTATTGCCGTGGGTATTTTCTTTTATGTACCGCCCAATATCATGCCCCTTGCCATTGAAGGCACCATGGATACCATTTCCAAGGTGACAAAAATCGAATTTGCTAAGGTAAAAATCGGCTTTGACTGTACCATGGTCGTGATTTCTCTGATTTCCTGTCTGGTGGGCATTGGCGGTCTGGGTAGTGTTGGCATTGGTACAGCCTTTGGCGCTGTTTTTGTGGGCGTTATCATGGGAAAACTGAACCGCAGTAGACTGGCGGCATGGCGAAACAGAGTGCTTCATGGAGAACAGATGGAAGCGGAACTGCCTGTGGCGGAAAACGGACTGGTCATCACTATTTCCAGAGAATATGGCAGCGGCGGCAGAGAAATCGGCAGACAGCTGGCAAAAAAACTGGGGGTTGCTTACTATGACCTGAATTTAATTCAGAAGGTGGCGGCGGAAAGCGGGTATTCCGAAGCCTATGTGCAGGAGGCAGAGCAAAGGGTTTCCAGTCCCATGCTGTTGAATCTGTATTCATGGTATTCGGCGGCACTTTCCGAACAGGAACTGCCCAAGGTGGAGCAGCTATATCACGCAGAGGAACGGGTCATCCGTGAACTGGCGTCCAAGGGTTCCTGTGCCATCGTAGGCTGATTGGCGAATCATATTCTGAAGGATTTTCAGAATGCGTTCCATGTGTTCATTGGTGCCAATCTGGAGGCGAAGATCCAACGAGTGACCGAGAGAGATGGCATTGATGCGGAATTGGCGGAAAGACAGATTTACAAAGTGGAAAAGGAAAGAGCAAATCATTGTGCGTATTTTACCCATGAGCAGTGGGGGGATGCAAAGGGCTATGATCTGATGTTGAAGTCAAATCTTCTGGGAATTGGCGGAACGGTCGATCTGATCGGCAATGTTCTGGAAAACAGTCGGCAGAAAGCAGTATGAGGATAAAGAGGTAATCAAAATGAACAAATTTGAAAGTAATGTAGAATATATTAAATATCTGGTAAATAAAGAGGTTGCGTATAGATTTTTTCAGGGCACGCTGGAAAAAGGGCCTTATCTGGAAAGGGATATTGCAGAGGCCATCATTCCTGGCCCCAAGGCATCCTTCCGCTGCTGCATCTATAATGAACGCCATATCATTGAGGATCGTGTGCATCTGATTCTGGAGCCTACAAAGGATAACCGTGTTATCAATGTTCTGGATGCGGCCTGCGACGAATGCCCTCTGGACAGATTCGTAGTCAGTGACTCCTGTCGTGGCTGTCTGGGTCACAAATGTCAGGAAGTATGTCCCAGAGGTGCTATCTCCATCGTGAACCACAGAGCCTATATCAATCAGGAACTGTGTATCGAATGCGGTAAATGCAAGCAGGTTTGTCCTTTTGGTGCCATCAGTGAGGTTATGCGTCCTTGTATGCGTGCCTGCCCTGTGGATGCAGTAAAGATTGACGAAAACAGAAAGGCCATGATTGACCATGATAAATGCATCTCCTGCGGTTCCTGTGTGCATCAGTGTCCCTTCGGTGCTATCGTGGATAAATCCTATGTTATGAATATCCTGGAACTGCTGCAGGGCTCCTTCAATAATACGACATATCATGTGTATGCGGCAGTAGCACCTGCCATTGCCAGCCAGTTTGGCAGTGTAAAGGTTGAGCAGGTGTTTGCGGGCATCAAGGAGCTGGGTTTCTATGATGTGGTGGAAGCGGCCATTGGCGGCGATATGGTAGCCATTGCGGAAACAGAAGAATTTGCGGCGACCATTGAAGAAAAGAAGTGGAAAACAACTTCCTGCTGTCCTGCTTTTGTAGAGTATGTTAGAAAAAATCACCCCGAACTGATGGATCATGTCTCCACGGTGGTTTCCCCCATGATTGCCATGGGCAGAGCACTGAAGGCGAAAGACCCTCTGGCAAGAGTGGTATTTATCGGTCCCTGTACCGCAAAAAAGGTAGAAGTAAAACAGCCTGAAGTGAAGGGGGCCGTAGAGCACGTCATGACCTTTGAAGAACTGAGAGCCATGCTGGATGCAAAGGGCGTGGATCTGGCACAGATGCCTGAAATCTGCGCAGGGGAACCCTCTTCCTATGGTCGTATCTTTGCCAGAACAGGCGGTGTTGCGGAAAGTGTGCGCCGTGTGGCGAAGTTGGAAGGCGTGGATGTGGAAATCAATCCCAACCGCTGCAATGGCATCGAGGAATGTGTCAGAGCGATGAAACTGGCGTCCTTCGGGAAACTGCCTGAAAATCTCATCGAAGGTATGGCGTGCAAGGGTGGCTGTACCAACGGTGCAGCATCTATCTTCCATGATGACAGAGGGATTCAGCGTGTCAATAATTTCAGTCGTGAAGCATTAACAGATGACCCTATGGAAGGTATCCGTGGATATGATATGAGTGAAGTCAACATGGAACGCCACTTTGAATGATGGCTGAAAAGCGCACCAGTGCATGAAGTGATAGAAAAATTCTGAACTTCATTTGGAAAAAGTGGAAAGAGACCGAGTTTTTGGTCTCTTTTTGTATAAAGAAAAAATAGTTGGGATTTAAAAAATGATTTATAATAATGATAAAGACGGAAATAAAATCCATGAATGGTTTCGACTTGTAGGAGGGAAAGAATCTGTGGGTTCTTTTCGCAGTGGAGTTACCATTTACATGGCAGTCTGTGGCGTATATTTCGATTTTTCCTGCGAATACTATTTTCACAGAAAAAGAAAAAATGGCAGGAGGAATATAGATGAAAGCGACAGGTATTGTTAGATAAATAGATGACTTGGGCCGCGTAGTCATTCAGAAGAACACTGTGTATAAGGGAAGGACTGAAAACATTGTCACCGATAGAAAACTTTGGATTTGCAATGATTGAGATGGCTAAGAGGGTAGGAATGACAATGGCTGGTACATAATTTCATTTGGAAATGAAATCTAACAGATCGTTGAATTATAAGTATACCAATCCTCATGTGGAGCAAAGTTGTATGCGGATGATACAGATTGCAAATGAGTTTGGTTTTCAGGTACATCGTTTGCGATGGGATGAAAAGTATAAAGGGATTGATGATTGGCTCCAACATCGGAGTCAAAGTAAACAATAATAGAGAAAGGCTGTCATCATCAATGACGAGACTGTGAAAAAAAGTCTGTAAATATGTGATAGTAATAGAGGTCTTCTATGATAAAATAAAATCATAGGAGGCCTTTTATTATGGCATACAAGAAAAAAGAAGTTTACAAAGTGAAACCGATGACCGAAGGTAAGCGGAACATCATCCAGGGATTACTTCAAGAGTATGATATCGAAACGGCTGAAGATATTCAGGCAGCGCTTCGTGATCTGCTGGGTGGTACGATCAAGGAAATGATGGAAGCAGAAATGGATGATCACCTTGGATATGAAAAATCTGAGCGATCAGATAATGATGATTATCGCAATAGTCACAAGAAAAAGAGAATCAACAGCAGCTTCGGAAGCATGGAGATTGACGTTCCTCAAGATAGAAAATCCACGTTCGAGCCTCAGGTTGTGAAGAAACGTCAGAAAGATATTTCTGAAATCGATCAAAGAATTATCTCCATGTACGCAAAAGGAATGACCATAAGACGGATATCCGATACTCTTATGGATATTTATGGTTTTGAAGCATCAGAAGGTTTTATATCAGACGTAACAGATAAACTGAAGTATGCGGTAAAAATTGACCTGATTGATGTGAACCCAGCTGATAAGGTAGAACGTCCGAAAAAGAATCATTTTGTCGGTAACTTTTATGATGCCGATGAAATCAATGCTCTCTTTGAAGTAGCTAAGGGAACGAAACTTGAGTTGCCGATTCTTTTAGGAGCATTTTATGGTTTGCGTCGGAGCGAGGTAATTGGTTTGAAGTGGGATGCGATTGACTTTGAACAGAATACGATTACTATTCGACATACAGTTACCTCGTGTAATGTTGATGGTAAATTTATTATGGTTGCATCTGATACCACAAAAACGAAATCAAGCAGGAGAACATTACCGCTTGTTCCTTTCATGAGAGAGAGGCTTCTTAACTTGAAGGAAGAACAGGAGGAAAATCGCCGGTTGTGTGGACGCAGTTATAAAAAGGAATATATAGGATATGTATGTGTGAATGAAATTGGTGACCTGATAAAACCACACTATGTTACAGACAGATTTCCAAAGTTACTTGAAGCAAATGGTTTACGACATATCAGGTTTCATGACTTACGACATAGCTGTGCTTCCTTGCTTCTTGCAAATGGCGTTCCAATGAAACAAATTCAGGAATGGCTTGGTCATAGTGATTATTCAACTACAGCAAACATATATGCCTATCTGGATTATAGTTCTAAATTGACTTCGGCGGATGCAATGCTAAACGGGTTAGGTTTTGAACGAAAAGAAAAAGGCCAACAACCGTAAAAAACAGTTGCTGACCTTAATTCATACGGAGATGGTGGGATTTGAACCCACGCACGGTCACCCGTCTACTGCATTTCGAGTCGTTCATGCTATTCTGCTGATAGAGGATTTTATTGGAAGATATCGGAAGTTGGAGGAAGCTAAAAACATTGAAAAATCAACATTTTTTCTTGTTGAGTAGCTGGAAAATAGAGATAAATTTGATAAAAACTAGGGAGTTCGAATAGAGTCGATTTTGGGCAAAAAAGATATTTTTTTGGAACGTTGGGGAGAACTAGGGGAGAACTGGAATGCCCTTGGGAGAAGGAAAAATAGGGCATATCAAAAAATTGAAGAGAACTATCAGTCAAATGTGGAAAACACCTGCCTGTACCTAATAAATTAGAAGGTGGTTTTAGTATGACTGAAAAAAATAAGTATTACGATGAAATACGAAAACAATATCCGGAAACGATTTCCAAAGATCAGTTTTATCGGATAGCACATATTAGTAAAGCAACGGCACTTTATCTGCTTCAAAGTGGATTGGTATCTTGTATAGACTCAGGTAAGAAAACACGGCGGTATACAATCCGAATTGATGATGTTATCTCTTATATGATTGACCGTGAGATTCATCCAGAAGTATATTCTGCTCCTGGACTGTGGTATAAAGAACGATCTGGCCGCTGTAACTCTTGTATAGTTTATTCTGATGTACTGGCAAAGCTCTCAGATAATGACAGGGTTGAATTTCGAAAGTATATTGAAGCTGAGCTGCAAGATTATGGTGATTTAATGACTGTGGTCGATGTGCTCTGGTATAGTTAATTTGTAACACTCCTGCCTAATAGATTATACTGTCTAT
>CALCGT010000024.1 GCA_937901125.1 uncultured Clostridia bacterium | reverse complement strand
ACCCCTTATGAAGTTTATTTTTCTGTATCGTTGCACTTGACTTGACAATTCAAGATTATAAAAAGTCAAGAATAAAATAGGATAAAATACGTCCCAC
This sequence comes from uncultured Clostridia bacterium, assembly GCA_937901125.1. Taxonomy (GTDB): domain Bacteria; phylum Bacillota; class Clostridia; order Lachnospirales; family Anaerotignaceae; genus Anaerotignum_A. The sequence goes on along the minus strand of CALCGT010000024.1, from coordinate 70,836 downwards.
TTTTTTGTCCAGAATCACGAAAGGGACGTTTTTTGTCCCACAGAAATGACCAGTTTGTATAAATACAGTCGCATTTCTCCAATCTTTTCCTGTGTAGACTTCTGAAAAATCATAAATTGCAAATTTCGCGTTTTTTTTCCCTTTTATTGTGGTAAAATAATATGGTAAAAGTAATTAGTAATTCCAATTTTTATATACGAGAGGGGAAGAATCCAATGGCAATTAAAGTTGGCATCAATGGTTTTGGTCGTATCGGTAGAGTTGTATTCAGAGTTCTTATGCAGCGTCAGGATCAGTTTGAGCTTTGCGGCATCAATCTGAGAAATGCAGAACTGGACTACATGGTATATCAGCTGAAATACGACTCCATTTTTGGTCGTTTTGAAGGTGATATCCAGATCGGCGAAAACTGCATCATCGTAAATGGTCACAAAATCCACGTATTCAGCGAAAGCGATGCTTCCCTGATTAACTGGGCAGAATGCGGCGCAGAATATATCGTTGAATCCACAGGTGCATTCAACACAATGGAAAAAGCTGCTCTGCATAAGATCGGCGGTGCAAAGAAAGTTATTCTGACAGCGCCTTCCAAAGATGAAATCATGCCTACATTCGTTATGGGTGTAAACCACGAAACATACACAAAGGGTATGGACATCGTTTCCAACGCATCTTGTACAACAAACTGTTTGGCACCCCTAGTTAAGATCGTACATGATAACTTTGGTATCGAACAGGGGCTGATGAGCACAATCCACTCCGCAACAGCAAAACAGAAAGCAGTTGACGCTCGTGCCGGCCGTGACTGGAGAACAGGTCGTTCCGTATTCAACAACATCATTCCTTCCACAACAGGTGCTGCAAAGGCTGTAGGCCGTGTAATTCCTGAACTGAAAGGTAAAATGACAGGTATGTCCTTCCGTGTTCCTACAAATGATGTATCCGTGGTTGACCTGACAGCTAGACTGAAAACACCCGCTACATACGAACAGATCTGCAAAAAAGTAAAAGAAGCTTCCGAAACATACATGAAAGGTATCGTAAGATATACAAGTGATGAGGTTGTTTCCTCCGATATGTTGGGTGATTCCAACACATGTATCTTCGACGCAACAGCAGGTATCATCTTGGATGATAACTTTGTAAAACTGATTGCTTGGTACGACAACGAATGGGGTTATTCCAACAAAGTTGTTGACCTGATCGCTCATATGTACGAAGTAGACAACAAATAATGATGTAAAATTAAGAAGAGCCCGCAACGGTGCATCCTTAGAAGAAAACATGAAAAAGGGATAAATCCTTAAAATATAAGGATTCATCCCTTTTATTCTTTTTCAATGTTTGTTTTCTTCTAAGGAATGTCGCTCGCAGTTCCGCTTAAGAAATCAACAAATCATAAAATCAATGTTTTTTTAAGCGGAACTACATAAGTACTCTATTTTTATTGAAAAGACGGATGAGAACCTTTTCACGCATCACAGGGAATAAAAAGAGCCTTCATTCCTTTCGGGATCAAGGCTCTTTCTGGTATTCAAATCATTTTTGCGAAAGAATGTCCAATGAATATACCGACTAAACAGCAAAGCACACTTAGCAAAATATAGAGAATACCTGCAAAGGTTTTCCCACCTTCCAAAAGTTGAAAGGCTTCCAAAGAAAAAGTTGAAAAGGTGGTAAATCCACCGCAAAGGCCTGTTTTCCAGAACAACATCGTGTGATTGGAAATCTTTTTTCCATTCAATACTATTCCAGCCAGAAACCCAATGAGTATGGCACCTAAAATGTTAGTCACCAATGTTAAGAGAGGAAAGGACATTCGGCAGGGGATCAAACTGATCAAATAGCGAAGCAGAGCGCCGAAGCCTCCGCCCAGCATTATAAAAATTCCGCTCATCATATCAATATCCTCATGGTTCATCGATCATACGGTAGCCAATGCCAACTTCTGTAAAAATATATTCAGGAGAAGCTGGATTTTTTTCCAGTTTTCTGCGGATATTTGCCATATTTACCCGAAGGATCTGATTATCCTTGACCGCATAAGGCCCCCACAGCTCTGTAATGATAAAATCATATGTAAGAACACGGCCGGCACTTTTTGCCAACAAGGAGACGATCTTGAATTCGATCTGCGTCAGATGAACTTCCTTGCCGTCTACTGTTACCTGGCGTTTTCCAAAGTCAATGGTCAGACCTTTTGTAGAAAAAACATCACTGGCAGGGGAACCGTCGTTGTTTTTTGCACTATGGCGCAGAGCTGTACGGATACGCGCCAATAATTCGGATGTGCCAAAAGGTTTGGAAATATAATCATCCGCCCCCAGATCTAATGCCTCCACCTTATCAGATTCTTCCCCGCGGGCAGAAACCACGATAACAGGTACAGATGACCATTCCCTGATTTTTTTCAGGATCTCGATGCCATCCATATCCGGCAGACCCAAATCCAGCAGGATCAGATCCGGGCAATGGGAGGGAATCATAGAAAGGGCTTCACTGGCTGTTTTTGCCACCAGAGGTGCATAAATGTTGGCCTTTAATGTTGTTGCAATGAAGTTGCTGATGGCATCTTCATCTTCGATGATCATTACTTTGATTTTATTGGTCATATTCATTGCCTCCTTTCATGGGCAGTACAAAGGAAAAGCTTGCACCGCCATCCAAATTATTTTTTACAAAAATATTGCCATCATGGGCTAAAATAATAGACTTACAAATTGAAAGACCGATGCCGATGCCACGGGTGGAATCGCTGGACCCTTTTTGGGGTTTCCCATCAAAAATATCAGGAATACAGGAAGGATCGATCCCTTTGCCATGATCTGAAATGGTAAAAACTGCACCGCTTTTCTTTTTAAAAACTATTAGACTGATGGGTAGGGTGCTGCCGGAATGGCGAATGGCGTTTTCCATCAAATTGATCAATACCTGTTCGATCAAAGTAGCATCCATAGGTACCAGCAACACTTCATCAGGCACTTCTACATTGATACAGGAACCGGGGAATCGCTTGCGAATACGGGAAACCGCTTCGCTGACGACTTCTTCTACGATCTCTTCCTGTTTTTTCAAAGTTGTTGTACCGCCGCTGATCTTTGTGACAGAAAGCAGATTTTCCACCATATGAACCAGCCATTCCGCATCATGCTGAATATCTGTCAGCATTTTTCTGCTTGTTTCTTCACCGATCTCGTCACCATTTTCCAGCAACGTTATAGCAGAACCAATAATACCGGTTAGAGGCGTACGTAGATCGTGGGAGACAGCACGAAGCAGATTACTTCGCATTTTTTCTTTTTCTGTTTCCAAAAGGATTTTCTGCGCCTTTTCATTTGCCTGCTGCTTTTCCAGCGCCAAAATAGTCTGAGAAATCATGACATTGATAAAACTAAATGTATCATCAAGAAGCAGCTTGGTATCATCAAATATGAGCCCGATCACGCCGTATTTTTTTTCTTCTGTGGCAATGGGAAAGTAAGTTCCCTTGCAGTTTCGTGTGACATTCTCGATTTCTGCCCCAACGGGACGACATTCTTCAAAGGCTCTGCAAGCGACCTGCTTTTCCAAAATACTGGAGAAGAATTGCTCATCTGTCTCGTTGGAAGCCCTTACCACATGTTTGATATCTTCCATGGGAGAGCCGAGATAAAGCACCACGCTGCACTGGTTTGCCTCATGGAAGGAATCCGCTGCCATACCGATGATGGTATCTACATCTACAGCCGTCAGAATAGCTGTACTCATTTCATTCAATATTTCAGCTCTTTTTTTGCCTGCGGCAGAAATAGCCGCCGCTTTTTTTACCTTTGCTGTCAAAGCACTGACCAGAATAGACATCAAAAGCATGATAGAGAATGTAATAGGATAGCCGGTGATGGTAAAGTTCAGAGCAAAATAAGGAAAGGTAAAAAAGAAGTTTACCCCAACAACGCCGCCGATGGAAGCCAGGATACCCCAAATATAACCACTGGTCATAAAAGAGATCAGAGCAACCCCCAGCATATATACGCCAAAAATATTGTCATTCATGACAGATGCCTGATTCAGTAACAAGGCAAAGCAGGTGGCGATCATATATACAAAAAGCGTTCGGGTAAAGTCCAGAAACAACGCCAAACCATCAAAATTGTTTAAGAATCTTTTCATACGTTTTTTCATAGGTATTCTCCCAATATGTGTAAAAACTTATTATGATATTATACAACATATTACAGAGAAAAGGAATGAAGAAGTTCTAAAGATTATAACAGGAAGTATGAAAAATTCCAACGAAATAAGGAGAAAAAGAGAAAATGCTGCATTGCAAAGGCTTTTATAGTTTGTTATAATATTCAAGAATATTGCAATTTTTAGTAAAGGAGATATACGCAAATGAAAAAACCTTTCGTTTCTTTAGAGCAGGCAAAAAAAATCATCGAACAATACCCCACACCCTTCCATCTGTACGATGAAAAAGGCATCCGCGAAAATGCTAGAAAGGTAAATAAAGCATTTTCCTGGAATAAGGGTTTCAAAGAATATTTCGCAGTAAAGGCTACCCCTACACCCGGCGTCCTGAAGGTGCTGAAAGAAGAAGGTTGCGGCGCAGACTGCTCTTCTTATACAGAACTGATCATGTCAGAAGCAGTAGGGTATAAAGGGCATGATATCATGTTCTCTTCTAATGTAACACCTGCGGAGGATTTTGTGAAAGCAGCGGAATTGGGCGCTATCATCAACTTTGACGATATCACACATATTCCTTTTTTTGAAAAGCTGGCTCCCATTCCCGAAACCGTTTGCTGCCGCTACAATCCCGGTGGTATTTTCCAGGTAAGCAACGACATCATGGATAACCCCGGCGATGCAAAATATGGCATGACAAAGGAACAAATGAAGGAAGCCTTTAAAATGCTGAAAGAAAAGGGCGCAAAGCATTTTGGTATCCATTCCTTCCTGGCAAGCAGCACAAAATCTAATGATTATTATCCTATGCTGGCTAAGATCCTGTTTGAACTGGCAGTAGAACTGAAAAATGAACTGGATATCCATATCGCATTCATCAACCTTTCCGGTGGTGTTGGCATCCCTTATGAACCTACAGAAACTCCTTGTGACATCATGGCTATCGGCGAAGGAGTAAGAAAGGTTTATGAGGAGGTGCTGGTGCCCGAAGGCATGGATGATGTAGCTATTTTCACAGAAATGGGTCGTTTCATGCTGGCTCCTTATGGTGCGCTACTGGCAACCGCTATCCACGAAAAACATATCCATAAGGAATATATCGGTCTGGATGCCTGTGCTGCAAACCTGATGCGTCCTGCCATGTATGGTTCTTATCATCATATTACCGTTCTAGGCAAGGAAGATGCTCCTTGTGACCATAAATATGACATTACAGGCGGTCTGTGCGAAAATAACGATAAATTTGCCATCGACCGTATGCTGCCTGAAATCGAAATTGGTGATATCATCTATATCCACGATACAGGTGCCCATGGTCATGCAATGGGTTACAACTACAACGGCAAGCTTCGCTCCGCAGAATTGCTGCTGAAAGAAGACGGTAGCGTGGGAATGATCCGCAGAGCCGAAACCCCTGCAGACTATTTTGCAACTTTCGACTTTACAGGTCTGTTCGATAAATAATTAAATCCTTGTATAAGAAAAAGGAGTTGGAATTTCCAACTCCTTTTTTGTTCTTATTTCTTATTTCAGGTATGTGTTTTTGTATTCTTCACGAATATCTTCGGGAACTAAGCTGCCGCCTGTCGCCCAAGGGATATGTGTTGCATTTGCCATTTTATCTTCCAGACCCATTTTTTTGATGTAAGCCTGTACTTTTTCATCCTTCAGCATGATAGGACCCCAGAAGGATGCACATGCGGAGGGTTCGATAAAGATATCTTCTGTTGCAACCAGATCTCTCATCAGATCATAGAGGTGGTAGTCTTCCAGAGTCATTTCGCCGGACAGCAGGTTATTCATCACGCCGCCAACAAAACCGGAAGGACGACCAACTGCCAGACCATCTGCATGGGTCAGACCGGACAGACCAAAGTCTTTTACGCATACTTCATTCTGCAGACCGGAAGCCATACCAACTAGCATACAAGGTGCCTGTGTAGGTTCGGTGAAGAAAACATGAACGTTATCGCCAAACAGTTTCTTGAAGCCGAAGGCAACACCGCCGGGCGCACCGCCTACACCGCAGGGGATGTATACGAACAAGGGATGGTCAGCATCTACTGTGATATTTTTTTCTGCAAACTGTTTTACAATACGTTTTGCTGCTACTGCATAGCCTAGGAACAGAGTTACAGAATTTTCGTCATCTACGAAATAGCTTGTAGGGTCAGCATCAGAATTTTTGCGGCCAACTTCTACGGCTTTGCTGTAGTCATCTGCATATTCCACAACTTCTGCGCCTCTCTGACGAAGCAGGTCTTTTTTCCACTGTTTCGCATCAGCAGACATGTGCACGATTACATGGAAGCCAAGAGCCGCACTCATGATACCGATTGACATACCTAAGTTACCCGTGGAACCAACCTGGATCTTGAATTTGTTGAAGAATTCTCTGAATTCAGAGGAAGCAAATACGCTATAGTCATCGCCTTCCTTCAGCATGCCATGTTCCAGAGCCAGATCTTCGGCATGTTTCAAAACCTCATAGATACCGCCACGGGCTTTGACAGAACCGGAAATAGCCAGATGGCTGTCCTGTTTCAGGAAAAGATTGCCGGGAATGGATGTATCATAATTTTCCTCTAATTTCTTCTGCATATTAGGGATATATGTCAGAGGAGATTCGATCAGACCGTTTGTAGGTACTGTTTCGGGGAATTTCTTCATCAGAAAAGGTGCGAAACGAGCCAGTCTCGCTTCTGCATCATCGATATCAGCCATGGTGATATCGATCTTTGCCATAGCATCATCTGTTTTTTCCAGATTTTCATTAATCCAAACAACTTCTTTAGCCTCTGAAACCTGTTTCAGCAGGTCAACATTTTTTACTTTGCTCCAAAGTTCATTATTCATAAAATAAGCCTCCTTATATAATCACAGGTTGTATTTCTATAGTAGCATATCAAATCCTCCTCCGCAAGACAAATGCATCAATCAGAATACATCTTGATTTTTCGAGGATTGACAGGAAAAGTCGAAACCTGTAAAATAAAAGAATCGATGAAAAGTTTTATAATTTAATAAGGAGGTCTTTTTATGGAAAAAGTAAGGCAATTTTTTTCTGCGATTCTAGCTGGTATGCTGATCGGTATGGGTGGAACTGTGTTTCTTTCTCAGTCCAATCCAGTGGTAGGCAGTTTTCTGTTTGCGATCGGTCTGTTCACGATTGTTGTATTCCAGCTGCATCTATTTACCGGCAAGGTAGGTTATACACCCTTCCAGAAGCCTGTGTATCTGATCGAACTGGCGATCACATGGCTGGGGAATCTGGTTGGGACAGGGATCACAGCTTGCATGGTAAGAAACAGCCGTATTTATGAGGGGATGGCTGAAAGAGTCGCTGGCATTGCCGAAGTCAAATTGGCAGATAATTTTTTCAGCCTTTTTCTTCTGGCAATTTTCTGCGGTATGCTGATGTTTATTGCTGTGGACTGTTTCCGCAATGTACAGGGCTCTACACTGCGTTTCATTGGTGTATTCATTCCAGTTATGGTCTTTATCCTGAGTGGCTTTGAACACGTAATTGCAAATATGTTCTATTTCAGCTTGGCTGGCGCGTGGAGTGCTCATTGTCTGGTAGCTATCATTGTGATGACACTGGGCAATGCAGTAGGCGGTATGCTGATTCCGGTATACCTGAAAGTATTTAAGATAAGATAAGAAAAAGGGAGACACAAAGTCTCCCATTTCTTTTGAAAAGGTGATTTATGGAAGAACTGAAAAATATCGTGGAACCTTTGGTTCAATGGTATCATGAAAACAAAAGAGACCTGCCCTGGCGGCAGAGCAAAGACCCTTACCGTATCTGGGTATCAGAAATTATGCTGCAGCAAACGAGGGTAGAAGCAGTAAAGCCCTATTATGAGCGGTTTCTGCTGACTTTACCTACAGTGAAGGATCTGGCAGAGGCGGATGAAGAGACGATCCTGAAGCTGTGGGAAGGCTTGGGATATTATAGCCGTGTCCGCAATATGCAAAAGGCTGCCAAACAGGTTATGGAGGAATACGATGGGTTCTTTCCTGCCGATCAGAAAGCACTGCTGAGGCTGAAAGGCATCGGACCGTATACGGCCGGTGCAGTGGGCTCTATTGCCTTTTCTCTGCCCATCCCTGCGGTAGATGGGAATGTTTTGCGTGTCATGTCCAGAATTACGGCAGATGCAGCGGATATTTCTCTGCAGGCAACGAAAAAAGAATGGGAAGAACGTTTGACAGAGATCATACCGCCAGATTGCCCCGGAGATATGAATCAGGCTTTGATGGAACTTGGTGCAACGGTCTGCCTGCCCAATGGTACACCGAAATGCGGCATTTGCCCTGTGCGGAAATATTGCGAAGCATATCATAAAAATCAAACCATGTTGTATCCTGTGAAGGCAGAAAAGAAAGCCCGTACATTAGAATATCTGAATGTCTTTTTCTGTGTAGATGGGAATAAAATCGCCATTGGCAAACGTACGAAAAAAGGTCTGCTTTCCGGTTTATGGGAATTACCCAATGGAAAGCGGGATATGGCTCCTCCTGCAGTTTTGCAGGAATTGGGTATCCTTCAGGCAGAATTGATCCCCATGAAAAATCAGAAACACATCTTCACCCATGTGGAATGGCATATGGATTGCTATTTTGTAAAGGTATCCAAAAGAGTAGATTCTGATTTGCTTTGGCTGACAAAGGAAGAGGCTGAAGCATCCTTTGCACTGCCTTCTGCTTTCAAAAAAATCTGGCAGGAAGGAATCGAAAAAATGGGAAAGGGCTAAAACCTTTTTCAGGAAAAAATATCTGATTCCATGGAAAACGATTCAGCATAGTACACAAAAAAATCAGCAAAAAGATTGTTAAATAAGAATAATTATCGGTTGTTTTTTATTTTAAAAGAGAGTATAATAAATAAGTCATAGAGAAAAGATAGGAGATGAGGAGGGACAAGCATGGCTTTCGTCAGAGTGGCAAAAATAGAAGATACGGCCGACTTTTGCGGACTATGGAAGGTCTGCTTTGGTGATAGTGATGCTTTCTGCAATTGGTTTTTTAAAAACCGTTTTGCACCTACGTATTCGGTTGTTTTGGAAACGGAAGGGGAGGTTGCCAGCTGCATGCAGGCCTTTCCTTATTCCTTGCGTATCCGTGGGAAAGAAGTTCCCGGGGCGATGCTCTGTGGTGTTTCTACCCACCCCAATCACCGAAAAAAAGGCTTTATGGGGCAAATTTTCAGCTATGAAATGAATCTTTTATATAAGAAAGGTTGCATTGTTGCACCCCATACCCCGGCAATGCTGCCCAGTTATTTTTCCTTTGGGCACTTGCCCGTAGCAGATGCAAAGTATCTGGAATGCGAATGTGTTCCTTCCTTTAAAACTACAGTGAAACTGGATTCCATTGAAGAAAAGGATTGGGACAAGTTGTTTCCTTTATATGAACGCTTTGCGGCACACTATAGCGGTATCATTTGGCGTACGAAAGAAGATTTTCTTCGAAAAGCCGCAGACTATGCTGCGGACGGCGGAAAATGTACTGCATATATTAAGAATAACGAGATCAAAGGGTATGTCTTCTACTATCTTACGGAGGAAATGCTCCTTTGTGTAGAAACGGCAGCAGAAGATGGGTATTATCACAGCCTGATGGAAGGGTTGCTTTCCCTTGGGAAAGGATTGGCATTTTCTGCAAAGCTTCCTCCGGAACTGTATCTTTCTTTCCCTTTTGGGAAATTAGAAAGAAAGCAAAAGGGGGTCATGGGGCTTTGCAATGGACCTGCACTGCTGAAATCTCTGGATTTGGAAATTCCTTATGGCTTCAAAATGAATGACTATGTGGTTTCGGAAAACAATGGCGTCTTTGATTTTAAGGGAAACCACTATACAAGCGATCCTGTGTTTGAGATCTCTGCGGGGCATCTCCTGCAGGTTTTGGTAGGGTATCATTCCCTTCGTGAATTGGAAAAAGAAATTGTAGTCTTCGACAAAGAAAAATTCGATGGGATCAATGCCCTTTTGCCAAAGCAAAATTGTTATATTATAGATGAATATTAAAAATGGAGGCAATCTTTATGCCAAGATGTTTGGAATGTGAAAAAAATAAAATAGAAAACAACATATCGATATCGGAACTGGTTTTCAAACCCATTACCCTAGATACAAAGAAAACCATCGATTCCTATACAAAGCCATGGAAACTGGAATGTTCGGATCTTTCCTTTGCCAATCTCTTCATTTGGGGTGCTGATGGCAAGATGGAATATGCGGAAAAAAACCATGTGCTGTATATCAAATTGGATTTTGAAGGCGTGCCTGTGTTCCTTTGGGCACCCATCCCCATGTATGGCGCAGAAGTGGATTATCGGAAGGCCATCTATGATGGTATCGAATATATGAAAAGCATTGGCACAGAGCCTACTTTCCGTTCCGTCTGGACACCTTTCCGGGATAAAATGCTGGAAGCATGCCCCGAGTTGATTTCTGTACCTACAGATATTGCCTGGGATTATGTTTATTCCAGAGAAAGCCTGGCAACACTGAAGGGAAAAAAGCTGCATGGGAAACGCAATCATATCAACAAATTCCTTTCTAAGTATCCTGATTATGAATACAGAAAACTGGACGAATCCATGATCGAAGATTGTATCGCTTTGTACGATCAGTGGATCGAAGAAAAGGATGAAAAAGAATCAAAATCTATGGAGGACGAAAAGAGATCTGTCCAACTGGCACTACACAATATGGACGAACTGGAACTGACCGGCGGCACCATCTATATCGATGGCAAGCTGTGTGCATTTACCGTAGGCGAACGCCTGCATCCCCATATCCAGCTGGTCCATATCGAAAAAGCAAATACAGAATACGAAGGTATCTTTCCTATGATCAATCAGCAGTACATCCTGCATGAATGTGAAGGAGTAGAACTGGTGAACAGGGAAGAGGATATGGGTATCGAGGGCATGCGAAAAGCAAAACGTTCCTATAATCCCCTGAAAATGGTCGAAAAATATATGCTCAGCACCAGAGATTTGACTGATGTAAAAGGTATCTGGGGCAGGGAAGAGGAATAAATTTAATGGAGCCTATGCTGCGCAAACGCACATGCAGGCTCCTTATTTTTTGATGAAAGAGATTCAACATAATATTCCTAGTTTTTTTATCATAATTCTATTGACAAAGTAAGAAATCTAATTTATAATAATTATCAGATAACAACAATTTATTATTTTAAAAATAGAGTCTAAAGTGTTTAAGGAGGAAAAGATTATGAAAAAATTTGTTTGTTCTGTATGTGGTTATGTTCATGTTGGCGATTCTGCTCCCGCAGAATGTCCCGTTTGCCATGTTGGCGCTGACAAATTCGTAGAACAGAAATCCGGCGAAATGGAATGGGCTGCTGAACATGTTGTTGGCGTTGCACAGGGTTCCAGTGAAGATATCATGAGAGACCTGAGAGCAAACTTTGAAGGCGAATGCTGCGAGGTTGGTATGTACTTGGCTATGGCAAGAGTAGCTCATAGAGAAGGCTATCCTGAAATCGGTCTGTACTGGGAAAAAGCTGCTTACGAAGAAGCGGAACACGCTGCAAAATTTGCAGAACTGCTGGGTGAAGTTGTAACAGACTCCACAAAGAAAAACCTGGAACTGAGAATCGATGCTGAAAACGGCGCAACGGCAGGTAAATTTGATCTGGCTAAGAGAGCAAAAGCTGCTAACCTGGATGCAATCCATGACACAGTACATGAAATGGCTCGAGACGAAGCTAGACACGGCAAGGCATTCCTTGGTCTGTACAACAGATACTTCAAATAATCATAAGAAATATCCTAAGGACAGGAGAAAACTCCTGTCCTTTTTCTTGTGCGCTTTAGTACGAATAAACCACCGCTCTGCTGGTGGAATAAAAATGCTTACAGCAGTAAAAAACCTCCTTTGATATAATGAAAGTGGTTCCCCAACCGCAATCAAAAATCAAAGGAGGTTTTATTTATGAATGACATTAAAAGTTTATCACATTCAAAATGGAGATGCAAATATCATATCGTATTTGCTCCAAAGTACAGAAGATTGGAAGTATACGGGAAATTAAAGGCGGACATCGGAGTAATTCTAAGAAAATTATGTGAACAGAAAAATGTAAATATTATTGAAGCACAAGCGTGCCCGGATCATATCCATATGCTTGTGGAAATACCACCGAGTTTAAGTGTATCGCAGTTTGTAGGATTTCTAAAAGGAAAGAGTTCGTTAATGATTTTCGATAGACATGCAAATTTGAAATATAAATATGGAAATCGACATTTCTGGTGTAGAGGATACTATGTGGATACAGTGGGAAGGAATGAAGGAGCAATAAAAGAGTATATCAAAAATCAGTTGCAGGAAGATATTATGGCGGATCAAATATCTCTGAAAGAATACATCGACCCGTTCACAGGTGCAAAGCAAAAATAAGGCATAAAAAGACAGCCGCTTTAGCGGCTGCCTGAGATAGTAATGCGGTTGGCGGAACTATTCGATGCGTCTTAAGACGCTGTGCCTGTAATATGCCCTTCTAGGGCTGCTGCAAACCACTAGTTAAACTAGTGGTTTTGATTTTCCATGAAAAATATTGAGCTTTTATGGTATAATTATGACATTGAACTTTAAGGAGGTGCTTTATGGCTGAATTTAACTTAAACCAGACCTATCATGGTTTTACATTGGAAAAAATTGAAGAGATCAGCGACGTTCACAGTACAGCATATCTTTTCCTGCACGAAAAGAGTGGGGCGCGCTTATTCTATCTGAAAAATACAGACAATAATAAGGTTTTTAACGTGGCATTCAAAACACCATCTGCCGATGACTGCGGCACACCTCATATTCTGGAACATTCCGTTCTATGTGGTTCCAGAAAATATGAAGCGAAAGACCCTTTCAATGAACTGGCGAAGGGGTCTTTGAATACCTTTCTGAACGCCATGACCTATGCAGATAAGACCATGTACCCCATTGCAAGCTGCAATGAAAAGGACTTTCATAATTTGATGGATGTTTATATGGATGCGGTCTTTTTCCCTAAAATTTATGAGAAGAAGGAAATTTTCCAGCAGGAGGGCTGGCGTTATATCCTGAAGGATTCAGATGCTCCCTTGCAAGTTACCGGAGTGGTCTACAACGAAATGAAAGGGGCACTCTCTGATCCCGAAAGCCTGCTGAGCGGCGTGATCTCCCGTTCTATTTTCGGAAAGACCACATACGGTTTTGAATCCGGTGGCGATCCTGCTGCCATTCCAGACCTGACATACGAAAATTTCTTGGATTTCCATAGAAAGTATTATCATCCTTCCAATGCCTATTTCTATCTTTATGGGAACATGGAACCTTTGGCCTGCCTGCGTCATATCGATGAAGGTTTTTTGAAGGAATTTACACGGAGTTCTGCACTGCCTGCCATCAGTGAAACAGAATGCGTCAAAAAGGGTCAGATCATCCATGAAAACTACCCTGCCGCAGAAAAGGGGGAAGAGGGCGGTGCTTTCCTGACCTACAATCTGAAAGTAGGCAAATGTACCGATCCTGAGCGCATCATGGCACTGCAGATCTTATCCTATGTTTTGTTGGAAACCAATGCCTCTCCACTGAAAACAGCTTTAATGGAAGCGGGCATCTGCCAGGAAACAGAAGGCTGGTTTGATTCTTCCACCTATGAAATGGTATTCAGCATCGTTGCCAAAAACGCCGATGCAGGGAAAGTAGACGAATTTATCCAGATCATCGAAGGAGAATGGAAACGGTTGATTTCTGAAGGTCTGCCCAAAGATTTGCTGAAAGGTGCTTTGCGGAAATATGATTTTCTGTTGCGGGAAGAAGATTATGGTTCCACGCCAAAGGGGCTGATCTATTGCTCCCGACTGATGAAACGTTGGCTCCATGGAGAAGACCCCTGCGACAGTATACGCATGTTGCAAATCATCGAAACATTCAAAAAGGACAGCGGTGAAAACTATTTCGAAAAACTGATCAAAGATGTATTCTTAAATAATAGAGAAAAAACATATGTAGTTTTTACGCCTGAAAAAGGCAAAGCACAGAAGGATGCCGAAGCCTTTGCCGCAAAGATGGGGAAACGAAAAAAAGCTATGACCCAAGCGGATTTTGATGAGATCAAAGCAGATGCAGAAAAATTGGGTACGTTCCAGAAGCAGGAGGATTCTCCTGAAATCCTTGCCCAGATTCCTCTGCTGGAGATTTCTGAAATCGATGAAAAGCCTCAGCTGACAGAATATCAGATTGAAACACCGAAGTCCGACAATTCGTTCCTGCATGTCCCTATGGAAAGCAATGGCATCCTTTATCTGAAACTGATGTTTGATGCTTCTGCCGTGCCTCAGGAATTGCTGCCTTATACGGGTTTGCTGACGGATTTACTGGGCAAGCTGGATACGGAAAACTATTCCTATCGGGAACTGCCAACAGCAAAGAATCAGGTATTCGGCAGTTTTTCTCTGCACAACAATATCTATAATATAGATGCATCTGCGTATCGCTCCTTTGTAACGGTAAAGGAAAAGCTGTTGAAAGAAGATTTGGATGTAGCTATTTCCTTGACAGAAGAGATTCTCTTCCATACAAAATTCGACTGCGCGGAAAGCATGAAGAAGATTGTAAAATCTGCAAAAATCAAAGGAGAAAATGAGTTGCTGAACAATTCTCATTATTTTGCCATCTTCTATAGCGGCAGCAATTTGTTCCCCGGTCAACGGGTGGAGGATATCACCAGCGGCATTCGCTATTATCGTTTCCTTTGTGAGACGGACGCTCAGTTGGAGAAAGACCCAGAGCCTGTCATTGAAAAGCTGAAAAAGACCGCATCTATCCTCTTTACACAACAGAATATGAATGTTGCTTTAGGAAGTGAAAAGGCTGATAGGGGAAATGTGAAGAAAATACTTGATGTTTTCCAAACAAAATTGCCTTCCAGTGAGCAGAAAAAAGCTGAATACCGCTTTGCTATCCAGCCGGAAAAAGCCGCTTTTACCAGCACCGGCGGTGTGTTATACAATATCACATCTTTTGATTTTCAGAAGCATGGTATGGATTTTCATGGGAAATATCAAGTGCTGAAAACCATCATCAATCTGGAATATCTTTGGAATCAGATTCGTGTGCAGGGTGGGGCGTATGGCTGCGGCTGCAAATTCATGAGAAGCGGCTTCAGTTATTTCTATTCCTACCGTGACCCCAATCTGACAGAAACCTATCATATCTATCAAAAGCTTTTTGAAGATATCCAGAATTTCAAAGCAGATAAACGGGAAATGACAAAATATATCCTGGGGACCATCAATGGGTTGGATCAGCCCAAGACCAATATGGATCAGCTGAACGAAGCCATCAGTAAATTCTATAAAAACATCACGGATGCAGCCTTGATCCAGGAACGTCTGGAAATTCTGCATACAACTGCAGAAGATATCCGCAGCTGCAAAAATCTATTGGAATGCATTGATTGTACAAATATCTGCAGTATTGGCAATGAACAAAAAATCAAAACCAACGCAGATACATTTACAAAAATCGAACCTCTGTGATGGTATAGAAATGAAAAAAGTGTTTGAGACAAAAAAACTCAGACACTTTTTATTTTTGTATTTTTTATTATGTAAAACCATTATAAAACTATCACAAGTGCTATAGCAAAATTCTTTTTAGTCGTCTGAATCTGGTTTTGTTTATGATAGATTTCTTAGAAAAGGGGCCAATATATTTATTCGCAAAACGATACTTTTGCGAAATTATATATTAGAAATTTTAAGTAAACGCTATAGCGATTCTTATATACAGTACATTCATATATCGGCAATGTTTCTACACTTTTTCTGTACTTCTACTGTTGCTATTTTTTTGTTGTATTGATTTGACAAGTATTCTAAACCCTTTGCATCGGTTCATTTTATCTTCTGATACAATATTGCATCTGGTATCCCTTCAGATCCTTGAAACATAATCCTAATTCATTTTGTAAAAACCGAATCATCTGTACAGGCATCTTATTTATCTTCATTCAGATTTGATCTTAGATCCACATATAATTTACATAATAATATTAATAATATTATGGTAATCTCAAGTCTTGTCTTATCTAATAATGATAAACGAATGATAAAAACAGGATGATATCTTTCGACATCATCCTGCTATTCTTATAAGCTTATAAGTAATTACTAGGATTTACATATGCTCCATTCTTCAATACAGAGAAATGACAATGGTTACCTGTGGACCAACCGGTACTGCCACATTTTGCTACTGTCTGTCCGCGGCTTACAACCTGTCCAACTTTCGCTACCAAAGAAGAGTTATGTCCGTACAAAGTACTCAGGCCACCGCCATGATCGATGATAATGGTATAGCCATACCCATTCATCCAACCGGAATATGTAACCTTACCTGCTTCTGCTGCAACGATAGGTGTGCCATAGGCTGCTGGAATATCCAAACCACTATGAGATTCTGTTCTGCCTGTGATCGGGCTGACACGGGTAACAAATCCGCTGCTGACTCTGGAATATCCCGGTACAGGCCAACCCAATGAACCATTGCCGGTATAATATACCTTGGAGCTACTGCTGCTGCTTTGTTTTGCAATCTGATTCAGCACTTCCTTATCTGCTTTTTCGTTTGCTGCAATCATCTGTTCGTATTTCTTTACATCGTTTTCATAGGATGCAACCAGAGCTTTCTTTTCATCTACAATTTCCTGCTGTTCTGCCAATTTTTCCTGCTGCAACTTTACAACTTTTTCCTGCTCTGCATGATTTTCTTCGATCTCATCCTTCTTTGCCTGAATGGTTTCCTGGGTTTTCTGCAGTTCATCCAAGATTTCCTTATCATATCCCATGATATCATTTACATACTGCATACGAAGGAACAGATCCGAAAAGCTTTCTGCTTCAAAAAGAATCTCCAGATAACCGGTTGAGCCTTTCTGCTGCAGGAAGCGCATACGGCTTCCAAGCAATTCAAATTGCTCGTCTCTTTTTTTTGTAGCTTCTTCCAATTCTGCTTCTGCAGCTGCTAACTGTGCTGTCAGAATATTCAAATCTTCCGTTGCCGCATCCAATTCTGCCTGAATACTGTTCAAAACTTTATCCATGGCTTCCATTTCCTGTTCGGCAGAAAGCTGTTTGTTTTTAATGCTTTCGATTTCTTCTTTTGCCTTTTCAGTGCTGGATGCTAAATTTTTACGTTTTTGCTGTAATTCAGAAATTGTAGCTGCCCTTGCGCTATAGGTAGGGATGGCTGTGATGGCTACTGCAGCGGCCAAAGCAGTGCATACAAATTTTTTCATTTTTTTCATGGTCAAAACCTCATACTACTTTTATTATACTTTACTATTATAAAGATTTATCCCTCTATTTTCAACGATTTTTGTGTTTTTTAAGGTTTTTTTAAGGATTGCACAGTAATTTCAACAATATTTTTCGAAAAAATACCAATTTCATCGCAAAGGCAGATAGCATATAGGGGAATCAGGTCCTCATATTCCCTAATATGCAGCCGTTTTCCTTCGAATGTGATTGTATCCACAAGGATACCTTGCTGCACAAAAGAAAGCTGCTCTATAGGCAGGCGCAGACCGCGCCCATCCCATTTGATGAGACTTTCTTTCCGCGCCCAAAGGCGATAAAATGTCCGGATCTGCTCTGCTTCCGTCAGTTGCTCCAAATAAGCTTTTTCTGTGTCTGATAGAATCCGTGTTGTCCGTCGGGGCAGCTTTTCTTTGATCTGCTGAAGATCTGCACCGATTGGTGCGTTGGAAAAAGCACAAATTGCGTAGTGCCCGGAGTGAGATAAACTAAAATGAAACTCTGTATGCTTTAAATAGGGTTTCCCATAGACTCCTGTTTCAATCTGATCTATTTTATCACCAAGACCAAATTCATCTAAGGCAAGTTTAAGCAGAACACTTGCACCTAAAGAAAGTCTAGCAGTCATAGGGTTTTTAAATTTCTTTATTTTTTCTCTTCTTTCCGTAGAAATCAAAGACATTCCCTTCTGAAATAACGCTTCCTCTTCAAATATCGTTACATCCATATAAAGAATTTTTGTCATTTGCTGCCCTCCTTTCTTTTTGTACATGTAAGCACAAAAAGCAGGGTTGCACTGCATCAACCCTGCCTTCTATTATGCTTTTTTAGATTATTTTACGATCAGGTTTACGATCTTACCGGGAACATAGATTTCTTTTACTACTGTCTTGCCTTCAATTCTGGAAGCAAGTACTTCTTTTGCCTGTGCCAGAACATCATCTTTTGCAGCATCTTTGGAAATTTCCATTTTACCTCTCAGCTTGCCGCCGATCTGCAGAGCGATCTCGACTGTATCCTGAACCAATTTGCTTTCGTCTGCTTTAGGCCAACCAGCATCGAATACGGAATCTTCGTGATCCATTTCATGCCACATTTCTTCTGCGATATGGGGGGCGAAAGGTGCCAGCATAACTGCCACTGTTTCCAGAGTTTCCGTGGACAGGCCACCTTCTTTTTTCGCAACATCCAGCAGTTTGTTTGTAGATTCCATGAATGTACTTACGATGGTGTTCATTGCCAAAGATTCTACACGGTTTGTAACGTCTACAATCATCTTGTTCACAATGAATTCTTCTTCTTTTGTTGCAGCTTTAGGTGCATCTTTGTAGTTGTAAACCATCTTCCAAACTCTGTTCAGGAAACGGAATACACCATCGATACCGCTGTCGTCCCAGTCACAATCCATTTCAGGAGGACCTACGAACAGTTCATACATTCTCAAGGAGTCACAGCCATATTTTTCTACCAGTTCATCAGGAGAAACAACGTTGCCCAGAGATTTGGACATTTTGCCGCCGTTCTTTGTGATCATGCCCTGGTTGAACAGTTTCAGGAAAGGTTCATCAAAAGGAACTGCACCGATATCATACAGGAATTTTGTATAGAAACGTGCATACAGCAGGTGCAATACAGCGTGTTCGATACCACCAACGTACAAATCAACAGGAGCCCATTTCTTCAGAGCATCTATGCTAGCCAGTTCTTTATCGTTATGAACGTCTGTATAGCGCAGGAAATACCAGCTGGAACCTGCCCACTGAGGCATTGTATTTGTTTCACGTTTTGCAGGTCTGCCACAAACAGGACATGTTGTATTTACCCATTCATCGATATGTGCCAAAGGAGATTCCCCTGTATCTGTAGGCTGATAAGATTCTACTTCGGGCAGCAATACAGGCAACTGATCTTCGGGAACTGGAACTGCACCACAATGTTCGCAGTGGATGATGGGGATAGGTTCGCCCCAATATCTCTGTCTGGAGAATACCCAGTCACGCAGTTTGTAATTAACTGTTTTTCTGCCCCAACCTTTTTCTTCCATCAGGAAAGGTACTTTTTCTTTTGCCTCAGAAACTGTCATTCCATTCCAGTCGCCGGAATTGATTACAATGCCTTCGTCGGTATATGCTTCTTCCAACTCGCCCATATCTTTACCATCGGGAGAGATAACAGGAATGATATCCATACCGAATTTTTTCGCAAATTCAAAGTCACGCTGGTCATGAGCAGCTACTACCATGACAGCACCAGTACCGTAATCAGCCAGCACATAGTCTGCAACCCAGATAGGCAGTTCTTTACCATTTACGGGGTTGATACAATAAGAACCTGTGAACGCACCGGTTTTTTCTTTATCTGTCATACGGTCTACAGAAGATTTTGTGGAAGCATCGTAGCAGTATTTGTCTACTTCCGCTTTGCACTCAGGTTTTATCAGAGCATCCAGACCTTTGTACTCAGGCGCCAATACCATACAAGCAGTACCATACAGTGTATCAGGTCTTGTGGTATAAACAGTGATCACTTCATCGGAATCCTTTACCTTGAAGTCTACTTCTGCGCCATAGCTCTTGCCAATCCAGTCTGTCTGCATTTTTTTAACTTTTTCAGACCAATCCAGTTTGTTCAGGTCTTCCAGTAGCCTGTCTGCATAAGCTGTAATCTTCAGCATCCACTGACGCAGGTTTTTCTTTGTAACAACGGAACCGCAGCGTTCATGCACACCGCCGGCAGCTTCTTCATTTGCCAGTACACATTTACATTTGGGGCACCAGTTCAGGGGCATTTCTTTTTCATAAGCCAGACCCTTTTTGAACATCTGCACAAAGATCCACTGTGTCCATTTGTAGTATTTAGGGTCTGTTGTATCTACTTCTTTGTCCCAATCATAAATAGCACTGATCTCATGCAGCTGTCTTTTTGCATTCTGAATATTGGCATCTGTAGAAATTCTAGGGTGTGTATTTGTTTTGATAGCATAGTTTTCTGCAGGCAGACCGAATGCGTCCCAACCCATGGGATGCAGTACCTGATAGCCCTGTAGCACTTTATAACGGCTGACTACGTCAGACAATACATACCCTCTCCAGTGGCCCACATGCAGACCGGAACCGGAAGGATAAGGGAACATGTCCAGGCAGTAAAATCTGGGTTTCACATCGTCTTCCTTGTTGATGGGGTTCTTTTCCCATTCCGCACGCCATTTTTTCTCAATGGTTCTGAAATCATAGCGACTCTCCATAGCAAATTCCTCCTTAAAAAACTTTGTTTTTTGATCTTTTCGTGTAAACTAAAAAGCCCCTCCGTCTCAGTTAGAGACGAAGGGACACTCCGTGTTACCACTCTAGTTTGCCCATGTGTTTCCCGGGCACACTCAAAGCCGATAACGGTGGCTACCGCTGTATCCTACTTGCATATCCACGTTCGGTACAGAACTCCAAGGCCAGTTCTGCTTTTCCTTTTTGCTGCCTCGCACCGACCGACAGCTCTCTGAAAAAAGTTTCAAAAGCATACTATTCCTCTTCAATGTCTTTTCACAAGAACATTTATATCATATTTACCAAAATAAATCAAGTATTTTTGGGAAACTTTTAAAAGAATACAATCCACATTATCCAAAATTCTGTTTAAACCGCTTCATTTTGGTCGAACTGATTTGTATACAGGTTATAATAGAACCCTTTTTTCTCCATTAACTGCTGATGATTGCCCCTTTCGATGATCTCACCATGATTTACGACAGCAATCAGATCCGCATCCTTGATGGTACTCAGTCTATGGGCAATAACAAAATTCGTTCTGCCCTTCATCAGATTGTGCATGGCTTCCTGAATCTTTACTTCTGTTCTGGTATCGACGCTGCTGGTGGCTTCGTCCAAAATCAATACAGAAGGGTTTGCCAAAATCGCCCTGGCAATGGAGATCATCTGCCGCTGTCCCTGGCTCAGGTTTCCGCCGCCGTCTGTCAGCATGGTATCATAGCCATCGGGCAGTCTGCGGATAAATTCATGGGCATTAGCCAGTTTTGCTGCTTCGATGATCTCTTCATCTGTTGCATTCAGCCTGCCGTAGCGGATATTCTCTTTGATGGAATCTGTAAACAAGTAGGTATCCTGCAGAACGATACTCAAAGCAGAACGCAGGCTGTTTCGTTTTGTTTTGTAGATATCATGTCCATCAATGGTAATAGAGCCACTGTCGATATCATAAAATCGAGTCAGCAGATTGATGATCGTTGTTTTTCCTGCCCCGGTAGGGCCAACAAAGGCGATGGTCTGACCTGGTCTTGCATACAAATTCACATTTTTCAGAACAGGATGCCCGTTTTCGTAAGAAAAATTCACATCTGTCAGTACGACATCCCCTTTGATCTCACCCATATCATAAGCATCAGGTGCATCCGGCTCTTCTTCCGTTTCATCCAGCACTTCGAATACACGCTCTGCGCCGGCGATGGCAGACATGATGGTGTTTGCCTGGTTGGCCAACTCTGTCAGGGGTCTTGCAAACTGCTTGGAATAGATAATAAAATTGGAAATAATACCCAATGTCATACCGCTTCCAACGACCATCAGGATGCCGCCTGTGGCAACGACGATAGCGTATGTCATGTTATTGATTGCAGTCATAATTGGG
The DNA here is from genome assembly GCA_937901125.1 of uncultured Clostridia bacterium. GTDB lineage: Bacteria > Bacillota > Clostridia > Lachnospirales > Anaerotignaceae > Anaerotignum_A. The sequence goes on along the minus strand of CALCGT010000024.1, from coordinate 48,695 downwards.
CCAATGGCACCGGAGAAAATCTCTGCACGAACGCTTTTATCCAATAAATCGTTGTTCAGCTTTTCGAATTCCTTGATTTCTTCCTCTTCTCTGCAGAAAACCTTTATGACCTTCTGCCCGGAAATAATCTCTTCTATATGGCCATTTAATGCACCCAAGCGATTCTGTTTATCCTTGAAATACTTTCTGGAATGCTTCGTTACCCATCTCGTCACGGCAAGCATCAAAGGGATCGTCACCACTGTGGCAATCGTCAAAGGAACGCTCAGATACAGCATCATGCAGAATGTCCCGATGACCGTCAGAATACTCTGCAAAATCTGAGAAATGCTGCTATTCAAACACATGGAAACATTATCCACATCGTTTGTAACACGGCTCATCAGTTCCCCGTGGGTCGTTTTATCAAAATATTTTAAAGGGAGCTTCTGGAATTTTTCAAATATATCTCTTCTTAATGTGGCAACGGTCTCCTGCCCTACTTTCAGCATCAGATAGCTATACAGCCATGTAGCAATAGAAGAAACAACATAAATCGACAGTAATGTAAAACAGATCTTCCAAAGACCGGGAAAGTCGAATACAGAAATATAATCATCAATCGCAACACCAATCAAGCTTGTGGCATAAACAGTACCTAATGTGGTAAAGGCGATACAGGTCACAGAAATCAGAATCAGCGGCCAGAATTTCCCCAGATATCTGTAAAGGCGAAGCAAAGTTTTCTTTGTATTTTTTGGTTTGCCATGCACCACCATATGTGAACCGGGGCCACCATGGGGGGGACCCATAGGTTTTTTCGTTTTAACCTCACTCATCTGCCATCACCCCTTTCTTCATCTGAGATGCCAGAATTTCCTGATATTCTTTATTTGTTTCCATAAGATAATTATGGTTACCTTCTGCAACAATCCTGCCGCCGCTCAAAACCAAGATCTTATCCGCATCTCTTACAGAACTGATGCGCTGGGCAATAATAAATTTTGTGCAGCCGCTATGGGATTCCTTCATGGCCTGGCGGATATTCTTTTCTGTCAAGGAGTCTACTGCACTGGTACTGTCATCGAAAATAATGATCTCGGGATTTTGGATCAATGCTCTGGCAATGGAAATACGCTGCTTCTGTCCGCCAGAAACATTGACCCCTCTCTGCCCCAGTTCTGTATCATATTTTTCAGGCAATTCCGTAATAAAGTCGTGGGCCTGAGCAGCTTTTGCCGCTGCAATGATCTCCTCTTCTGTGGCATCAGGTTTGCCCCATTTGATATTCTCTCTGATCGTGCCGGAAAACAGGATGGTTTCCTGCAGCACGACCGCTACACGCTTACGCAGGTCTTTGATAGCATAATCTCTGACATCCACGCCATCTACCAGAATCTGCCCTTCTGTAACATCATATAGTCGAGGCAGCAGATTCACCAGTGTGGATTTACCGGAACCAGTTTCCCCAAGGATACCAATGGTCTGACCCGGTTCTGCTGTGAAAGAGATGTCTTCTAAAACAGGGTCACCGCTGCCCATTTTATAGCGATAAGATACGTTTTTATATTCTACCCTGCCCGCTGCAATGGCAGGCAGTTTGGGTTCTGCAGGGTCTGCAATATCCACTACTGTGTCTAAAACTTCCGTCAGTCGGTCTGTGGATACCTTCGCTCTGGAAATGAACATAAAATTCATTGCAAGCATCATTGTTGCCATCATCATCTGCATCAGATATGTAATGCAGGCCATGATCTCTTCTACAGCCATATTGCCCGCCTGTGCCTGCAAGCCACCAAACCAAAGGATGGCAATGATGGTGCCATTTACTAGGATCATCATGGTCGGCAGCATCAGCAGCATCAGCTTAAAGGCACTGACTGTGGTATTTTTATAATCTTCATTAACATCTGTAAATTTTTCCGTTTCGTATTCGTTTCGCACAAAAGCCTTTACGACACGAATACCAGCCAGACATTCTCGCATGACTGTATTTACTTTATCCAACTTTTCCTGCACCATTTTGAATTTGGGCAATGCCGCCTTCAAAATCAGAAAAACTGCCACTGCCAGCAAAAGCACCACGAAGATAAACAAAAAAGCGATCTTTGCATTGATGCTGAATGCCATAACGATGCTGCCTACGCAAAGCAAAGGGGAACGCACCAGCATACGCAGACACATCATGATCACCAACTGGATCTGTGTAATGTCATTGGTCAGCCTTGTGATCAGGGAAGGCGTGGAAAAGGTATCGATATTATGGAAAGAAAATTTCTGGATCTTTTGGAATGCTGCCCTTCTCAAATCCGTACCTGTTTTTTGGCTGACGATGCTGGCACAGATCAAGCAGCCGATACCGCCAAAAATACCAATCACAGAAATGACCAGCATACCAACGCCTGTTTTTGCGATCAGCGCTGTATTTCTCATGCCTACCCCTTGATTAATCATATATGTCATGATCTTTGGCATTGCCAATTCTGCTGAAACTTCCAACAGCATCAATAATGGAGCCAATATGGCGAGTTTTCGATAGGGTTTTATATATTCCCATATTTTTCTCATACTTTCACCTCTCTCAAACAAATGGATTCATCAAAAAAAGTCAGGCATCTAAAAGGTAGATGCCTAACTATTATATTTTATCATATATAAAAGGATTGTCAATTAGATTATGATTAAATTCATTGTTCTTACAGCACATAAAGGAACATAAATGCAATATGAAACGCAGAGCCGATCATCACAAACACATGAAAGATCTCATGGAAGCCAAAGCTTTTCAGAATTGCCAGGTTGGGTTTTTTTAGTGCATAGATCAATGCGCCTACTGTGTAAGCAATACCACCTGCTAAAAGCATTCCCAAGCCGCCCCAGCCTGTAGCCGCTTTCAGGGGAACGAATGCGCTAATGGAAATCCAGCCCATCACAACGTAAATCAGCGTAGAAAGCCAACGGGGCGCACCCATCCAGAAAATCTTCATAAAAATGCCGAAAATGGCAATTCCCCAAACACCGATCAGCATGGCTATTCCCCAGATTCCCTGCAATGTCACCAAGCAAACGGGCGTATAGGTGCCGGCAATCAATACAAAGATCATCATGTGATCGATACGACGCAGAACTGCTGTTTTTTCAGGGGACAGTCGTAGGGTATGATAGATCGTGCTTGCGCCATATAACAAAAGTAAAGATGCTCCAAACACCGCAAAGCCAATCACGTGCATCATCGTTGCTTCCGCTCTTGCTTTTTCCATCAAAATGATATATACAGGGATGACCGCCAGAAAACCAATAAAATGTGTCAATGCACTGAGGGGGTCTTTCACCTGAAATTTTTCTCTTTTCGTCATTACCATCTCCATACTTTCAACTCCTTTGCATTAAGTAGTTTTCAATACTATATATCATTGTATCGATATGTTAACACATTATTCATACTATTTCAAGTGAAATTTTCGATAAAAACTTGCGACATAGTTTAAAATACTATATAATGATGAAGTTAAGAAGTTTAATTTTTTCAGAATTTCGAGGTGAAGAAGTATGAACACATTCAATGAAGTGGTAGATCGCTATGCCGCTCAGATCCGTTCATCCGATGTCATTGAGATCGAAGATATTCCCAATATCGACCTTTATATGGATCAGGTAACGACTTTCATGGATAAAGGTCTGGCTCAATATAAACGTAATGAACAGGATAAGATCCTGACAAAGACCATGATCAACAACTATACCAAGGCAAAGATTTTCCCTCCCCCGGTGAAGAAAAAATACAGCCCTGCCCATCTGATGCTCTTGATCATGATCTACCATCTGAAATCCATCCTTTCTATCAAGGATATCGGCGTTTTGTTTCAGTCTGCGTTGGAGGAGCCGGATAAAGATAAGCAGGCAAAACGGATCGAAACGATTTATGCAGGCTTTGTTGCACTGCAAAAGATCACAAATACCTATCTGGCAAATGCAGCAGAAGGCAAGCCAGATGAATCTTTTTATGGGAGAGATATCCTGACAGAATATCAGGATGATGAACTGAAACGCATTTTGCTGGTATTGGCTTTGACAATTCGTGCAAATACGGAAAAGCAGCTGGCAGAACACGCACTGGATTCCTATTTTTGATAAAAAAAACACCGAAAGCTCGGTGTTTTTTTTTATATATTTTATATTTTTAATTTAGAAAAGGCTTAGCTGGTTGGTTTCAGGGATACCATCCAGTACTCCGTTTTCTTTTAGCAGATCAATCAGGGAACGCCCCAAAGAGGTACGCTCCTTCAATTCTTCCAATGTTTTGAATTCTCCGTCCTTTCTTCCCTCTACGATACTCTGGGCCGCATTGACGCCCAAGCCCTGCAGGGAGCTGAACGGTGGCAGAAGTCCGTCTTCTGTAGGAATAAAATTCTTTGCATCAGATTTATACAAATCGATGGGACAGAATTTGAATCCTCTGGCATAAAATTCCACGATAATCTCCAATACGGTCTGTTTACTTTTATCCTTGGCTGTGGTTTCCTGCCCTTTGGCATGGATCTCTTTGATGGCTTCCCGGGCTACATCAATGCCTTTGCACATACAGGAATAATCAAAGTCGTCACAAGCTCGAACCGAAAAATAAGAAGCATAATAAGCTTCGGGGTAATTAATCTTAAAGTAAGCGATACGGAAGGCCATCATGACATAAGCCGCCGCATGGGCCTTAGGGAACATATATTTTATCTTCTGACAAGATTCGATATACCAATCCGGCACATTTGCTGCCTTCATATCTGCAATATCTTCCTCTGTTAAGCCCTTCCCTTTTCTTACCTTTTCCATAATCTTGAAGGATTTCTTCTTCTCTAACCCTTTATTGATGAGGTAAATCATAATACTGTCTCGGGTTGAAATGGTTTCCTTCAGAGTAATCGTTCCATTTTCAATCAAGGTCTGAGCGTTACCCAGCCAAACATCCGTACCGTGGGAGAGACCGGAAATTCGCAGCAAATCCGCAAAAGTTTTCGGCTTTGTATCCAACAGCATACCGCGAACGAATTTTGTGCCAAATTCTGGAATGCCCAAAGTGCCGGTTTTACAGTTGATCTCCTCCGGCGTTACCCCTAATGCCGCAGGGGATTCAAAGAGAGACATGGTGGCAGGATCGCCCAAAGGTATATCCTGTGGATTCACCCCTGTCAGGTCATAAAGCATACGAATAACTGTAGGATCGTCGTGCCCCAGCAGGTCCAGCTTCAGCAAACGGCCTGAAATAGAATGATAATCGAAATGAGTCGTCGTGACTGTGGCATTCACATCGTTGGCAGGTCGTTGAATGGGACAGAATTCATGAATATCATGATCACTGGGAACGACCATCAGCCCGCCGGGATGCTGCCCTGTAGTTCGCTTGACCCCTGTGCAGCCTTCCGTCAGGCGGTTGATCTCCGCATTATGGGGAGTGATCTCCCTGGCATCAAAGTATTTTTTAACGAAACCATAGGCAGTCTTGTCTGCCAATGTACCAATAGTGCCGGCTTTGAATACCTTCCCTTTACCAAATAGTTCTTCTGTATAGGCATGAGCCTGCTGCTGATAATCACCGGAGAAGTTCAGGTCGATATCCGGCTCCTTATCCCCTTCAAATCCAAGGAAGGTCTGGAACGGGATATCGTGCCCGTCTTTGTGCAGCTTTGTGCCGCAGACAGGACAATCCTTGTCGGGCATATCGCAACCGCTGGCCTCTTCCATAGCGTAAGCCTTCACCACATCCGATTTAAAATCTGAATATTTACAGTTGGGGCAAATATAATGGGGTGGCAAGGAATTTACCTCCGTAATACCCGCCATATTGGCTGCAAAGGAGGAGCCTACGGAACCACGGGAGCCTACCAGATAGCCATCGGCAACAGATTTCCATACCAGCTTCTGGGCAATGATATACAGCACTGCATATCCATTGCTGATGATAGAGTTTAGTTCTGTTTCCAGTCTGTCCTGCACGATTTCCGGCAGCGGGTCGCCGTAAATGGAAATGGCCTTATCCATACAAATCTGCCGCAGTTCCTCATCCGCCCCTTCGATCTTCGGAGGGAAGGTTTCATCAGGGATAGGCTTGATCTTTTCGATCATATCCGCGATTTTGTTGGTATTGGTGATAACGACTTCTTTGGCCTTTTCTTCCCCCAGATAGCTGAATTCCTTCAGCATTTCCTTTGTAGTACGGAAATACAGGGGTGCCTGATTATCTGCATCGGCAAAGCCTTCCGCCGCCATGATGATTTTTCGGAATGCTGCATCCTGAGGGTCGATAAAATGAACGTCGCAGGTAGCCACAACAGGTTTATTGTGTTCATCTGCCAAAGCCACAATCCGTTTATTGATATTGATGATATCCTCCATGGAATTGACAGTTTCCACTTTGGGGGAATCAATCATAAATTTATTATTGCCCAAAGGTTGAATCTCCAGATAATCATAGAAATTTACCAGCTCTTCGATAACCTGTTTGGGCTTGTCCTCCAAAATAGCACGATAGAGCTCGCCTGCTTCGCAGGCACTGCCCAAAATCAGCCCTTCCCGATGTTGAATCAGCTTACTTTTAGGGATACGGGGTCTGCGGAAGAAATAGTCAATATGAGACAGGGAAATCAACTCATATAGATTCCGCAGACCGGTATAGTTCTGCGCCAAAATGATGGCATGATGGGCTTTCAGTTTTTTATAATTGACGGTCTGGCTGGCAAAAACGTTGATATCGTCTACATGGTAAATCTTCTTTTCCACCAGCATATCAATAAAGCGCAGGAAAACCTCTGCTGTGGCTTCAGCATCATTTACCGCTCTATGATGTCCTTCCAAGGAAACACCCAAATGCTCGCAAACGATATTCAATTTATGTTTATTCAGTTCCGGCAATAAGGAGCGGGATAATTCCAGGGTATCCAGAATGGTATTTTTCACTTCGATGCCGCATTTTCGTTCTGCATTCACACGGATGAAGCCTGTATCAAAGTTGGCATTATGGGCGACCAAAACCCCATTACCGCAAAATTCCAGAAACTTAGGCAGAATATCCTGAATCACAGGTGCATCGGCAACCATATCATCGGTAATCCCTGTCAGCTTAGTGATTTCCACAGAGATGGGCTTTTCAGGATTGACAAATGTGCTGAAGCGGTCAATAATCTTACCGTCCTTCACCTTCACTGCGCCAATTTCCGTAATGCCTTCGGTTTCTCTGGAAAGGCCTGTGGTTTCAATATCGAATACAACAAAGGTATCATCTAGAGACTGTCCCCGAGGCATCGTCACAACGCTTCCCAAGTCATCGATCAAATAGGCTTCTACGCCGTAGATCACCTTCAGATCAGACTTGCCTACAGCATTCATGGCATCGGGGAATGCCTGTACTACGCCGTGGTCGGTGATGGCAATGGCCTTATGCCCCCAGGCGATGGCTCGCTCGATATATTTTTTCACATGGGTTACGCCATCCATGCTGCTCATTTGGGTATGCAGATGGAGTTCCACGCGTTTTTCCTCGGAATCATCTATACAAGGAGCCGGTGCGGAAGCGATCATGATATTCTTTGCCATGATATCGATTTCTTTTGTGTATTTATCAAACTGCACTTCCCCCTGTACCCGGAGATATTTGCCCTTTTTGATTTTGTCACTCAGTTCCTGATCGAACACATTTTTCTTCACAAAGAATTTGACTGTTGTAGAATCGCTCAGGTCAGTAATATCAAAGGAAACAATATATTTTTCGCCCTTGATCTCTCTGGGCTCGATATTATAGATACTGCCTTCAATGATAACATTTTCCCCAATGATCTTCGTATCAATGATCTTCATGTTGCTGCCATTGATCTCTTTACCCAACAGGATGCCTTTGGATACAGAAGAAGAAACAGCCGCCACTTCCGCATTGGCCTTTTCTTTGACCACATCTGCCTGGCTGGTAACGATCTGTCGGCTCAATTCTTCCAGTTTTTCCTGCTGCTTTTGTTCAAACAAAGCCCGTTCTTCCGCTGTGGTCTGTGCATTTTTGAACTGGATCATCAGATTCTGCCCTGTTTCCATCTGAATCATCTTCATAATGGCATCATCCAGATGCTTTTGGGCCAGATAATAAGCCATATTGTTTTTCACAAAAATCTGCATTTTATTCTCAACAATCTTCCATTCTGCATCGGCAATGACACCAGCGCAGACCTTGCTTTCGTGGCTTACCAGTGTTTTAATGCTTTCCCAATAGCCCTCTGCCAAGGATTCATGGCTTTGTTCTTCAAGTTCGTATGTAATATCGATATCCACTTCCCGGATGCCGGGTAGATTTTTCAGAAGCTCCCCTCTCAAGTCTTCCCATCTTTGCAGAGGGATAAGCTGTTTCGCTGCGATCTCCATGCTGACATTGCGTTCCTTTTTATGAATCGTCAGTTTTCGGACTTCCGTCCCCTGAAAGGCTTCCTGTACAGCCAGAGATAATGAAATTTTCTGGAATACATCCTCAAAATTTTGTGCGGTCATACTTTCCCTCCTTTCTTTTCAAAAAACAGCTTCTCATCAAGCTTTTTCAATTTCTTCCATCAAAGCGGAAACCAGCTCGTCTTCCTTCACCTTGCGGATAATTTCACCCTTTTTGAACACCAAGCCAACGCCTTTGCCGCCGGCAATGCCCAAATCAGCCTCTCTGGCTTCACCGGGGCCATTTACCACGCAGCCCATGACAGCAACTTTGATGTTTTTATCGATATGTCTGCATTTTTCTTCCACTTCATTGGCAATGGAGATCAGGTCGATCTCTGTTCTGCCGCAAGTGGGACAGGATACAAATTCAATGCCAAATTTTCTTAGACCGAGGCTTTTCAGAATTTCTCTTCCTGCTTTGATCTCCTCCACAGGGTCGCCAGTCAGGGAAACACGAATGGTATCACCAATGCCCATAGCTAAGATCGTACCGATACCAACGGCAGATTTGATGGTGCCTGCATAAGGTGTGCCCGCTTCTGTAATGCCCACATGAATGGGATAGGGAATGGCTTCGGAAAGCAGGCGATAGGCTTCGATGGAAAAAGGCACATCGGATGCTTTGATAGAAACCACAATATCATAAAAATCATATTTTTCCAGAATACGCACATGCTTCAGGGCACTTTCCACCAGCCCGCAGGGGGTTACGCCACCGTATTTTTCCACTAAATCTTTTTCCAGAGAGCCGCTGTTGACACCGATACGGATGGGGATATGCTTTTCTTTCGCCATTTCCACTACCTGGCGGATGCGGTCTTCCTCCCCAATATTGCCGGGATTGATACGAACCTTATCAATTCCCAACTCCATCACACGCAGTGCCAGTCTGTAATCAAAATGGATATCTGCTACCAGTGGGATATGGATGCGCTTTTTGATTTTCCCAACGGCATCTGCTGCCGCCATATCGGGGATAGCCACACGCACCAGTTCGCAGCCAGCTTCTTTCAGCTTTAGAATCTGAGCCACTGTGGCATCCACGTCTCTTGTATCTGTGTTGCACATGGACTGTAGGATAACGGGGTTCTTTCCCCCCAGCATCAAATTCCCTACTTTGACTTCTCTTGTCAGTTTTCTTTCCATTTTTTTGCCTCCTACTGTCTCAAAAGGATTTCATTGTATATCCCTTTGAGACACATACTCAAGGTCGAAACTTTCTTTTTATCCTTACATTTTTTGAATCCAGAAAACGCCTAATTCTCATTAGGCGTTCTTTCTGTTTATATGATAAATTTCGAGATATCTCCCAGAATAACGAACACCATCAGCCCCATCAGGAACATAAACCCAAGGAACTGCAGTTTCGCTTCTGTTTCCACATCCATAGGCCTTCTTCGGATAGCTTCGATCAACAGGAATAAAATGCGCCCGCCATCCAACGCAGGAATAGGAAATAGGTTTAGTACGCCCAAATTGGCACTCAATACCGCACCAATATAAACGACATTTTGGAGTGCCGCTTTCAGGCTGTATTCCAAGCCGGCTTCATAGCTGTCCCCAACCATTTTCATAATGGCAATCGGGCCGCCATATTCATCGCTGTCCGCTGTGAATGTGAATACCCGCAGCAAGCCTTCTGCTGTCATTTTCACATAGTTTATCATAGCAAAATAGCTGTAACGGGCCGTTTCGCCAACACTCATTTTTTGGTAGCCCTCTGCTTCTCCTGTAAATAGGCCACTGTAGATCTGTGGGCTGAAGCCGATCAGGTACCGTCCGGTTTCTTCATCCAGTTTCGGCCGCAGTTCATATCTATAGTGCTGACCGTCATTCCCAATGATATCCAGAATGATCGCTTCCCCGCGGTTCTGCTGCAGGATATATTGCAGTTCGTCATAGATATGGATGGTTTTCCCATCGATCTTTTTAATGACATCTCCCGCTTCCAATCCGATCTCCGCCGCCGCAGAATCCGGCAAAACTCCACGGATTTCCGGTGTTGCCGTAAAGCTGGTGCAGGTCAGACCGAAAATCATGATGAACGCCAAAATAAAGTTCATAAAAGGCCCTGCCGCCATAACAGCCAGTCGCACACCGATGGATTTGCTCAAAAAAGACGTAGGGCTGGGGGCGATCCCTTCTTCCGCTTCCCCCTCCATCCGACAGAAACCGCCCAGGGGCAGGGCACGGAGGCTATATTCCGTATCGCCTTTCCTGCGGGAACAAATCTTCGGGCCCATGCCAATGGCAAATTCCTGTACCCAGATTCCGCTTTTTTTTGCAACGATGAAATGCCCAAATTCATGGGCGACGACCAAAACACTAAGAAGAATAATTGTAATCAATAACGAGGAAATCTTCCCCACCTCCAAATAGATTTATCAGAAGCATACCTTTTTGGCATAGACTTTTGCCCATGCATCTGCTTCCAGCAAATCTTCCAATGTATATTCATATTTGACAGTATATGCATCCATAGTCTGTTCTATCAATTCAGGAATCTGCAGGAAGGAGATCTCTCCCTTTAGAAAGCGGGCAACGGCCACTTCATTGGCCCCATTGAGCACCGCAGGCAAAGTGCCTCCTGTTTTCAGGGCACGATAGGCCAGAGACAGACATTTGAATGTATCCATGTCAGGTTTATCAAAAGTCAGATTGCTGCGCTGTGCAAAATCGATACGAGGGAAAGGATTTTTCACACGCTTTGGATAGGTCAGTGCGTATTGGATGGGTACTCGCATATCTGGTTCGCCCAGCTGCGCGATAATGGCACCATCTTCATATTCCACGGCAGAATGGACAATGCTCTGGGGATGGATCAGGACTTCGATCTGGTCAACATCTACGTCAAACAGCCATTTTGCCTCCATCACTTCCAGACCTTTATTCATCAACGTTGCGGAATCAATGGTAATTTTTTTGCCCATGCTCCAGTTTGGATGGGCCAATGCATCGGCAGCCGTCACACTTTCCAGTTCTTCTCTTTTTTTCCCGCGGAAAGGGCCACCGGAAGCAGTCAGCAGGATGCGCTGAATCTTATTTTCCGTATTGCCCTGCAGAGATTGGAAAATAGCAGAATGTTCACTATCTACAGGATAGATATAGATATGGTGCTTCTTTGCCAAATCCATGACCAGCTGACCCGCAGAAACCAAAGTTTCTTTATTCGCCAAAGCAATATTTTTGCCTGCGTAGATGGCTTCAAAAGTAGGCTTTAGACCAATGTTGCCTACAACTGATGTTACAACCGTATCCACACCCTCGTATGTAGCCGCTTCCACCAGACCATCCATACCGCTGACGATACGAATATTCATATCCGCCAGTCTATCCTTCAATGTTTTCGCATTTTTTTCATCCATGACTGCCACCAGCTCAGGAAGGAAGTTTCTCGCCTGCTTTTCCAGCAGATCAATATTGCTGTTGCCGGTGATTGCCACGACTTTGATATTCTCTAAATTTTTGACTACTTCCAAGGTCTGGGTACCTATGGAACCAGTAGACCCTAAAATAGAAATCTTTCTCATTGTTACACCTTCATTTATTGTTTATACCTGAATCAGGAACAACATAATATAGTATAGCACCGGTGCAGTCAGGATGACACTGTCAAATCGATCCAGTACACCACCGTGACCGGGCATCAGATTGCCATAGTCCTTGATTCCTGTCTGGCGTTTGATGGAAGATGCCGCCAAATCGCCGATCTGTGCCAGAAAAGAACCAAAAAACCCGGTCAGACCACAAAGAAGCAGTACATTGACTCCATCCAAAGGATAGTATCTATTGATCCAAAGACCATAGAGGATAGCCAATGCTGTGGCTGTGATCACACCACCGACAGAGCCTTCAATGGTCTTTTTCGGGCTCAGCGTAGGGCAAAGCTTATTTTTGCCTAGGAAATAGCCTGTAAAATACGCACCGGTATCGCAGCCGAAAGCGGTAATGAATACCAGCCAGATAAACAGCTTCCCGTGGGCATATTCACGAATCAGATATACATGAGACAGCAGGAAGCAGGCATAAAAAAAGCCAAAAAATGCCGTCATAATCTCTTTATTATTGGTATATTGATAGCGCAGCACGCTGTAAATCAGCAGCGCAAGCAAAAAAGCGGAAACAAACACACTGAACAGATTGCCCGTATAGATGATTTCGTCTATGAAAACTATATAGAATGCGCCAAATAGACCAGCAATTTCATTTGCGCCCTTTTTTTCTCTGGAAAATGCTCTGTAAAATTCACGCATCCCAATCAGCCCCAAAATACCAATGCCGACATGGAGCCAGTTACCGCCGCTGACAACGATAAAGATCAACAGAGGTAAAGCCACCAATGCAGAAATGATTCTCGTTTTCATATAGCGTCACCTCATTTCAGCCTGCCGCCAAAACGACGTTCTCTGTTCTGATAATAATAGATGGCCTTTTCCAGTTCTTTTTTATCAAAATCGGGCCAAAGCACTTCGGAGAAGTAGAATTCAGAATAAGCAATCTGCCACAGCAGGAAATTGCTGATACGTTCTTCCCCGCTGGTACGAATCATCAATTCAGGATCAGGCGTACCTGCAGTATCCAGTGCATTTGCGATAACATCTTCTGTCACATCCGCAGGATCCAGTTTGCCTGCAGACACATCTTCTGCGATCTTTCCTACAGCACGGCGCAGTTCGTCTCTGCCGCCATAATTCAGAGCGATATGGACAAAGAGACCTGTTTTCTCTTTGGAAATTTCTTCAATCTCTAGGATACTTTCCTGAATATCCTTGTCCAAACGAGTGATATCGCCGATGACATCCATACGAACGTTATCCTTCAGAAATTTCTTAAAGTAGTTTTTCAGATACATCCGCAGCAGATCCATGATGGCGCCGACTTCTTCTTCTGAACGTTTCCAGTTTTCTGTAGAAAAAGCATACACAGTCAGATGTTCCAGCCCCATATCCTTCGCTGCATAAATGATTTTTTCCAATGCTTCTGCACCGGCTTTATGGCCTGCCTTTCTGGGCAGGGAACGTTTTGTTGCCCATCTGCCGTTTCCATCCATGATGATGGCGATGTGCCTGGGCATTTTATCGGGATTCAGCTCATAGGAGCTGGTTTCTTTTCCAAAAAACATAATTGCCTCCCTGTAACAAAGCCCCTCTCCGAAGAAGAGGGGCATGGATATTCCAATGATTACACTGTAAGGATATCCTTACTTTTTGCTTCAGCTTTTGCGTCGATTTCAGCAACATATTTATCTGTCAGTTTCTGTGTTTCTTCTTCCAGATCTTTCAGCTGGTCTTCTGTGATCTCTTTCGCTTTTTCTGCCTTTTTAAAAGAATCCATAGCGTCTCTTCTGATGTTTCTGATTGCAACTTTAGAAGCTTCTGCTTTTTTCTTAACGTCTTTTGTCAGATCTTTTCGTCTTTCTTCTGTCAGTTCAGGGAAAACCAGACGAATCACTTTACCATCGTTGTTGGGGTTGATACCCAACTCAGACATATTGATGGCTTTTTCGATGGCTTTCAGCAGGGATGTATCCCAAGGCTGGATCTGCAGCAGACGAGGTTCGGGAACGGAAATGTTACCAACCTGGTTCAGGGGTGTAGGTGTACCGTAATATTCCACTGTGATCTTATCCAGAACATGAGGGTTTGCACGACCAGCGCGGATTGTGCTGTAATCACTGTCCAGAGCTGCCAGTGTTTTTTTCATTTTTTCTTCATAAGGTTTTGTCAGTTCAGATGCCATAATTCTATTCCTCCTGTGATAACAAAATCTTTAAACGGTTACAATCGTACCGATTTTTTCACCGCTCACCGCACGGATGATGCTATTTTCTTCATTCAGGCCGAAGATGATAACAGGAATCTTGCGTTCGAAGCAAAGATTTGCGGCTGCCATATCGATGACTTTCAGGTTGTTTTTCAGAATGTCTTCCGCTTTGATGATATCGATCTTCTTTGCATTGGGGTTGATGGCAGGGTCGTCATCATACACGCCATCGATGCTCTTTGCAAAGAACAGACCATCTACATCCAGTTCAGCGCCTCTCAAAGCTGTGATCGTATCTGTAGAGAAGAAAGGATGACCCATACCAGCTGCGAAGATGACTACTTCGCCCTTTTCCAGATGTGCAATGGCACTTTCCTTGGAAAACTGTTCTGTCATCGTACCAATTGTGATAGGTGTCTGTACGAGTGCTTTGATGCCATTCTGACGGAATGCATCAGCCACATAGATAGCGTTCATGACAGTTGCCAGCATGCCGATCTGATCCGCTTTGGTACGGTCCATATTGGAATCCGCACTTCTGCCTCTCCAGAAATTGCCACCGCCAATAACAAGAGAAATCTGTGTTCCCTTGGCCATTACTGCTTTGATCTGATCGATCAGCCCCCAGATCACTGTATCGTCAAAGGTTACGCCTTTCTTGTCACCGGCCAAAGCTTCACCACTCAATTTCAGCACAATTCTCTTATACATTTTTCACAGCCTCCTTACCATTCTAATGTAACACAAATCACAAAAAATTTCCACCTTATTTTCTCTTCCGACTCAAATGTATGGAAAAAGTCCTGTAAAAAAGGAAACGCTTGGGGTGTCGGCTTTGCCGCACTGCTCATAAGCGTTTCCTTTTCATTTTTTAAAACGTATCAGATTGCTGATTAGTTCATTGCTTTTGCAACTTCATCAGCAAAGTTTTCTTCTTTCTTTTCCATGCCTTCGCCTGTTTCGAAACGAACATATCTTGTGATTTCGATGGGGGCGCCAACTACTTTCGCTACAGAATCAATGTACTGTTTTACGGACATATCTGTGTCTTTTACGTAGGGCTGTTCAACCAGACAGAATTCTTTCAGTTCTTTTTTCAGTCTGCCTTCAATCATCTTAGCGATGATGTTGTCGGGTTTCTTAGCATTTTTAGGATCGTTCTTAGCCTGTACTGTCAGAATTTCTGTTTCTTTTGCGATGAAGTCAGCGGGAACATCTTTTTCTGCGATGAATTTAGGGTTCAGAGCTGCAATCTGCATAGCAATGTTTTTACCCAGTTCAACCAGTTCATCTGCTTCGTTTTCGCAAGCCAGTTCGATCAGAACACCGATTCTGCCGCCGCCGTGGATGTAGGAAACCAGTTTGCCAGCCTGTGCTTTTTCATATTTTTCGAAACGTCTGATGTTCAGGTTTTCGCCGATAACAGCTACCTGCTGAGACAAAGCTTCTCTTACTGTGAACTGAGAATCCAGAGCCCATTTTTCTTCGAAGAAAGCATCCATATCTGCTGCTGTTGTTTCAGACGCCTGTTTTGCAACTGCTGCAACATAATCTCTGAATACCTGGTTCTTTGCAACGAAGTCTGTTTCGGAGTTAACTTCTACGATAGCACCAACTTTGTTGTCATCGCTCAGGAATACTTCAACCATACCTTCGGAAGCGATACGACCAGCTTTTTTAGCAGATGCAGCCAGACCTTTTTCTCTCAGCAGTTCTACTGCTTTTTCCATGTTGCCGTCAGCTTCTGTCAGAGCCTTTTTGCAGTCCATCATGCCTGCGCCTGTCATTTCTCTCAGTTCTTTTACCATTGCTGCTGTAATAGCCATGTTTTTTCCCTCCATATTTCAGTTGTTTTATGAAATAGTATTCGTAAGGCTTCACCTTACTCCAATTGCCCTTACGGGTTCACAATCCTTCGGACTGTGATATTTTCTCCGCAAATCAGTTTTGGGGCTTTATTCAAAAAAGAAAGAGCTTCAGCCCGTTTTAGGCTGAAGCTCGGGCAAATGCCTTTTTAAAATTATTCAGCTTCTACTGTTTCAGCTGTTTCCTGTTCACCCTGTTTGGATTCCAGAACAGCATCAGCTACTTTGGAAGCGATCAGTTTTACCGCACGGATAGCGTCATCGTTACCGGGGATTACGTAATCGATTTCATCGGGATCGCAGTTTGTATCTACGATAGCTACTGTAGGGATACCCAGTGTATGAGCTTCCTGAACAGCGATTCTTTCTTTTCTTGTGTCAACGATGAACATCATATCGGGAACTTTTTTCATTTCCTTGATACCGCCAACGTTTTTCTGCAGTTTTTCCATTTCGTGCATCAGTTTTGCAACTTCTTTTTTGGGCAGTACATCAAATGTACCATCTTCCTGCATTTTTTCCAGTTCTTTCAGTCTAGCGATTCTTGTTTTAATTGTTGCGAAGTTTGTCAGCATACCACCCAGCCATCTCTGGTTAACGTAGTACATGCCGCATCTTTCAGCTTCTTCACGGATGCATTCCTGTGCCTGTTTCTTTGTACCAACGAACAGGATTTCGCCGCCTTCTGCGATGCAGTTGCAGATTGCTGCGTAAGCTTCATCAACCTTTTTTACTGTTTTCTGCAGGTCAATGATGTAGATGCCGTTTCTTTCTGCGAAGATGTATTCAGCCATTTTAGGGTTCCATCTTCTTGTCTGGTGACCAAAGTGTACACCAGCTTCTAATAACTGTTTCATTGAAATTACGCTCATAGCGCACCTCCTATTGGTTCATCCTCCGCATCCTTTCAGCAGGATAACTGACCCTTGTCAGCACCAATCCTCTCTCTCGGGATACGTGTGTACTAAAAGTTACCTATGGAATTATAGCACAGTTAAAACCAAAAAACAACTAATTTTTCTCTGTTTTTTGAAAAACTTTGAGAAAAAATAGTTGTTCTTTTCATTTTAAATCACTCTGCATCTTCTTCCGCAGGTTTTTCCTGTACAAAGCCGCATTTTTCATTGGAACATACGATCTTAGGATTCTTCCTTCCCTTTTCTTCCAGGAAAGCGCCGCATCTGGGACACTTTTCGCCGGTGGGCTTGTTCCAACTCATGAAGCTGCATTCGTCAGGGTTATGTTCACAACCGTAATATACACGACCTTTTTTGGTTTTCTTGATGAGGACTTTGCCGCCGCATTCGGGACAATTTACCCCTGCTTCTTCAAAATAAGGCTTGGCATTCTGACATTCAGGGAAACCGGGACACGCCAGGAATTTGCCGTATCTGCCGTATTTGATGACCATGTTTCTGCCGCACTTTTCGCAGATGACGTCGCTTTCCTCATCCTTGATCTCGATTTTTTCCAGCTTTTCCGCAGCATTTTCTACGCTTTCCTTGAAGTCGGGATAGAAATCACGGATAATCTGCTTCCATTCTTCCTTGCCCATTTCTACGTCATCCAGACGTTCCTCCATATGGGCAGTAAAGTCGATATCTACGATATCAGGGAAATAGCCCTTCATGATATCATCCACCAATTCGCCCAATTCTGTGGGGAAAAGATTCTTCGCTTCTTTTGTCACATAATGGCGGGCCTGGATCGTCGTCAGGGTAGGTGCATAGGTGGATGGTCTGCCGACGCCGATTTCTTCCAGTGTTTTGATGAGGGAAGCATCGGTATAGCGTGCAGGGGGCTGTGTAAAATGCTGTTCGGGCAGCAATTTCTCTGCCTGCAGCTTGTCGCCCTCAGACAGTTTGGGGATGACTTTTTCATCCTCTTCCTCCCCTTTGTTATAAACCTCCAGGAAACCTGCAAAGCGCAGTCTGGAACCGGAGGCACGGAAGCTATAATCCCCTGCCGTCAGTTTAACAGAAAGGGTATCATACAGGGCAGGGCTCATCTGGCTGGCAACAAAGCGTTCCCAAATCAGCTTATACAGACGGTACTGGTCCTTGGACAAAGAATCCTTGATACTGTCAGGGGTTCTGTTTACATTTGTAGGGCGGATGGCTTCGTGGGCATCCTGAGTTTTCCCCTTGGATTTATATACGATCCGTTCAGGATTTACGAATGCATCCCCGTAAGCTTCTTTGATGAAAGCCACTGCTGCTTCGTATGCTTCATCAGAGATACGGAAGGAGTCGGTACGGATATAGGAAACCAGACCCACGGTACCTTCCCCTTTGACATTGACACCTTCATACAGCTGTTGGGCAATCATCATGGTTTTCTGGGTCGCCATGTTTAGGTGCTTGCTGGCTTCCTGCTGCATGGTACTTGTGGTAAAAGGTGCAACGGGCTTTTTCTGTCTGCCGCCGGTTTTTACTTCTGTAATTTCGAAATCCTTGCCTTCCAGACCAGCCAACACTTCGTTTGTCTCTGCTTCATTGGCAAGCTCCATTTTTTCATCGCCCTTGCCGTAGAATTTTGCTTCGAACCCTTTGCCGTCCGCATCCTTCAGCTTTGCACCCAATGACCAGTATTCTTCGGGAATAAAATCTCTGATCTCGTCCTCTCTATCGCAAATCAAACGAAGGGCAACAGACTGCACACGGCCGCCGCTAAGGCCTTTTTTTACCTTTTTCCAAAGCAGATCACTGATGGTATAGCCTACCACTCTATCCAGAACACGACGTGCCTGCTGGGCATCTACCAGATCCATGTCGATGTCTCTGGCTTCAGTAATGGATTTTTTGACTGCTGTTTTCGTAATTTCGTTAAATGTGATACGGTTGATGGGTTTTTCATCGCCGAGGTTGAGGGCGTGAAGCAGATGCCAGCTGATGGCTTCCCCTTCACGGTCCGGGTCAGTTGCCAGATATACTTTATCAGCAGCCTTTGCATCCTTGCGCAGCTTGCTCAAAAGCTCCCCCTTTCCGCGAATGGTGATATATTTGGGTTCGAAATCATTGTCAAAATCAATGCCCATCTGACTTTTTGGCATATCGCGGACATGCCCCATGGAAGCTTCGATCTTGTAATTGCTTCCTAAAAATTTGCCGATGGTGGCGGCTTTTGCGGGAGATTCTACGATCACAAGATATTTCTTCCCTGTTTTCGCAGCTTTTTTCGCCGCGGGTTTCTTTTCTGTTGTTTTCTTTTTTTCTGTTGTGGCTGTTTTTGCCAAACTGATCACCTCTATTTTAACTTGCTCTGACATAGCCTGCCTGGGGGATCTTTACGATATACCCGGACAGTTCCAGCAGAGATAAGATATATTGCACTTCCTGGATCTCTTTCTGCAGCTTTCTGCAAAGGGCTTCCGCCGAAATGGACGTTTCCCCTTCGATCAGGTCGTAAACCTCTTTCTCCTCTGCGGAAATATTATCCGCAATTTTGCTTTTAAACTTTTCTTTTTCTTCTTTTTTATAAACGATCCCTAAAGAAATCAGGATATCTTTCCCCTCTGTGATGATGGGACAGCCCTGCTTGATGAGGGCATTGGTGCCATAACTCAGCGCACTGGTGACATTTCCCGGAACCACATAGACATCTCTGCCGCATTCCAGTGCCATATCCGCCGTAATAAGTGTGCCGCTTTTCTTTCCCGCTTCCACGACGACCACCATTTTGCTTAGCCCAGCAATGATACGGTTTCTGGCGGGAAAATTGCCCGGAACTGCCGGCATACCCGGTGGATATTCGGAAAGGACGCAGCCGTTTTCTATGATACGCTCCATCAATTCCTGATTCTCAGGCGGATAGCAGATATCCACACCACAGCCCAAAACTGCAATGGTTTTGCCGCCGCCGTCCAAAATACCTTTATGCCCTTCGCTATCGATCCCACGGGCCATACCGCTGACAACGATAACATTGGTCTTACCCAGATCCTTTGCAATTTCATAGGCCACCGTTGCCCCATAGCGGGAACATTTCCTTGCACCAATAATGGCAACGGTATCAATCTCATCATCAGGCAGATTCCCCCGCACATAGATGCCCAAGGGTGGATGATAGATCTCCTTCAACAGTTTCGGGTAACGGGGATGCCAATAGGAATAGAAATCGATCTGCTTCTCCTCCAGTTCAATGATCCACTCATTCAACTGTTCTTCATTTCTGGATGTGAGGAGTACTTCTCCCATCTTATCAGGAAGAACCTGTCTGATCTGTGCAGGTTCTGCATACCAGATGGCTTCTGCACTACCGAAGTGTTCCAAGAGTTGGTTCGCCCGTTTAAAGCCAATTCCATCTACACGGGACAACCACATCAGATAATATTCTTCCATACGAACACTCCTTCCCCTTTTCTGAGTTACGCCCTTTACTATAAATCCTTTCGGATTAAAATTCAATACCAAATTTTTTTGAACCTTAAAATTTCAGCAAAAATAATTTATTATATAGTAGGAATTTTGACATCTGATTGCACTTTTTAGTAAAAGTTGATATGATAAAAACAAATTTTAGAGAAAAGAGGCTGAAAAAATGCTTTCCATCATAAAATCTGCCGCCCTCCTGGGCATCAACAGCTATCCTGTAGATGTTGAGGTAGACCTAAGCAATGGTCTGCCTGCTTTTGATATCGTTGGTCTGCCTGATTCTGCTGTCAAGGAATCCCGGGAAAGGGTGCGAACCGCCATCCGCAATTCCAATCTTTCTTTTCCTGTAAAAAGGATCACTGTAAATCTCGCTCCAGCCGATACAAAAAAGGAAGGTGCTTCCTTCGACCTGCCCATCGCTTTGGGAATTTTAGCTGCCTGCAATCTGTTTTCTTCTGATCAGACGGAAGATGCCATTATCACCGGAGAGCTTTCTCTGGATGGTTCTGTCCGTCCTGTCAATGGTGTCCTGCCCATGATGTATGATGCCTATCGCAGAGGCGTTCAGAAATGTTATGTACCTGCAGAAAATGCTCCTGAAGCGGCTCTGGTGGAAGGGATGACCGTTTATCCTGTTCGGACCATACAGGAGGTGGTGAACCATCTTTCCGGCAGAAAGCAGATCGATCCATTTCAAAAAACAAACGATATGCTGCTTTCTCAGAATGACGAGGAACTGGAAAAGCTGGATTTTTCCCACGTAAAAGGACAGGAAAACGCCAAACGCGCCATGGAGATCGCTGCAGCAGGCGGGCACAATATCCTGCTGATCGGTCCTCCCGGCTCCGGCAAAACCATGCTGGCAAAACGTCTGTCCACAATCCTGCCCGATCTGAGTTTTGAAGAAAGTATCGAAATCACAAAGATTTATAGTGTAGCAGGATTGCTGAAGGAAAAGAATGCCCTTGTAAAAACAAGACCCTTCCGCTCTCCGCACCATACCATTTCTGCCTCTGCCCTGACTGGCGGCGGACGCATCCCAAGACCCGGCGAAATCTCTCTGGCACACCACGGTGTATTATTTTTGGATGAGCTGCCGGAATTTCAGAGGAATGCCCTGGAAGTCATGCGTCAGCCCTTGGAAGATGGGAAAGTGACCATTGCCCGTGTCAACGGTACATTGACCTTCCCTTCCGATTTTATGCTGACGGCAGCCATGAACCCCTGTCCCTGCGGCTATCTGGGCAACAGCGAGAAATGCCATTGCTCCGCCAATGAAATTATGAAATACCATCGAAAGATCAGCGGCCCTCTGCTGGATCGTATCGATCTGATGGTGGAAATGCCTCCTGTGGCTTATGAAGACTTAGAACGTACCACCCCTGCGGAATCCTCCGCTGCGATCAAAGAAAGAGTGGTTCGCGCTCATAAAATTCAGTTGGAACGCTTCAAAAACGAGAGCATCTTCTTCAATGCCCAGATGAATGCGGCCCAGGTAGAAAAATACTGTCCTCTGCAGCCAAAAGATAAAGAAGTGCTCCGCATTGCTTTTGAACGGATGAAGCTCAGTGCCAGAGCTTACCACAAAATCCTGAAGCTGGCTCGCACCGCAGCCGATCTGGCAGAAGAAGAGCAGATTTCCCTGAAGCATCTGTTGGAAGTGCTGCAGTATCGTTCTTTGGACAGAAAATACTTATTATAATAAAGAAAAGAGGCACTTTTCATGATATATTCTAAGCGGCAAATGTCCGATTCATTCCTCATCGCTGCCTTTCTGGCTATTGTTGGTGGCTTTCTGGATTCCTATACCTATGTGGCGAGGGGACACGTTTTCGCTAATGCCCAGACAGGCAATATCGTACTGTTCGGGCTACATCTAGCGGAGGGAGAATGGATTCCGGCACTCTCCTACTTCATTCCCATTGCAGCTTTCGTATTGGGGATCTTCGTGGATGAATGGATCAAAAAAATCGTTCTGCCCCTGCCGAAAATACACTGGAGACAGATCGTTCTTCTTTTCGAAGTTTTGATTCTTTTCATCGTCGCATGGCTCCCTTTGGGGGGTACGAACGATTTGATCGCCAATACCCTTGTTTCCTTCGTCTGTTCCATGCAGGTGCAAAGTTTCCGTAAGGTTCATGGTATGCCCTATGCCACCACCATGTGCACTGGCAATCTCCGCAGCGGGACAGAGCTGTTCTTTCGCTATACCCAAAGTAAAGATAAGGATCTGCGGCACAAAAGCATAAAGTATTATGGCGTAATCCTGTTCTTCATTCTCGGTGCCGGCACCGGTGCTTTGGTGACAAAGCATTGCGGCAATTTTGCTGCAGTCTATTGCAATATCCTATTGCTCTTGGTCTGCGGATTGCTCTCCATTCAAAATGAAAGTTGATGCAAAAAGCTCTGCACAAATCGTGCAGAGCTTTCCTTTTGTTCCTTATGCTTTTATCTCCACAGTGCTGCCAGCACTGCTTTTTTTTACGATAATTTTTTTATCGACCGTCTCTTTTAATTCAGATACATGAGAAATAATACCCACCATCCTGTCCCAATAGGACAGCTTTTGCAGCACTTCCACAGCCTGTTCTCGGGAGTGGTCGTCCAAAGAACCAAAGCCCTCGTCAATAAACATGGCATCAATACGGACACCACCGGCATGGGCCTGTATCACATCGGAAAGCCCCAAAGCAAGGCAAAGGGATGCCTTAAAAGCTTCCCCGCCGGAAAGAGAACGCACAGAGCGGCTTTTGCCAGTATAATGATCCAGTACTTCCACCTCCAGTCCTGCCTGAGAGCGTTTATTTGCAGCTTTCTGAACATGGAGCAGTAAATATCGCCCTTCCGTCATATCCTTCAAGCGCAGATTTGCCGCCCACAGAATCTTCTGAAAATAAAATCCCTGTACGAACTGTTCGAAGGCAATCTTATCCTTCCCTGTCAATTCGCCGTTGGCTGTTTTGGAAAGCTCTGAGATGGGGAGAAATTCCTTTTCTGCCTTTTCTCTCTGCGCCAATTCCTTTCTGGCATTTTGTAGCTGATTGCTCAAAACTGCCACATTTGCGCGGGCTTCATCTGCCACCAGCTTACAGTTCTCCTTTTCTTCAGAAAGCTTTGTTTTTGTTTCTTCCAAAGCCGCGATATTTTTCTTTTCTTTCGCTTCACATTCCTGACGCAGGTTTTCCGCTGTCTGTTTCAGCAGTGCCAGATCCAGAAAGAATTTGCGGGTTTCTTCCTCTGCTTTTTCCAAAGCGGAGCGTTCCGTCAGAGTTAGTTTATATTCATTTTGGCTTTCAAATCCATTTTCATCCAATGCAAGCAGGAATTTTTTCTCTGCAGCTTCTGCTGTTTTCGCTGCTTCAGCAGTTTCTCTTTCCGCTTGTTCTTTCAGTGCCACAAATCTCTCTTTTTCTTCTCTGTAGGATTGCAAAGCTCCGTTCAGCCTGGATTCGTTTTCTTCCGCTTCAGAAAGTTCCCCTTGCAAGGCAGCACATCTTTCCTGCAACTGGGTTGTTGTGGTATCTCCAAGCTGCTCCTGCAAAATGTCAAATTTCCCCTGCTTCTGCCGGAAAACAGCAGTCAGCTCTGTTGTGCTTTCTTCCAGTTCTATAACAGCTTTCTCTGTTTTGGCAATATTTGCTTCCAGCTTTTCTTTTTTGGAGCGAAGAGCTTCGATAGAAGCAACTGCTTTGTGCTGGTTGGAAAGTGTTTCTTTTTCCAGGCGCAGTGCAGCTTCTGCAACTTCCTTTTCCGCCGCCAGTTCTTCTGCAGCAATGCCGATCCTTTCACATTCCCCAAGGAAAGTCTCCTTCATCAAATTCAGCTTTTCCCGTTCTCCCTTGCCCTGCTCGGAAAGCTCCTGCCGTTTTTGGCTAGCAGTTTCCAAAGAATCTTTTTTTGCCTTCCATTCTGCTTCTGTGGGGGGGGTGCCTGTCAGCTTTGCTTTATCCGGGTGATGGACGGAACCGCAAACAGGGCAGGCCATGCCCTCTTCCAGTCCTTCCGCCAAAAAACCCGCCTGTTCCCGAAGGAAAAGATTCTCTGCCAGGTCGGCATCCTCCTTCGCCTGTTTCCATTTTGTTTCAGCCGCAAAATATTTCTGCGCCAGCCTCCGCAGGCCCGCCTCTTTTATGCCAATATCCTCTTTCTGCTCTATAAGAGATCCTATGACATCGATACGTTCCTCTTTCTGTGCCACTTTCTGCTCCTGCAATCTGATCTCTGCAGTCAATTTATCCAGCTCCAAAAGTGCATTCTGCCATTCCTCCAACTGTTCTTTTTGTTGGGTCAGCTGCTCTTTTTTTCGGAAAAGTTCTTTTTCTAATGTCGTTTTCTTTTCGGAAAGCTTTTGCAGTTCCTGTTCCAAGGCTTCCTTCTGCTGATACCGTTCCTGCTCTTCTGTCAGCTTACGAAACTGGTTTCTTTTTTCTTCTAACATAGGCTTCTTAGCATCCAGAGCTTGCTTTTGCAGAGAAAGCTCTGCCAGTTTTTCTTCTGCCTGTTTCTGTTTTTCCATGTTCTCGGCAAAGGTCTTTTCCCAGTTTGTATAGGCTGTTTTTGCCGTATCCCAGGCCTGTTGCAAAGGATAGACCATGTCCAGAGCAAGACGCTGTTTTCTGAGATGCGCCCCTTCTGCCTGTTTTTCTTCTGTCAGAGCATCTTGTTTTAGCCAGTTTTCCCTAGCAGCGGCTTCTCTTACAAAAAGCTGTTCTGTTTCTTTCCCTTCGGCGATCTCCCGCTCCAGTCGATGCAATTCTTTTTCCATATCCGCTAATTCGCCATCAGCTTTCCGCAGGGTTTCTTCCATGGTTTTCAGAATTTCTTTCTGTTGGGAAAGGAGTTTTTCCCCCTGATAAAGGTCACTCTTTTCCAGTTCTTCCCCTGCCATTTCCTTCAGGTATTGCAGGAGACGTTTTTCACTGTCCTCCAAAGTAATGCGCTTTTCCTTTTCCTCTTCCTTTAACTGCTTCTGGAAATCTGCATACAGATCGGTATGAAAAACCTTACGAAAAATGCTTCCTCTCTCTACGCTGTCGGCATAGAGCAGCTTTAGGAATTCCCCCTGAGCGATCATACAGATTTGCTTAAACTGCTTGGCATCCACCCCCAGTAGCTTTTCTATCTCGTTTTTTACAGGGGTAAAGCCTGCGACAAGAGTCGCTGTCTCGCCGTCTTCTTCCTGATAAAGGGATGCATCCGCCGTTTCCGTTGTCATACCTTCGCCCCGCAGCTTCGGTCTTTGATAAGCAGGATTTCGTACTACCCGATATTGCTTTCCCCTATGGGAAAACAGAAAGTCTACATAGGTTTTCGTACCGGGCAAAGCAAAATCGCTTCGTATACTGTCAATCCCTCGATTGGAACCGCTGACTTCACCAAAAAGCGCAAAACATATCCCATCGAATAAAGTCGTTTTTCCGGCACCAGTATCCCCGCTGATCAGGAATAAGCCCTGAACTCCCAGTTTTTCAAAGGAAATCTCCGTTTTTTCTGCAAAGGGGCCAAAGGCAGAAATGGTCAAATATAATGGTTTCATGCTTCTTCCTCCAATCCCTTCCAGATTCTTTGCAGCAGTTTCTGCTGTGTTTCGTTGATTTTCCTATCATTTTGTTTTTCAAAAAACAGAGAGAACAATTCTTCCGGTTTCATATCTTCCGTATCTACAGTGTTCTCCTGTTCGTATACCGTTTCCCTTTGAAGAAATTCCAGCGTCATCAAATTGGGATAAACGCTTCGCAGCTGCCCGATAGGGTCAAGCAAGGCTTCCTGATCTGTCAGGATGCAGCGGACATAATCCTCTGAGCTGCCCTCCTCTTTTGCTGCTTTGAGCAGTTCCTGCAAAGGTCCTTTGATCTCCCGAAATTTTCGTTTTGTTTCCAAGGGGATAAAATCAAAGGTGATATTCCCTTTTTCTTTCAATTCGACCACTGTTATGCCCTTTTTCTGGCGGATTTCCGAAAAGGAATAGGGCATGGGCGAGCCTGCGTAGCGCACCGTATCTTTCCCCATTGGCTGAGGACTATGGAGATGCCCCAAAGCCGCATAATCGAAGGGAAAAAACAGGCTGGCATCAATCTCATCCACACCACCCAAAGACATGGTTTCTGAGTCGCTGCGTTCTGCTGTGCCCTTCCAAGTTACAAATTGGTGGGCGAGAATGATATTTCTCTTTGACAAATCGATTTCTGCACAGTTCAGCAATGCTTTCGCCCCTTCTCCGTAGGAAGAAACTGTTTGATTCACAAGCATCCCATTCACATGGGCAGGCTTGAAAAAAGGCAGAAGCCAGATATCCACAGAACCAAAGGCATCTATTTCTGTGAAATGTTCCATTTTTTTGCTAATATTGCCTGCAATATGAATATTATTTTTTCCAAAGATGTCTTTCCCGAATTCCAATCGCTGGGCAGAATCATGATTGCCTGCGATCAGGTAGGTATGCAGATCTCGCGCAGAAAGCTCCGTCAGAAAATCATCTAGCAGGCCCACCGCTTCCACCGGCGGTACAGGCTTGTCATACACATCTCCGCTGATTAAAAGGGCATCGGGCTTTTCTTTCTCAATTTTTTGCAATATGGAGCGGAGTAGTTCTTTCTGCTCCTCCAGCATGGAAAATTCATATACCCGCTTGCCCAGATGCAAGTCGCTGATATGGAAAAATTTCATGGGATCCCTCCTAACAAAAAGCGGTACAACTTACGCCATACCGCTTCAAATCTATGGTTAGCATCTCTGCCTTCTTTTTTAGAATGTTTTCGCAACCTCTGTCGCTTTTGCCTTTGCCTGATTCAGCAGTTCTTCTACAGGCCAAACACCGATATCCAAACCTTCCGCTGCCACGCAGTCATATTGATCGATCCCAAAGAAAATAGCCATCTGTTTCAGATATGCAGAACCCATTTCCATATCAGAATCAGTATAAATGCCCCCTCTGGTTGTCAGATAAACCATGTGATCCGCTTTGCACAGACCGACCAAACCTTCTGTACCAGTATGGAAGGTAATACCATCCACACAAAGATTTTCAATATATACCTTCAGCAGAGCAGGAAAGCTTAGATCCCAGAAAGGTGCTGCGATGACGATCTTATCTGCTGCTGCGAACTGATGGGCATATCGGAATCGAGGATGATCCATTTCTCCAGCTTCCAGCAGTCTTTCTCTCTGTAGGAAGAACCCATCGGAGAAATAGGACAGATTTTCATCCATCAGGCAAATCGTTTCGATCTCATATTCTCCCGTTTTTTCCAGTTCACTGATGAAATGATCTGCCAGCTCTTTAGAGCAAGAACCTTCTCGGCGGATACAGCAATCTACAAATAATACCTTTTTCATCTCAAAATCCCCCTTTTATATCTTTTGCCTGAATCTCTTATAATCAAGTATAGCATAACAGCGGATATTCTTCAAATGCTACCGATCCCATCTAATAAAAAAAGTCCCAATCACTTTTTTGTGATTGAGACTTCATTTTTTAAGATCAACCTCTGCGGAACAGACCTTTTTTCTTAGGTTCTTCTTCTACAGGAGGAGCTTCATTAGACATATTAGGTTCTGCTTTGCCAAAAATTTCTGTTTTTGCAACAGGGATACGAACACCTCTGTTCAGACCGAATTCAACGATCACGCAGTCGTATGTCATATCAACGACTTTACCATAGAAACCGCTATTTGTAACGATAGAATCACCGATTTCAACGGCATTTCTCAATTCTGCCAGTTGTTTTTCTTTCTTCTGCGTAGGTCTGATGGAAAGGAAATACATGATCAGAAGCAGAATAACACAATAAACTACGATCAGCATGACAGGATGATCTGCCATCCATGTGCCAAAAAGACCTGTGCTCTGTGTTGCTTTTGTAGTTGTTTCCGCTGCAGCTTCGCCGCCGGGTGTGATAACTGTGTCAAGTAAGAATGGTACCATTTTTTTCTCTCCTAACTTTATGGATTTGATTTCATATAGTATATAATTATATATAATTTTTCATTTTCCGTCAAGTATCGCAATCATCTTATTTGCCGTTCTGCTTGAAGTCTTCCAGTTTCCCTTTTTTATATTCAGGGAAACGATCCTCTTCAATAGCTTGTCGGATCTCTTCCATCATGCTGTTGAAGAAATATAGATTGTGCATCACGCAAAGGCGCATCGCCAGCATTTCCTTTGCCTTGAACAAATGACGGATATATGCCTTCGTATATCTTCTGCAGGCAGTACAGCCGCAGGTATCATCAATAGGAGTTTCATCCTTTTCATACTTGGCATTCAGCAGGTTCAGTTTACCTTTATTGGTATAGACATGGGCATGACGACCATTTCTTGCAGGCAGTACACAGTCGAAGAAGTCTACGCCCCGTTCTACCGCTTCCAGAATATTTTCCGGTGTACCAACGCCCATCAGGTATGTGGGTTTATCCTGAGGCAGATAAGGCACAACATCTTCCAGCACCTGATACATTTCCGCGTGGCTTTCCCCTACGGCCAGACCGCCGATCGCATAGCCATCCAGATCCATATCGGAAATCACTTTTGCATGTTCGATACGAATATCTTTATAGGTTGCACCTTGATTGATGGCAAAAAGCATCTGCTGTTTATTGATGGTATCATCGAGAGTGTTCAGCCTTGCCATTTCTTTTTTACAGCGTTCCAACCAGCGGGTGGTTCTTGCTACGGATGCTTCCACATAAGGTCTTTCCGCAGGCAGGCCGATGCATTCATCAAAAGCCATGGCTATGGTAGAGCCCAGATTGGACTGGATCTGCATACTTTCTTCGGGGCCCATGAAGATTTTTCTGCCGTCGATATGAGAGCTGAAATAAACGCCCTCTTCCTTAATCTTTCTTAATAGCCCCAAAGAGAACACCTGAAAGCCGCCAGAGTCCGTCAAAATAGGCTTGTCCCAAACCATGAATTTGTGCAGACCGCCCATTTCCTTGATAAGCTTATCACCGGGACGCAAATGCAGGTGGTATGTGTTGGAAAGCTCCACCTGACATTTCAGCTGTTCCAGATCTTCTGTGGAAACAGCCCCCTTGATGGCCCCTGCTGTACCCACATTCATGAATACCGGCGTCTGGATTACGCCGTGGGGTGTATGGAATTCGGCACGTTTTGCTCTGCCGCATGTTTTCAATACTTTGTACATAATCATCCTCGCTTTATCAAAATTTTCAATCTGTTTTATGATACCTTTTTTTCCGCTTTTCTTCAAGGGGTTCTTCCTTTTTTGAAAAAAAAATGGTAGACTGTTGAATGAATATATATTTTAGTTTTGACAAAAAGATTGGAGATAAAACATGAGCATCGATTTGATCGCAACGACTACTTTCGGTCTAGAAGCTGTAGTCAAAAGAGAGTGTCAGGCTCTCGGTTTTCAGAATATCAAAACATCCGACGGCAAAGTAGAATTCACCGGCACAGAAGCAGATATCGTAAAGGCAAATCTGTGGCTGAGATGTGCCGGGCGGGTCTGGGTAAAAATGGGTACCTTTAAAGCCGTGACCTTTACAGAACTTTTCGACCAGACAAAAGCCCTGCCCTGGGGCGATTGGATCCCCGAAGACGGGAAATTCACCGTTGTTGGGAAATCTGTAAAATCCACCTTGTTCAGCGTTTCCGACTGTCAAGCCATTGTAAAAAAGGCTGTCGTTGAAAAGCTGAAAGAAAAATATAAAACAGACTGGTTCGACGAAACAGGTGCATCCTACACCATTCAGGTAGGCATCTTAAAAGATGTAGTCACACTGGCTATCGATACCAGCGGTTCCGGTCTGCATATGCGGGGCTACCGTGCCAATGCCCTAGATGCCCCTTTGAAGGAATCCATCGCATCTGCCATGATCCAGCTGAGCTATTGGAGAAAAGACCGTATCCTGCTGGATCCCTTCTGTGGTTCCGGCACCATTCCCATCGAAGCAGCCATGATCGCCCGTAATATTGCCCCCGGCATCAACCGTAAATTTGCTTCCGAAGAATGGGAACGCATCGGCAAAGACCTTTGGAAACAGGCAAGGAAAGAAGCATATCAGGCCATCGATTATGATGTAATGCCTGAAATCTACGGCAGTGATATCGACCCTGCTGCCATCGAACTGGCCAAAGCCAATGCGGAGCTGGCAGGCGTAGATGACTGCATCACCTTTGAAGTAAAACCCTCTCAGGATGTGATATTACCTGGAAAATACGGTGTACTGATCTCCAACCCGCCCTATGGGGAACGTATTGGTGAATTGAAGGAAGTTGAAAATATGTATTGTGCTTTAGGTGCCACCATGAAAACGGATACTACATGGTCCACATATGTCATCACTTCCATGGAATATTTCGAATCCCTTTTCGGCAGAAAAGCGGATAGAAAAAGAAAACTCTTCAATGGGCGTATCAAAACGGACTATTATCAGTTTGAAGGTCCTCGCCCGCCTAGAAAAGAATATTTCAAAAATTAAGCAAATAAAAAGAGTCCTTTTGGACTCTTTTTATTTATCATCAGAATCTTCTTCTGCCGCCTCTGCGTCTTCTTCTGCCGCCCATATTCAGACCGGAACCAAAGTTATAGCCGCCTCTGCGTCTGCTGTTTCTGCGATTTCTGATAAATTTGATGACAATGATGACAACAGCGATCACAACGATGATACAAACCAATGTCAGGATTCCTTTCAAGGTAAACAGGTTTTTGAAGAAATAGCCAATAGAACTAAAGATCGTGCCCTTAGATACATCTCTGCCTGCGTAAACGGGTGCTTCCAGAACTGTTTTTCCCTTCACTTCATAGGAAGCCGTACCGATTTCCGTCCCCTTTTCGATGGGCGCTTTCAAGGAAACATTGCCTTCTTTATTGGTTACCGCATAGGCTTCATCATATGTTACTGTCGCTTTCAGGCTGTCTCCGACAGATGTAGGCAGGAAAGCAACCATATCTTCTTTAAATACAACTGGAAGGGTATCGCCTTCGGATTTTTTATGTTTTGTCAAAGAAACCTCTTCAATGGCAGCATTTGCTTTCGCGATCTCAATCTTCTGATAGTTGTTGAAGCCATATTCAAAAAGGTTCTTCGCATCCAGCCAACGGTTAGGGTCTTCGGAATGGAAAACGACTGCGATCAGCTGCACGTCATTTTTTTCCGCTGCCGCCGTTACACAATCCCCTGCCTCATCTGTGAAACCGGTCTTGATGCCCGTTGCATAAGGATAGTTATACTCACCATCCGTAATCAGGAGGTTATGGCTGCGCCATGCGTATTCCTGGGTCTTCATGTTTTCATTGCTTTCGAACATATTATCGGCACCATTGCCGGAAAAGCTCTTTTCATTAGCAATCTCTGCCAGTGTTTCATTTTCCATGAAAGCTCTGGCAATCAGCGCCATGTCATGGGCTGTGGTATAATGATCTTCCGAATGATAGCCATGGGCATTGGCAAAATGGCTGTTTGTTGCCCCCAGTTTTTCCACTTTTTGATTCATCAGCTCTGTGAATACAGCTTCACATTTAGCAAAACCAAGGCTTTCGTCATTTTCTGCTCTTTTTGCTACTGCTGCCGCAACCACGTTGGCAGAATCGTTCCCGGAAGGAATGATCAGACCTCTGATCGCATTTTTAATTGTCAAAGTTTCTCCCAGCTGGTGGCCCGCCTTACTGGAATCCAGAGACACTTCGTTGATCTCGGTGCCAACCTTGATCAATTCTTCGGGTTCGAAGTAATCCAAAGCCACCAGAGCCGTCAGCATTTTTGTCATGCTGGCAGGATACATCTTCTGGTCGGGATTTTTTTCATATAAAATCGTCCCTGTAGATGCTTCAATCAGGATAGACGCAGATGCCTCCACGCTGGGCGCACCATCGGCAGCCAGAACAGCATCCTGCAAATCATCCTTTTTCGCCACAGGCAGGGCTGCATCCTCGCCGATCTTCCCAGTTTCACCTGCGGATGCAGCGTCTTTGCCGCTGTTTATGTCTGCTGCATCCATATTTTCTTCACTTACCACAGCATTTTCTTCTTGCTGCTCTGCTTTATCCTTACCGCAGCCAGCTGCACTAAGGGCTACTGCTGCCGCCAAAAATAAAGCAATATATTTTGCGAAAGATCTTTTCATTTCGAAACTCCTTTCTGCTTTTTCCATTAGTTCCCGAAGCATTTCTACCGCGGGCATATTTTCAAAGTGAGCAATGATCTCCTGTCGGGTACCATAGAACTTAGTGCCTTCCAGTTTTTCCCTCAGATGAGCATGGGACTCGCTGAGGGCTGCCAGTTTTTCATTGAACCGCAGGACATGCAGCGCCGTGATAGTGGTATCCACTGCCAGGTATGCCAGAAGCAGTGTACCCACCAATTCGCCACAGGTTCTGGGGATTGCTGCCACAAGGCCTGCAAGACGCAGGCTGTACCACCCGCATCACAACAGCAGATATGATCCCCCATTCCAAAGAACGCTCCAGACAGACACGTCCTTTGATATTGAATGGTTTCTCTGAATAATCCTACCATGTGGCATGGAACAGCTTTTCCATGGCGGCCCCAATGAGGTATTCTACCACAGTGGCAATGAGAAAACCACCCCAAAACAACAGGGGGATGCTTTCTGCCACTGGCCCCGGGGCAAGGATGATCAGCAATGCACCTGTGCCATAAATGGGACACATGGAACCATTGACAAACCCACGATTGACCCATTTCTTTGTGGTGATGGATACAAAAGCCGATTCCATTGCCCAGCCCAGAAAGCTGTAGATCATAAAATAAGCATATAATTCAAAAAAAGTATAATCGAACCAAAGGGTCGACCACATACGAATCCCTTCTTTGCGGATAGATTTCCCCGTATGTTACAATATGTTCCCTTCCTTTAAATAATCCAGCACATCCTCCATGGCATCTTCGCCTGTAGCCCTGCTCAGGTCTACCCAAAGGCCATCGATCTGTCGCCGGAACCAGGTCAATTGCCGTTTTGCAAAACGTCTGGTGTTGGTTTTCAGCTGTGTCACGGCTTCTTCTAAGGTACATTCCCCGTTAAAATAGGGAATGAACTCTTTGTAACCGATGCCCTGCATGGAAATCAGATCGGGTGCATATCCCCTGTCCAGCAGTCTCTTCACTTCTTCCAGCAGCCCTTGCTCCAGCATCAAATCGATCCGCAGTTCGATGCGCTCGTAAAGCTTTTCTCTGTCCATGGTTAGAATGATGACTGCTGCATCGTAGGGCGTTTCCTTTTCCTTTTGCTCTGCGTTATGTTCGGAAAACTTCTGCCCTGTCAGGTAATGGTATTCCAAAGCACGGATCACACGCTTCACATTATTTGCATGGATGTTTGCGGCATATTCAGGGTCGATTTTCTGCAATCTTTCGTAAAGCGCTTCGGGACCC
This sequence comes from uncultured Clostridia bacterium, assembly GCA_937901125.1. Lineage (GTDB taxonomy): Bacteria > Bacillota > Clostridia > Lachnospirales > Anaerotignaceae > Anaerotignum_A. The sequence goes on along the minus strand of CALCGT010000024.1, from coordinate 14,899 downwards.
TGTTCCTGGGCCAGTTTGTAACATTCTTCACGATAGGAGGTGTCGTTCTCCGTTTCCGTGAAATCATTATCATACAAAAGAGCATTGATATAGAAGCCCGTGCCGCCAACAAGAATGGGAATCTTTCCTTTTGCCCAGATCTCCTCCATATAGGCTTTCGCCTTTTGCTGGAAGATCATCACATTGTATTCTTCATCAGGATCGAATTCATCGATGAGATAATGGGGCACGCCATCGGTTTCCTCTGGGGTCACCTTCGCCGTCCCAATATCCATATATCTGTATACCTGCATGGAATCCGCGGAAATGATCTCCCCGCCGATCTCTTTCGCCAGCTTGATGGAAAATCCTGTTTTGCCGCAAGCGGTGGGCCCGCCAATGACGATCAGTGGTCTTTTCATAAACTCACCTTTTTCTTCTGGAATCCGTTCAATTCTGGATACGTTTGAACATTTTTTCCATTTCATATTTTGTCAATTCAATGATGGTCGGTCTGCCATGGGGGCAAGTAAAGGGATGTTCTAGCTTGAGCAGCTGATGGATGAGGGCTTCCGCCTCTCTCATACTCAGCACATCATGGCCTTTTACTGCTGCTTTACACGCCATGGTAGCCACCGCCAATATTTTCGTATCATATACGTTTGAGATACGCTCCTCCGCCAGCCTGTCCAGAATATCTGTAAAGAAACCGATACTGCTGGGGTTCTGCAGCAGATAGGGCGTAGCCCGCAAAGCGTATTTCCCGCCAAAGTCCTCCAGTTCAAAGCCGAAGCTTTCCAGAAGGTCTTTATTGTCCTTCAAAACCCCGGTTTCCATGGGTGTCAGATTTAACATCAGGGGGGTCAGCATTCGCTGGGAAACTACCTGTTCCTCTTTGAACCGGTTCATCAGCTCTTCAAAAAGAATGCGTTCATGGGCCGCATGCTGATCGATGAGATAGAGACATTCCCCTTGCTCCATAATCCAGTAGGTACGGAACACCTGTCCGACGATTTTATAATTCTGGAAGAAAGGCTTCTTTTCCTCTTTCCTTTCCTCTTTTGCAGCGGAGATTTTGATTTCTTCCTGTTTTGATGCTTCCTGCGTCTTTACAGGTTCTGCCTTTGCTGTTTCTCTTTCCTGCACAAGTTCCTTTTTCAGATAAGGCTCAACCTTCTGAGCAACGCCGCTGGGTACAGTTTTTCGTTTCAGCAATTCGTCTACACTTCGACCTCCGCCCAAAGAGGTTTTTTCAGCCAAAGAAGGTTTCCTAGATTCCGCAGTTTTTTCTGCTTTTGGATGTTCTGCTTTGGACAGGTTGAACTGTTCGAATTTCGATTTTTCCTGTTCCGGCTTTGTCCCGGTGCTTTCCTGGGCTCGTGGCATTTCTTTGGCAGGCTCCTGCTTCGTTGGTGCATCCTCCAAAGTCTGCTGTTCCGGCTCTGGCTGTTTTTCCTTGGACTTCTTTTCCAAAACCGCCTTGGGAATCAGCACTGTTTCCTGCAATGCCTTGGAAACCGCCGTATAGAAGAATTCATAAACTTCATCATCGTTTTTAAAGCGGACTTCCAGCTTGGCGGGATGAACGTTTACATCCACCAGAGCAGGTTCCACCTCCAAATTCAGCACGAACACAGGGAATTTGCCGATCAAAAGCTTCGTTTTATAAGCATCCTCCACCGCAGAGGAAACCACCTGATTCTTGATAAATCTGCCGTTGATAAAAAGGTTTTCATAGTTGCGGTTGGCTCTGCAAAGTTCCGGCTTGCCAATCAAGCCGCTGACGGCATATTCACCTTTTTTATAGACAATCGGCATCATATTGTTCGCCGCATCCTTGCCATACACATAGAACACTGCCGTTTTGGGGTCGTTGTTGCCAGCCGTATGTAGCACCGTTGTGTCATTGTTGATATAATGGATTGCCACTTCGGGATGCCCTAAGGCGATCTTGTTCACCAAATCGGAAACATGACCGCTTTCAGTGGCAGGCTTTTTCAGAAATTTTCTGCGGGCCGGGACGTTATAGAAGAGATTTTTGACCGTAATGGATGTACCTTCTCTGCAGGCAGTATCTTCCATGACTTCGATTTCTCCGGCATTGATGCAGATACGGGTGCCTGTTTCCTCATCCATAGTCTTTGTCAGCATTTCAACCTGTGCCACAGCAGCAATACTGGCCAACGCTTCCCCACGGAATCCCAAAGTAAAAATATGCTCCAAATCTTCGATCTGGCTCATTTTACTGGTGGCATGGCGCAGAAATGCGGACTTCACCTGTTCCTTGGGGATACCGCAGCCGTTATCCGCCACACGGATATAGGAAATGCCGCCTTCCCTGATCTCCACAGTCACACTGCTGGCACCGGCGTCAACGGCGTTTTCCGTCAGTTCCTTTACCACGGATTTGGGAGATTCTACCACTTCCCCTGCCGCTATTTTATTGATGGTTTTGGAATCCAGCAGTCGAATTTTCTTCATGTGTCTCCTCCTTCCTCAAAAGCTTACATCCCCTTTGCCTTTTTCTGCAGTTCAAAAAGGGTCTGCAGGGCTTCGATAGGGGTCATGGCCATCACGTCCAGCTTGCTCAGTTCATCAGCCAACTGGGTTTCCGCCATGTTAAACATATCTATCTGCTTCGCTGTTTCTTCCATCTGTTCCTTGGATTCTACAGCAATTTTTTTCGCTTTTTTTGTAATATCCGCTGCGTTCAGCTGTTTCAGGATCTGACCGCTGCGACGGATGACTTTATTGGGCAAGCCTGCCAGACGGGCTACCTGCACCCCATAGCTGTGGTCCGCACCGCCCCGCTGAATCTTTCGCAGGAAAATGATATCTTCCCCCTGCTCCTGTACGGCAATACAATAATTCTTCACACCGGAAAGCTTTCCTTCCAGTTCGCTGAGCTCATGATAATGGGTGGCAAAGAGAGTCTTTGCGCCAATCTGCTTTGTATCGGCGATATATTCCAGCACCGCCCAGGCAATGGACAGGCCATCGAAGGTGCTAGTGCCACGGCCGATCTCATCCAAAATCAGCAGACTTTTGCTAGTGGCGTTGTTCAGAATATTCGCCACTTCCGTCATTTCCACCATAAAGGTACTCTGTCCTGCGCTCAGGTCATCAGAAGCACCCACACGGGTAAAAATACGGTCTACAATACCGATATGAGCTTCTTCCGCAGGAACAAAACTGCCGATTTGCGCCATCAGCACAATCAGAGCCGTCTGCCGCATATATGTAGATTTCCCCGCCATATTGGGGCCTGTGATGATAGCCAGTCGGGTATCCTCCTGATCGAGGTATGTATCATTGGGGATAAACTGCCCGTCCATCATTTTTTCCACCACAGGGTGTCTGCCGCCTTTGATTTCGATGATGTCCCCATCATCCACCACAGGCTTTGTATAATTCATGCTCTGGGCAACTTCCCCCAGAGACTGCAGGCAGTCGATGACAGAAACGATGTAAGCACAAAACTGGATGCGTTCCACTTCCGCCGCAACGGCATTGCGGATTTCACAGAACATATCGTATTCCAATGTGGTGATCTTATCTTCCGCCCCTAAAATCAGTTCTTCCAGTTCCTTCAGTTCAGGGGTGATGAAACGTTCTGCATTGGCAAGGGTCTGCTTGCGAATGTAGGTTTCGGGCACCATTTCCAGATTAGATTTAGTGATCTCGATATAATAGCCAAAAACCTTATTGTAGCGCACTTTCAGGTTTTTAATCCCTGTTTTTTCTCTTTCTTGTTCTTCCAGTTCTTTGATCCATGTGGTGCCGTTTTTCTTGGCTTTCATATAGGTATCCAATTCGTCATTGAAGCCTTCCCGAATCATGCCGCCCTCTCGAACAGAGAAGGGAGGGTCTTCCACGATGGCCTGAGAAATCAGCTGATGAATATTTTCCAAAGGATCCAGCTGTTCATGGAGTTCCATCAGATAAGGGCTTTCGCAGCGGCTCAGAATATTTTTCAGCAGAGGCAGATTTTCGATGGAATTTTTCAGTGCCGCCAAATCTCTGGCATTGGCATTCTGATAGACCACACGGGACATGATACGTTCAAAATCGTACATGGAACGAAGAATCTCCTTGATTTCTTCCCGCAGGAACAAATCGTCAAAAAGTTCCTCTACCCCATCCAGACGTTTATTGATCTCTTCCATGGAAAGGAGGGGCTGTTCCACCCATTTCCGCAAGAGTCTTGCGCCCATGGCTGTCTGGGTCTTGTCCACCACGCTCAGCAAAGAGCCTTTTTTATTCTTTTCCCGCATGGTCTCCGTCAGTTCCAGATTCCTGCGGCTGGAAACATCCAGCAGCATGAAATCCCCTGTGGTGTAATACTTCAGAGTGGAAATATGGCTTAAATCATTCTTCTGTGTCTCATTCAGATACCACATCAAAGCGCCGGAAGCAGAAACAGCCATTATCTTTTTCTTCAGCCCAAAGCCTTCCAAAGACTTCACCTTGAAATGCTTCTGCAGGGTATCCTTCGCAGTATTGTAATCATACATACGGCTGTCGATATCGTTGAGGTATAAGCGAAATCTCTGCTCAATCTCCTTCGCCAGAGGGCTATTCAGGAACTCCCCATTGCAGATCAGCTCCGCAGGGGAAAAGCGAGCCGTTTCATCCAGAATTTTTGCCGCCGCCTGTATGCTGCCAAATTCCGTTGTCTGGAATTCACCGGTAGTGACATCGCAGACTGCAATGCCATAGCCGCTGTTGCTGCTGTAAACGGAAAGGATGTAGTTATTTTTGGTTTCATCCAAAACGGTATTGTCTACCACCGTCCCGGGGGTGATGACGCGGACAACATCCCGCTTTACCAAGCCCTTTGCCGCCTTGGGGTCTTCCACCTGTTCGCAGATCGCCACCTTGTAGCCCTTTTCGATCAGGCGGGCAATATACCCGTCTGCGGAATGGAAAGGCACGCCACACATAGGGGCTCTTTCTTCCTGCCCCCAGTCTTTTCCCGTCAGGGTAATCTCCAGTTCCTTGGATGCGATAACGGCATCCTCAAAAAACATTTCATAAAAATCCCCTAAACGAAAAAAAAGCAGGCAATGCTTATAGTTTTCTTTGATCTCAAAGTATTGCTGCATCATGGGTGTGATCTTCGCCATGGATGAACTTCCTCCTTCTCCCTTTTTTACAAGCATACCCGAATAGAGGAAAATGCACGCACTTTCCCCCATTCGGGCAAAAAAACAATATCTACGAAACGATTAGTGGCAGCCGCCGCCGCAAGAAGAGCAGCAGCTAGGGTCGCAGCCACCGGCAGCTTCAGGTTCTTCCCCTGTCAGTGTTGCTGTGATAATGCTGAATACAGAATTCATAAAGTTGTTAAAGTTCTGTTCTGCAACAAACAATTCAGAAGCCAATTTATTTGTTCTGATCGCTTCCCCTTTTGCTTTCATTTTCTCGTTGAATTCTCTCTGTTCTTCTACAGGGATACCGCCAGCCTGCATTTTTGCTTCAAAATCATAATGCATTTTTGTGTATTCTTCTACCAGCTTTGCGATTGTGGGGTCTTTTTCGTATGCTTCTTTTGCAGCCAGCAGTGCTTCTACCTGAGGAGTTTTCTGCAGTTCTTCGCCCAATGCTCTTGCCATTTCAAATACTGTTGCCATAATTTCTCACCTTAGATCCTTTCACCAATTAAATAGAATGTTTTGTTATCGATGATTTTAACGGGAATCATCTGCCCGATCAAATCTTCCGTACCGAGGAAATGCACCAGCATATTATTGTCAGCGCGGCCCGTCAGGATGGATTTATCCTGTTTGCTTGTCTCTTCCGCAAATACAGTCATCACCTTGCCCACTTGTTCCTGATGTACTTCATGAACGATGGGATTCAGCACATCCAGCATCCGATCAAAGCGGTCTTTCACCACATTCTCAGGAACCTGATTTTCCATGGTCGCCGCAGGGGTGTCTGTCCGCTTGGAATAGATGAAGGTAAATGCTGTACTGTAGCGAGACTGCCGGATGACATCCAGGGTCTCCTGGAAATCTTCTTCCGTTTCGCCGGGGAAACCTACGATGATATCGGTACTCAGCGTGATATCAGGCATAGCCTCTCTCGCCTTGTGTACCAATTCCATATAAGATTTCTTTGTATAGTGGCGGTTCATGCGTTTCAAAATCTCATCACTACCGCTCTGTACGGGCAGGTGCAGATATTTGCAGACTTTGTCACATTCCGCCATAGCTTTTATCAATTCATCGGAAAGATCCTTGGGGTGAGAAGTCATAAAACGGATGCGTTCAATACCTTCCACCTCGTTCACCATCCGCAGCAGTTCTGCGAAGGAAACGGGATTTTCCAGATTCTTTCCGTAAGAATTTACATTCTGACCCAGCAGCATGACTTCTTTTACGCCGTCCGCCGCCAATTTTCGTACTTCTGCCAGAATATCCTCCGGCGTACGGCTGCGTTCTCTGCCACGCACATAAGGCACAATACAGTAAGAACAGAAATTGTTGCAGCCAAACATGATGTTGACAGATGCTTTATAAGGGAAATGTCTGATAGCGGGCAGGTCTTCCACCACTTCCTGATGCTCCTGCCAAATATCATAGACCGTTTCGCCTGTTTCCATACAAGTTGCCACCAGTTCGGGCAGCTTATACAGGTTGAATGTGCCAAAAACGATATCCACATAGCGATATTTCTGGCGCAGAGTCGCAAGAACTGTTTCTTGCTGCATCATACAGCCACACAGGGCAATGATGGCATCTGGGTTTTTGGATTCTTTGTAATGCTTCAGCCAGCCCAGCTTGCCATATACCTTCAGTTCGGCATTTTCACGGACACAGCAGGTATTGTAGATGATAAAATCTGCTTCCTTTTCCACATCTGTCCGTTCGTAACCCATTTCAGAAAGCATGCCTTCCAGTTTTTCAGAATCGTGAGCATTCATCTGGCAGCCCATAGCCAAAGAATAAAATTTCTTCTTCCGACCATTTTCCGCTTCGAAAGCATCATTCTTCTCACGAATGGCACGAATATATTCCAACTGTCTTGCCAGCTCTGAATCGCCGGGTTTGACAGTAGTTCCAGCTTTGATCTCCATAGTTTTTTCCTCTCAAATGATATCATTTCACAGCTTGCTGCAATGTTGACAGCAAGCTGATTGAACTGCATGAAAATGCAGTTTATTATAACATAAGTTCAAGTCTTTCTCAATGATTTTTCTAAGAAACTTATGCAAATGAAACGATTTCCAAAAGGTTGCCATGTTTGCGAATAATTTGCAGGAGGTCTTCTGTTGCCAGATAAACAGAAGCTGTATTTTCATTTGGATGTACGCCAATTTTCTTCATCTTCAGAAAATCCTCATCAAAGAAAACTTCCACAGCGCAGGCATCATCATTCAATACGCCAAGAGGTGTCACAGAGCCCTTTTTCAGCTTCATAAATTTTTCCAGACGTTCCTCGGAGGCAAAGGACAGTTTGCCGATTCCCAGTTTTTCTCCCAATTCTTTCAGGTTTGCCTGTTTATTTGCACGGATAACGATAAGGAAATGGCGTTTGCCCTTCTGATCCCGCAGGAAAAGATTTTTTGCTATATCCTCCATATCCTCCAATCCCAATTCTTCCATCTCATCTATGGTATAAACGGGTTTATGTTCTACCCATTCATAATCGAAACCTTTCTCGTCTAAAAATGCTCTGACTTCCTGTTTTCCAAACATATTCCATCACTCCTTTGCAAATCATTTTACCGCAAAAAACGCAGAATTGCAGTATTTTTTGAAATTCTTTCGAATGTTTACACTTTGTTCACAATTCAGTCATACCCAATTCATATTGACAAGTTATGATAAAAATGTCTTAAGAAAAAGGACAATATTACATAGTATACATACCCTCCCCTTTTTACTGAAAAAGCACCTTACCCTGGGTGCTTTTTTCATTGTCTTTTTGAGCACTTTTTTATTTTATTGCGCTTGTCATACTCCTCAATATATGTTAAAATTATAACAAAGATTATGAAAAGAGGTGCTCTTTATGGATCAAATGTTATCCGATGCAAAGAAAATCATCCACGATGCCATTCAGGCTTCCCTCCCTGATGAAGCAGTGAAAAAAGCTATTTACGGGAAGAATTTTGATTTCCGAGGAAAAGTCATCGTCATTGCCATCGGCAAGGCCGCATGGAATATGGCGAAAGCGGCGGCGGAAAATATCCCCCACAAAATCGATACTGGCATTGTTCTGACAAAATATGATCATTCTCAGGGAGAGATCCCTGGTTTTACCATTCTGGAAGCGGGACATCCCCTCCCCGATGAAAATACCATCAACGGCACAAAAAAAATTATCGAAGCCGTATCCGATCTGACAGAAAAAGACACAGTGTTCTTCCTTGTCTCCGGCGGCGGCTCTGCCCTTTTCGAAAATCCTGCTGGCAGCCTTGGACTGGCAGATTTTTTGGATATCACCGACCAGCTTCTCAAATGCGGTGCCGATATTGTGGAGATCAACACCATCCGCAAGCACCTTTCCGCAGTAAAAGGAGGCAGATTTGCCGAGCTGTGCGTTCCCGCAGAAGTCTGCTGCATCGCCCTCAGCGATATTTTAGGCGATAGACCCGATTCCATCGCTTCTGGTCCTGCCTGTGCCGATGCATCTACTTCCGCAGAAGCCTTCGCTGTAGTGGAAAAATATGATTTGCAATTGACAGAGGAAATGAAGACTCAACTTACTAAAGAAACACCTAAATCCCTCTCCAACGTGACTATGGAGGTCACCGGCAGTGTAACCCAGTTCTGCCAAGACGCAGCATCCACAGCAAAACAGTTAGGCTATACCCCTATGATCTTAACGAATATGCTGGATTGTGAAGCCAAAGAAGCCGGAAAATTTCTGGCATCCATTGCTAAAACTATTCAGAAAGATGGACTGCCTCTCAAACCTCCCTGTGCTGTCATTTGCGGCGGTGAAACCATCGTCCGCATCACCGGCAAGGGGAAAGGCGGCAGAAATCAAGAGCTTGCCCTTTCCGCAGCAGAAAGCATCGCTGGTATGGAAGGTGTTGTGGTGGCAGCAGCAGGCTCTGACGGCACAGACGGCCCTACAGACGCCGCAGGCGGCATTGTCGATGGCAATACAAGGTCTCTTTTGGAAAAGAAAGGCATCTCTATTCCCGCTGCTCTGGCAGAAAATGATTCCAACCATGCTTTGGCAGAAGCCGATGCTCTTATCATGACCGGCCCTACAGGCACCAACGTCAACGATATCTATCTTCTGCTTTGCCAATAAATATATCCAAGATATAAAGGAAGAGCCGCTCGGTAAACCGAGCGGCTCTTCCTTTATATCTTTATTCTTTTGTAAAAAGGTTTTCAAAATTACCAACCAGCACGGAATTTCATAACATCATCGGGGATATCGCCATTCAGATAATCCTGGATAGATGCTTTGATGATTTCGAAGCCTTTTTTCAGGTTTTCAGGATTGATGTTAAGAGGAGGCTGGATTCTCAGAATGTTATCTGCCAGAGAGATTACCAGAAGCCCTCTTTCATATGCTCGATACAGAATCTTATATGTGCCTATAGCATCAGGAACGTCGTTACCATTTTCATCTTTCTTTGTGATCACAAGACCTCTGGAAGTATTGATACCTCTTGTGCCTGTAGCAACTTCGGGGAAGGTAGCACATACATCATCCAAGCATTCCTGCATCAGTTTTGTATTTTCTGCCAGAATCTTCTGGAATTCTTCAGACTGCATATAGTCAAAAGCTGCTACACCGGCTGCACAAGCTGTTGCATTGCCGCCCAGTGTGAACAAGTGGGCAGGTGCAGGCAGGCAATCCATAATTTCTGCTCTTGCCATAAAGCCACCCAAAGGGAAACCAGCACCGATGGATTTCCCCATAATGATACCATCAGGAACGATATCAAAATGTTCGATACCAAAGAATTTACCTGTACGATAGAATGCCTGCTGTACTTCTTCAGAAATGAACAGAATGCCATGTTTCTTGCACAATTCATACAGCTTTTTCATAAAGATGGGATGTGCGGCCAAAAGCCCTGCATCACCCTGAACGGGTTCGATGATCACTGCTGCAACTTCTTCAGCGGGAAGGTATGTTGCAAATGCTCTTTCAATATCTGCGATACATTCTTTTTCGCAGGTTTGATCATCATAAGATGCATCATAGTAGGGGAAGCAGTAGATATCGGGCAGCATGGGGCCCATTTTTGCACGCATACGGGTCGTTACCATAGACATAGAGATGGAACCGTAAGTGCTGCCGTGGTAAGCATTGATAAATGTAATAATCTTACTTCTGCCTGTGTAAGCTCTTGCAAATTTCACTGCTGCATCGTTTGCATCAGAACCGCAGTTGCCGAAAACGATCTTTACAGGAACACCGCCAGGATATACAGAAGTCAGTCTTTCTGCATATTCGATACTTTTTTTGCCATATGTATAAGCGATTGTATACTGAGAATAATTATCCAACTGTTCTTTTACAGCTGCTGTTACAACAGGATGGCAGCTGCCCAAGTTCAGAGAAGATGCGCTGGAAAGGAAATCAATGAACTGATTATCGTCTTCATCATAAATCACATCCTGATCGATCTTTTTGATTGCCATAGGATAATAAGACAGGTGCTGTGTAGGCGCCATAACTTTCTTATCTCTTTCAACCAAAGCATTGCATTTTTCAGTATTCAAAGCCATTGATACCACTCCTTACTTCTGTCTGACTCATTGAGTCAAAATTTCTTTTGTTTTTTCTGTCATTGCACTTCCATGTTTTAAAATAAAAACAATTTAGAATTTATTATAGTACTCTAAAAAAATTTGTCAACAGAATTTTGTTTAATTAACGTTAATTTTTTTTAGCTTTAGAAATCTTGTAAAAGCCCAGTGTCAGAATAGGAATTACATATACAATGAACATTACCCACGCCAGTGTGCCATATCCTTTTGCAATTAGTCCTGTCAGGCCAAAAGAAGAAATCGCTGTTGTACCAGCCAACAGAATAACCGCAACCACAGGTGTTGTCCATTTCGGCGTTTCTGTCCCTTTATTCTTGAACGCTTCATCAATACGGTCTGTAATGGAATAGATCAGGCCGGAGCCTGTTTCAATCAGCGTACCAAACAGTACGATCTGGAATACATAGCGTAGCCAAGGCATATTCATCTGAGACAGAATATAGTCGATAGGCAATTCCTGATCGATGATCACAGGATAGAAACCACACATCGCGATAAAGAGGATGATGCCGGGCAGAATGCCGATGAAACCGGAGATGATACCAGCAATTGCCGCATCCTTTGTAGATTCACTGTGTTTAATGGTATACAGAACAGCAATGATGATAGCCAGATTATAGAACGCATACTGGAAACCACCAATTACCCAGTTACCTGTTACGGGAACAGAAGAAATATTGGTCGAAATCTGGTCGCTGAAATTTGCAAATACCAAAACCAAAAACAGGAAATATACACCATACAGCACGAAGGACCAAGCAGACAGTACTTTTTCAATCAGATCGGAACCATTCATGACCAGTGCAAATACTGCTACAGACATACCAATGACACCGATCCATTTGTTTAAACCAAACAATTCATGCAGAATCGAACCGGCAGAAGCAGATACAACGGCTAATACGATTACAATAAAGCAGATATAAGCCACTTCAAAGATAACCCAACCAGGCCCCATCAATTCTTTCATAAAACTTTTATAGTCATATTTTTTAAAAATCTGTGCAAATGCAAAGGATACTGCACAGATGATGGACCATACCAACAGGGATACAATGCACATACCCAAAATGCCGCCCTTTGGACCATAGCCCATGAAATACTCTACCAATTCACGACCTGTGCCGTAGCCACCAGCGATAACGCAGGACTGGAAAACAATACCAGGAACAAAGTATTTTTGGAATTTTTTCGATGTTAAAATACTCATAGACTTTCCCTCCCTAAAAATTCATTTGTCTTTTATAATATCTGTTTTTCATCTGTCGACCTTTATCTTTTGTTTTGCATTAAATCACAACGGCAAAACTAAACAAAATTAAATCTAATTTAGTTATATTATATTTCAAACCATCTCATCTGTCAACCAAAACTTAAATAAAATTTATTATAATTAAATAGTTGACAAAAATATATCTATTCTTTATGATTTATAGCAAAAAAATAACAGCCCAACAAAGAATTTTGTCAGGCTGCGTTTAGTATTAGTAAAGTGCCGGGGAAATGGCTGCCACGGCTTCTACTTCTTCCTCACCGGGATTATAAAGCTGGTGATAGGTCTTCGGAGGTACATAGATACTGTCACCCTCATGGAGAGTATAGACCTTGTCATTGATATGATATTCTAAAGTACCCTTCAGCACCAATGTACATTCCCCTGCTTCATCATGGAACTGCACTATAGTACTGCCCCAGCTTTTTGGACCAAGACGGAAGCAAAGCATTTCCATTTGTGTGCAAGTATTTTTTGAACGGCTGTAGGGCGTTACAAACTGATATTCCATATTGATATCGGCAAATTGTATCTTTGTTCGTTTATCCTTTGGGATAACAGTGACTTCCTCCTGTTCTTCCTGAGAAAAAAGAGAAACCAGCGGAATTTCCAGCCCGTCCGCAATGCGCATCAATACGGAAAGCGAGGGACTAATGAGGTTTCTTTCTATCTGAGAAATATAACCCGGTGTAACTTCTGCCTTTTCCGCCAGATCTTTGGCTGTGATTCCCTTTTCCATGCGGACTGATTTAATTTTTTCTCCTATCACATTGGCCATCTCCTTTCATTTTTTGTATTATACTACAGGTATTGATGTCTTTTCAACGAAAACATTTCTTTCAGATAAATCAAAATCCCCATTGCCTTTTTAGGAACCTCCTCGTAAGATGATACTAAACAATCCAAGGAGGGACAAACATGGAGCTTCGCAATATCAAATCATTTATCTAAGTAGCAAAATTTGATCCAGCAGTTGGAGGAAGAGTTTGGGGTCGATTTGTTCGACCGTATTGGCAAACGGGTCTGCCTCTCCGAAAAGGCCGTTCCTTTCTCACCTATGCCAATGAATACTTAAGCTGGAAGCAGAAGCTGTGGAATCTGTGTCCGAAAACGATATCCCCTGTGGCATGCTGTGCATCGGCATTTTGGAGTCTATCACCAGTTCCTTCTTTTCCTTCTTTGCTGCTGCGGATCATCCCCTCGCTGATGCAAAAAATATCTCACCCCAGCGTCTGATGCAGGAAATGCTTTTCTTAACGGAAAAAAACAACAATTACAGACAGGCGTTTGACGAAGCAATGTTGAAACTGGGGGTAACAGCAGAACATATACAGGAGATTGCCAACAGTACCTGTACTCCCTATTTTACAGAACAAAACCTTGGTGTTTCCCTTTTAGTAGATTACCGTCTGCATTCCGCTCTGCCGGAAGGAAATGTGAAACTCTTTACTGTAGAAGGCTATGACATCCGTATGGATCTGTAGGTTTTATATTATCGCCAAAAATGGGTTTCTCTGTGCATGAAACGATTCACGAAATCTGTTGAAGCCTATCTTTCCAATTTCTGAATATGCAAAAAGCCCGGATTATGAAATCCGAGCTTTCTTTATATTCCTCATATTTTATACTGCGTACTGAAAGAATTCGCATACAGCAAATAAAGTGACAAACCATACGCCTGTTGCTAGAATTTCTCGAAATGCCTGATTGCTTATCTTTTTCATGGGTCATCCTCCTTTTACAACTTGTTTTCTGTAGTAAACAGGAGGTTCCGGAACCTTGTTTTTCTTTACACCCTTATACTATCACATCTCTATTTATTTGTGAAATTGATTATTTCTATAAGAATAATCAGAAAAAACGATAAGAATAACAAGTCATTTTCAATATACTTTCAAAAGAATCAGCAATAAAGTCATCACTACCATGCTAAAGGGTAGCATAAAAGAATTCAATACCGCCGCCACAGACCGATTGTAGCCACAGCGTTCTGTATAGATGGGCGCAACACTGAGTATAGGCGAAAAGACAATAATCGCTAAAATCTGTCTGTACATCAATGGTATAGGCAGGAAATTGTAGATTAGAAGGGCAAATGCAATGCCCAGAGCCAAACGCAACATAAATACCCCTGCCATATCTTTCAATTCACTTTTATTGATCTTTGGTTCAAAAAGGATACCAATGAGCAGCATCGCCAAGAAGGCATTGGCCTGCCCTATCATCCCTGCAACCGTATAAACAGGCTCAGGCAACTGGATATTTCCTGCACAAAGCAGGATCATCACCAGATAGGTGACAAAGGGCATGGAAGAAAACAACGTTTTAATTATTTCCTTCCCATTGATGCCCGATTTCCCCTTTGCAATCATCATGGCAATGGTGAAGGTTATGCCAAAGCACATGATGGCATTGCCCACATCAAACATGCATACCAACGCCACAGCATCTGCTGCAAAGAAACTAGACATATATGGCAGCGTACAAAGACCAATATTATAGCCGGATGTATTGATGATATAGAAAGCTTTATGAGCAGGAGATTTTTTCCTCGTCAGCAGAAGCACTACAGCAATCGCCACGATATGTACCCCAAAGCCGACCCCAATGGCCAGCAAATAGCTGCGGTTCAGTTCCAATCCTCGAAAATTACTGATGATAGCCATGGGCAGCGTGATCTTCAATACCAGCTTGCTGAGAAGTCCGCTGTCATCTAAAGAAAATAATCCGACTCTTTTTAAAAGAAAGCCCAGAGCGATCATGAACAAAAAGCCAAAGGCTTTGACTAAAACAGTATCCAAAAGCAATTCCTCCTTTGTAAAAGAAAAAGACTCGGCAATATCCCAATGTTTGTGTAAACCTTCAAACTGATGTAAGATAAAATTACTCAGTTTGG
>CALCGT010000023.1 GCA_937901125.1 uncultured Clostridia bacterium | reverse complement strand
TGGATAATTCCTTACTGGCTGTAAGGGATATTAACCATAAATATATTGTAGTAGAAAGGAGAGATTTTTTTGTATCTTACGGCAGATACCATCATCCGCCTGGCGACCATCGCTGGGGCTTTCGGCACGCTGGGTGCCATACTCTATAAAAGCTTCCGCTGGATGGAACAGCAAAAACAGCAGGAATTTGAGATCGAAACCATCAAAAAAGAGCAGTGCGTTATGTGTTACGGGCTTTTGGCGACGCTGGACGGGCTGAAACAGCTGGGGGCAAATGGAAACGTTAGTGATGCCTATCAAAAGCTGGAAAAACACTTGAATAAAACGGCACATGATTGAGAAGGGGGCATAAAAAGAAAGTAGAGCAAGAAAGGGGGATTTCAACATGAGCAAAGAATGGAAAGAGACTGTGACAAATCTTTTGACGGTAAAAAGCATCGTGACTGTGGTGCTGACAGTGGTTTTCGCCTATTTATCCATAAAAGGCCGCATTGATGGGGGACAATTTCTGAATATTTTTTCCATTGTCATCGCTTTTTATTTTGGCACACAGCATCAGAAGATCACAGAAAAAACAGCGGAAAAGGGGGACAATGAATGACAGGAAAGGAACTGGTGACCTTTGCCAGGAGCAAACTGGGCACGGCCTATGTTTACGGCATGAAAGGGGACGTGTTGACCAAGGAAAAATACGACCGGCTGAAGATCCTCTTCGGCCCTTTGGTTTGGGAAAGTGATGCGAAAAAGATCGGACAGGTCTGTGTGGACTGCAGCGGTCTGATTTCTTGGTGTACAGGCATCCACCGCAATTCCCAGGGTTATCATGATACAGCAGAGCAGGTATTTCCCATTTCTACGGTAAATCAGGCGCCTGTGGGGGCTGCGGTCTGGAAAAAAGGGCATATTGGAATTTATCTGGGCGGTGGCAAATATATTGCTGCCGATGGCAGCCAATACGGTGTTCGTGTGGGCAATGTGGCAGGCAGCGGCTTCACCCACTGGTTCCTCCTAAAAGATATCAATTATAAGGAGAAAGAAATGGTACAGAAAGAAACCATCATTTATAATGACAAAGAATATACTGTGGAGATGATTCGCAGGGAGGGTGTGACCTATCTGCGAACCAGAGATATGGCAGCAGTTTTGGGTTTGTCTGTCAGCAGCAGGGGGAAAACCCCTGTCTTGGCAGACAAGTGAGAAAATGAAGCAATCCCTTCTTTTGAGAAGGGGTTTTTTCCGTCCAATTCAATAAAAAAATAACGTTCTCCCATTTTTGTTTTCCTGTAAGAAGAAACCAAAAGCATATTGGAAAAACAGGGGAAATATTGTTGAGTTTTCATTTTTGCCAAGAAAAGAATATTTCTCTTTATCCCAAAAGGAGAAAATGAACTATTTTTCAGTCTGATTTAGACTTTTTCTCCTTCCGCCATTGGACATTTTTCATGGACACAAGAAAAACTGTACGAAATACTATACAAAAATAAGCGAGTTTGTGGAAATTTTCACAGTACCTCTTGCCTTTCTCAGGAAAAGTGGTATACTGATAATGTATTCGGATATGGATTTTTCGAACTTCGTTGTGCTTTTGGATACATACTGAACTTTTTTTCAGGATGTAGTCGGTATGTATGTCCCATGGCGGTTTGGAAAGGTCCTCCGAGAAGAGTACGCAGTTCTTCAAATACAAAAATTATTAGTTAATTAAAAGGAGAAGTGAAAAACATGAGAATTTCCGACAGAGTGCAGGCAATGCAGAACTCCCCTATTAGAAAATTCAACCCTATGGCTGATGCAGCTGAAGCAGCAGGTGTTAAAATTTATCACCTGAACATCGGTCAGCCCGATATCGAAACACCTTCCGTATTCTGGGAAGCAGTAAAAGGCTTTGATCAGAAAGTATTGGCTTACGCTGGTTCTTGGGGTCTGCCTGAACTGCAGGACGCTATCGTTGACTACTTCAAGAGATTCGACATGAATCTGGAAAGAAACGACGTTCTGATTACAGCTGGTGGCTCCGAAGCGCTGACACTGACATTCCTGTCCATCATCAACCCCGGTGATGAAGTTATCGTAGCTGAACCTTACTACACAAACTACCTGACATTCATTCAGGCTGCTGACGGCGTTGTAAAACCCGTTACAACATACGCTGAAGAAGGCTACAAATACGCTATCAGAGAAAGACTGGAAGCTGTAGTTACAGACAAAACAAAAATGATCTCCATCGTTAACCCTGGTAACCCCACAGGCTGCATCCTTTCCAGAGAAGACATGAGAGTAATCGCTGACTTCGCAAAGGAACATGATCTGTGGATTCTGGCTGACGAAGTATACAGAGAATTCGCTTATGACGGCAGAGAAATGACATCCTTCGGTCAGCTGGCTGATATCGAAGACAGAGTTATCATCATCGACTCCGTTTCCAAGAGATTCTCCGCTTGCGGTGCTCGTATTGGTTGCATGGTTTGCAAAAACAAAGAATTCATGGCAGAAGTATTCAAGATCGCTATGGGTCGTCTGTGCGTTCCTACACTGGACATGGTTGGCGCAACAGCAATGTACAAACTGCCTGCTGACTTCTTCAACGATGTAAAAGCTGAATATGAACACAGAAGAAACGTTGCATTCGAAGCTCTGAAGAAGATCCCCGGCGTTGTTTGCGAATGCCCTGGCGGTGCATTCTACATCACATGCAAACTGCCCGTTGAAAACACAGAAGATCTGCTGCTGTTCCTGCTGAACGACTTTAGAGACAACAATGAAACAGTTATGTACGCTCCTGCTGAAGGCTTCTACGCTACACCCGGTCTGGGCAAAAACGAACTGCGTATCGCTTATATCCTGAAAGCTGAAGACCTGGCTAGAGGTATCGAACTGCTGGGTAAAGGTATCGAAGCATACAAAGCACAGGGCGGCAAATAATTCAATTTACATATATTGAGTTAAACAATTACATGCACACAAAGAGCACCCTTTTTGGGTGCTCTTTTCTTATACAAAAGTATAGGCGGAAATATGGTATGGGGATTCCCAAAGAAAAGCAATGGATTTTGGAAATAATGTTTTCTAAAGGGAAGCAGGCTTACCATATTTCTTTTTTTTTGCTCTTATGGTAATATAAAAATGTAGAGCTTTGTATTTTATTTCCATAAAAGGAGGAAAAAACAATGGATGAAAATAAAGAATTGACTGTAGTGGAAAAAGTGGAACAGGATGCGAAAAACTGCTTTAAACAGGGGCTGAACTGCTCTGAATGTGTGATGACAGCCATGCTGAACAATTTCGAAACAGGTCTGCCTGCAGAAGTCATCACACTGGCAACGGGCTTTGGCGGCGGTATGGGCCATACCAAAAATACCTGTGGTGCCATCACAGGGGCTGTTATGGCGCTGAGTGCTATGGTGGGCAGAAAAAACCCCATGGCAAAGGAAACCATGCCCGAACGGATCGCGGAATTGCAGGATATCTATGGGGTTGTAGGCAAAATGGTCAATGAGATCAAGGATGAATACGGCACATTGACCTGCTCTGAGCTTTCTGATCCCCTTGGCGATTGGGAAGGCAAGGCAAGAAAAAGAAACTGTATGCAGATGATCACATACTGCGCAGGTTTGGCGGCGAAATATGCCGAAGAAAACAAAAGATAAGGTGAGTTGTATGAAAAAAGTATTGTTAGGGGTATTGGC
This sequence comes from uncultured Clostridia bacterium, assembly GCA_937901125.1. Classification (GTDB taxonomy): domain Bacteria; phylum Bacillota; class Clostridia; order Lachnospirales; family Anaerotignaceae; genus Anaerotignum_A. Next base: position 96,209 of record CALCGT010000023.1, on the reverse strand, counting down.
GGCGTTGTTGTTTTGCGTGCCTGCCTTTGCCCACCCGCCCATTACCGTTTATGTGGATGGGGAAAAACTGAATTTTGACCAGCCCCCCATCATCCAAAACGACCGTACTCTGGTGCCCATGCGCAAAATTTTTGAAGCGCTGGATGCGGATGTTTTCTGGGACGAGCCCAGCAAAAGCGTTACGGCAGTTCATGGAACAGATGTGATCCTGTTCCGCATCGGTCAGGTGGCATTATATAAAAACGGACAGCTGGTCTATACCATGTCTGTGCCTGCGCAGATCATCAATGACCGTACTCTGGTGCCTTTGCGGGCAGTGGCGGAAAGCCTTGGGGCAGAAGTAGGCTGGGATGGTATCAATTATGTGATCGATATTACTTCCTCGGGCAATACGCCCCAGCTTCCTTCCACCGGCGGACAGGATACCCCCATGAAGGGGGGCTATGCCAAAACGGTGCTGGCACCCGATGGCACTGTCGTGCTGAATGTAGATCTGCGGTGCGATGAAGTGACCGCAGGGGCAGGGGCAACTGCCATCAATGGTGCTATGGCCAATGAAACCTTCGGTCAGGGGCAGGCATTCTTGCAGGCTTATGAGAAAAAAGCCTTGGCAGAATATGCAAAGAACCCCGATGAGTTCAGAGCCTATTACTATATGGGTACCTATGGCCTGACCAGAAATACCAATGGATATGCCTCTTTCCTGGCTTCCGTCTCTTCCTATGATGGGGAAGAGGAGGGCGTGACTTATTTCTCCCATACCTATAACCTGAGCAGTGGGAAGGAATGTGCCCTCAGCGATCTGGTCTCTGACAGCAGGGAGGATCTGGAATATCTGTGGCTGATGTCCTTCACAGCCCTCATTCAGACGGATCCCGATGCCTTTTACCGCAATGCGGAAAGCAGATTGGAAAAGAATCTGGACAAGGTGGATTTTTACCTGACGGAAAATGGTATTGCTTTCTATCTGTCTCCCGGTATCATCGCTCCTCCCGAAACAGGGGCGGTGTCCTTTGAGATCACCTATCAATTCTAATATAAAAATGATTCTGCTTGACAACAGATTTTTATGGTTCGGGGCGCTCTATTGCGCCCCTCTTGCATAAAAGGGAATCTGTCTGCGGAAACTAAAGGAAGCCTACAAAAGGAGGAATTTTCATGTGTACAGCAGTGACTTACCATACCAAAGACCATTATTTTGGACGTAATCTGGATTTTGAATTTTCCTACGGGGAAAGTGTCACTATTACTCCCCGCAATTTTCCCGTTTCCTTTCCCAATGGAGTCAAATGGGAAAAACATCATGCCATGATCGGCATGGCTCATGTAGCCGAAGGCTGTCCCCTTTATTATGATGCTGTCAATGAAAAAGGACTTGCCATGGCAGGGCTGATGTTCGGCGGAAATGCCGTCTATCAAAAGCCCAAGGAAGGAAAGGATAATATCCCCAACTGGGCATTTCTGATGTGGATACTGGGCCAGTGTGAAAGGGTGGCAGATGCGGAAAAGCTGCTGGAGCGTATCAATGTGACCGATCAACCCTTCAGCGACGCCCTGCCCAACAGCCAGCTCCATTGGATCATTGCCGATGGGGAAAGAAGCATCACTGTAGAAGCTACGGCAGATGGTCTGCATGTTTACGACAATCCTGTGGGCGTTTTGACCAATAACCCGCCTTTTCCCTTCCACATGCAAAACCTGAGCCAGTATATGAACGTGACGGCAGAGCCTGCAGTCAATCGATTTGCCCCCCATATGGATATACAGTCCTTTAGCCGTGGTATGGGCGGCTTTGGCCTGCCGGGGGATCTCAGCTCTTCTTCCCGTTTCATCCGCGCCGCCTTTGTGAAGCTGAATTCTCTTTCTAGGGAAAGCGAAAGGGAAAGCGTCAGCCAGTTCTTCCATATCCTTGGGTCTGTGGAGCAGCAGCGGGGCTGCTGCCATCTGGGAGAAGGGAAATATGAGATCACCATTTATTCTTCCTGCTGCAATCTGGATAAGGGCATTTATTATTATAAGACCTATGATAATCATAGCATCACAGCGGTGAAAATGCACAAGGAGGATTTGGAGGGAAATCGCCTGATTTCCTATCCCATGGAGGAAGGGGAATAAAAATATCTGCATGAAAAAGGAGCCCTTAGAGGAGTCCCCATAAGAAAACAAAAAATGTTTTCTTCTTTCGGGATATCCTCTAACAGGCTCCTTTTTGCGTGTCATTTTTTCTGCTGCGTTTGGGCTTTTTGAGCTGCTTCAGGTCTGTCCCATCCAGACATTCCTGCCCCCGTTTCAGGGAAACGATCCCGGTACGTCCTATTTCCAAAATGCCATAGGGCTTCATCAGGTTGATGAAAGCGTCCAACTTGGTGGTTTCCCTGGTGACTTCAATGGTTATGGATTCAGCAGAATAATCGATGATTTTATTGCGGAATACATTGACTGCATCAATGATTTCCTGACGGGTGATTTTGTTGGCGGCCACCTTCAAAAGCACTAGTTCCCAGCAGACGGAGGCACTCCGTACCATTTCCTTTACGAAATGGACATCATGGAGCTTCCGCAGATGCTTGATGACCTGATCTCTGTCGTGATCCGTTCCGGTAATCATAATCGTCATACGGGAAATGCTGGGGTCTACCGTTTCCCCTACAGTCAGGGTATCAATATTGTAGCCCCGGCGGGCAATCAGCGAAGCGATACGGGTCAGTACGCCATATTTATTGTTTACCAAAAGTCCGATCATATATCTCTTCATAGCTTAACGACCTCCCTGTAGAATAATCTCATCGATGGATTTGTTTGTGGGTACCATGGGGTAGACCAGATTATCCTGATTTACGATACATTCGATGAGGACAGGACCGGGTCTGCCGGAGGCTGCCAGTGCATAAGCTTCCCGAATATCATTTGCCAGCTCTTCCACCCGGGCCACTCGATAGCTGTGCTTTACAATGCCGTAGGTCAGGCTGAAAACGCCTACTTCTTGAAAGTTATCCTGCCCCATCAGATCGGTGGGGACATTCCCTGTGATGATGACCAAGGGAACAGAATCCAGATAAGCTGTGGCGATGCCTGTAACGAGATTGGTGGCACCGGGGTCGGAGGTTGCCAACACTACGCCGGTTTTGCCCGTTGCTCTGGCATAGCCATCAGCTGCGTGGATGCCGCCCTGCTCGTGGGCGCCCTTCGTTTTGATAGATCTGCTCATACAGATCCAATACGGTGCCACCGGGATAGCCGAAAATTACATCGGTTCCCTGCTCCAGCAGGGTCTCCATTAATATTTGTGCGCCTGTCATCTCCATATTGATCTCTCCTTTGTTTCTTTTACTGCATTTCATCTTTTGTAAAAAAAATCCGACAGCGTGTGGCTGCCGGATTAGATATGATAGGATCGGGAAACGGATTTGCTGCCGTTTCCGAAAGAATCACCTGATCTGTATTTGGGCATCACTCAAAGCGCTGTTGTTGCTGCCAAGACGAGCAGCAGGACACCACCGCGGAGAACGACCAAATTTTCAGATACAAATAAGTGTTTCATAGGATTTTCTCTTAACATTGTTTTTTCTTTCGTACATAATAAGAATGTGTTTAATTTAGAACAATTTTGAGATGGGTGCAAGGGCTATATAGAAAAGTATGGAATCGTTTTTCTTTTTCCGCAATTGTGATACAATATCCATAAAAAACACATCCAACAGGAGGAAGATATGAAATTGATTTTGGCTTCGGCCTCTCCCAGAAGAAAAGAATTATTGGCAAAAATCGGTCTACCCTTTGATATCATCCCTGCCAAGGGGGAAGAAACCATCACAAAAGAAAGCCCGGCGGAGGTGGTGATAGAATTATCCCAGCAGAAGGCTCTGGAGATCGCAGAACAGCAGACGGAGGAATGTATCATCATCGGAGCGGATACCATCGTCGCCAAAGGCCAAACCATCATGGGCAAACCAAAGGATGAGGAAGATGCCTATCGTATGCTGGCAAGCATCTCCGATGACCGCCATCAGGTTTATACCGGCGTGACCATGATCCGCACAGGAAATGCGGCCAAAAGCATCACCTTTGCGGAAAAAACAGACGTATATCTGTACCCGATGTCTGAAGCAGAGATCAAAGCTTATATTGCCAGCGGCGACCCTATGGATAAGGCCGGTGCCTATGGCATCCAAGGGGATTTTGCCATCTATGTGAAAGGCATCCAGGGGGATTATTATAATGTGGTAGGTCTGCCCATCGGCAGAGTCTATCAGGAATTGAAAAAACTGATGTAACGCAGAATCCGCGTCAGAAATCTCTTTTGCATACTATTGTCTACATACAGGCAAAAAAAGTAGCTGCCGCGATTTTCGCAACAGCCACTCCGAAAAAAACAGACGGATGAAACATTTTATGAGTGTGCAGAAGATTTCTCCAGTAATTTGATTTTTTTATAATAATGGATCATGAGATAAAGGAATGCACCAAACCATGCGATGATCTCAGCACCGAAGATACCCATTTCATAGCCGCTCCATCCAATGACACATGCGACCAGCAGGCGCATGAAAAATTCAATAAAGCCGGAAATCAGTGTGGTTACGGTATACCCCATGCCCTGCATGGCGGATAGATACACATAAAGCAGATAAAGGATGGGCAGGAATGTTGCCATGACCCGCAGATAAAGGTAGGCAATCTGTTTTGCTTCTGCGGCTAGAGCAGGGATTTCCGGGGATATGAACAGAGAAGTGAGCTGCCTGCCGAACAAGAACATGGACAGAGAGATGATCAGGGAGGTGGTCACTGCTAACTGAATGGCGGAGCGAATTCCCATGCGGATCCGTTCTGGCTTTCCGGCGCCATAATTCTGCCCAACATATGTGGTGATGGCATAGCCGTAGGAAATGGCGGCGATCTCCAAAAGACCATATAGCTTGCTGGTTGCGGTGAAGCCGGCAATAAAGGCTGTTCCGAATCTGTTGACGACAGTCTGAACGATCATGCCGCCCATAGAGATGATGACATTTTTGGCTGCTGCCGGGGTGCCGATGGCAGTCAGATTTTTCAGGATAATGATGTTTTTTTGCAGTTCTTTTCTGCCAAAATGCAGGGCAGGATTTTTTGAGATCTTGACCGCGCAGATGGCACCAGCCAGACACTGGGCAATGTTTGTAGCCATCCCTGCGCCTGCGATGCCCCAATGCAGCAGGAATACAGCCATCAGATCCAGCAGGATATTTATGATAGAAGCCAGGATCATCGCTTTCAGGGGCGTTTTGCTGTCGCCCACTGCCCGCAGTACGGAAGAGCAGTAATTAAAGAACATGACTGCAGGAGCGCCAATCAGAAGTGTGCGGGTATAAAGCTCTGCCATGGGGAAAAGATCCGCAGGAACACGCAGCAGCATTAGCAGAAAACGGAGCAGCAGCTGCCCTATGATGAGATATAGCAGAGACAAAAGGGCAGAAAGCATGGCAGATTGTCCGATGAACTGCTTCATTTCATCCAGGCTGCCTTCGCCGTATTTTTGAGAGATGCGTACAGAAAATCCCTGGGTAAACCCCTGGGAGATGCCGAGCATCATCCAGTTGAGCCAGTCCACACTGCCCAATGCTGCCAGGGCATCCATGCCAACGCCCCGGCCGATAACGGCGATATCCACAACGGTATATACTTGTTGAAATACATTTCCGAGCATCAGGGGGAGGGCGAACAGGATCAATAAATGCATTGGTTTACCCTGTGTCATATTGCTATCATGGGTCATTTTTATTCTTTCTCCTGTATATTGGGAATCATCGGGAAGCAGATTCTCTTTTCCATCTGTAAACATGCAATGATTTATCCTAACAAAGAATTTCACGAAATTCAATCCTTTGAAGAAGTTAAATTTACCATCGATAAATTGACCGCAATACCGCTTTTTTATTCATTTTTCACAATATACAGAAGGAGAAGAACCCATTCTTGTAATGTTTTCTGGATGGTGTTATAGTAATAATTAAGTATATCTTATAGATGTATGCAACGAGCAATTAAGAAAAGGTGTGGCAAAAAATGAACAATCCCATTATTACCCTTGAAGGTGTAGTGAAAAGATTTGGTAACAATGAAGTTGTAAAAAATATGAATCTTGAAATCGGCGAGGGCGAATTTTTAACACTGCTTGGACCCTCTGGGTGTGGCAAAACAACAACCCTGCGTATGATCGCAGGGTTCGAAGAAGCATCGGAAGGGATCATTAAGGTAGAAGGGGAAAGGGTGGAAGATAAAGAACCTTTCCAGAGAAATGTAAATACCGTGTTCCAGAACTATGCGCTGTTTCCTCATATGACAGTGTTCAATAATATCGCTTATGGTCTGACGATCAAAAAAGTGCCAAAAGCGGAGATCAATGAACGGGTGACGGAAATGCTGAAAATGGTGCAGATGGAACCCTATGCAAAAAGAAAGCCCGATGAACTTTCTGGTGGGCAGAAGCAGCGTGTTGCCATCGCCCGTGCCCTGGTAAACAGACCCAAAGTGCTGCTGCTGGATGAACCCCTGGGTGCGCTGGACTTGAAGCTGCGTAAGCAGATGCAGATTGAGCTGAAACGTCTGCAGAAAAAGCTGGGCATCACATTTATTTACGTTACTCATGACCAGGAAGAAGCTCTGACCATGAGCGACCGTATTGCAGTTATGCACGATGGTATCCTGGAACAGCTGGATAGCCCTACAGAAATTTACGAACATCCCAAAACAAGGTTTGTTGCAGGTTTTATCGGTGAATCCAATATTTTCGATGGTAAAGTGATTGCAAAAGAAGGAAATGTGCTGACAGTGGAAACAGTAGCAGGCAATCTTCAGGTTTGCGGTGAAGATTTTGCCGTAGGCGAAGAAATGCATATTTCCATTCGTCCCGAATATCTGGAAGCTTCCCCTTCTCCTGTGGCGGGCTTCTCCCTGGAAGGGAAGGTCAAAGACTTTATCTATCAGGGCTCTGTGGTAAAAACAGCCATTGACCTGACAAACGGCATGGAAGTGAAATATTCCAGATTCGAACAGGATCAGACTGTTTCCGAAGGCCAAAAGGTATATATATCCTGGAAGCCTGAAAAGGCAGTTGCCATCAAAAAATTTGAGCAGGGGGCGGTTTGATGAGTCATACAAGTCAGGCTGCAATGCCTAAGAAAAAGAATCTGCTGCCAAAGCTGGCTATGGCAGGCCCTGTTTCCCTGTGGATGATCCTTTTTGTGACCATCCCTCTGCTGTATATTATTGTGATTAGCTTTATGTCCAGAGGTGCCTTTGGTGATGTTGTATATAAACCTACAATGGAAAGCTATCAGACCATCTTAGACCCTACATATTTTTCAGTTATTCTGAAATCTCTGAAGGCAGCCGGTATCACGACGCTGCTCTGTATCCTGATCGGCTATCCCTTTGCTTATATCATTGCCAGAAAGCCCAAGGATGTGGCAGCAAAGATGATCACATTGCTGATGATTCCCTTCTGGACAAACTCTCTGATGCGGCTGAACGCATGGCTGCTGCTGTTCCAGACCAGCGGCCCCGTGAATAATTTCCTGGTGAATACAGGTCTGGTGGACAAGCCCCTTTCCTTCATCTATACAGACAGTCTGGTTATGATCGGTTTGATTACCAATATGCTTCCCTTTGCGGTACTGCCTTTGTACAGCACCATCGAAAAGCTGGAAAGATCCCTGCTGGAAGCTTCTGCCGATTTGGGTGCCAATGCGAGAACCACATTTATGAAGATCACGCTGCCCATTACCCTCCCCGGCATTTTCTCTGCCATCATTCTGGTATTTATTCCCAGTCTGGGTATCTATACCGTAACAGACATGCTGGGCGGCGGCAAAGTCCTTTATATCGGTAATATCATCAAGAACCAGTTCGGTTCCATCCGAAACTGGCCTTTGGGTGCGGCTCTGTCCGTATTGCTGATCCTCGTTACCATGTTGCTCATCTTCATTTATACAAGATTTGCAAAGATCGAAGATATGGAGGTGGTGTAAATGGCACTGACGAGAAGAGAAAAGAAGGAAAGACGCATCAATATCCTCAGCAACGTTTACGCATTTCTGGTATATGCTATCCTGTATATCCCTGTTGCGGTCATGATGGCGTTTTCCTTCAATAACCAGAGATATAACTACTATTGGAATGGCTTTACCACACAATGGTATGCAAAGATGTTCTCCAATTCTGCATTGATCAGCAGCCTTTGGTATAGTATCATCATCGCCATACTGAGCACCATCATTTCCGTATTCATCGGCACCATCGGTGCCCTTGGCCTGAAGAAATATGAATTCAGAGGCAAAAAAGCCATCAATAATATGCTGTATATCCCCATCATCGTGCCGGAAATCGTTCTGGCGGTAGCCCTGCTGATCATTTTCATGAAGGTTGGTGTTTCTCTGGGCATGGGCAGCATCCTGATGGGGCACTGTACCTTCTGTATCCCCTATGCGGTGGTTACCATCAAGGGTCGTATCAGCGGCGATAATGACACACTGGAAGAAGCATCCATGGACCTGGGGGCAAATCGCATCCAGACCTTTCTGCGGGTCACATTGCCGACCATTTTCCCCGGCGTTATGAGTGCAGCGTTCCTTTCCTTCACGCTGTCCTTCGACGACGTTGTTATGAGTAACATGCTGGCGGGCGCAAGACAGTCCACCCTGCCTGTGCTCATCTTGTCAATGAATAAATCCGGTATTACTCCGGATGTCAATGCGTTGACTACCATCATGGTTCTTGTCATCGTTACGGCGATGATTTTGAATAACATCATTCAAGGCTCTTTCAAGAAGAAAAAGGGTAAAAATTAAGGGAGGTTTTTATTATGAAAAAAATTTTAGCTCTGTTGCTGGCAGGCGTAATGACACTGTCTGCAGCAGCATGCGGCGGCAATGAAGCACCCGCAGAAGACGCAAACGCAGAAGCAAGTACTGAACTGAACATCTATATGTGGCAGCAGTACATTTCTGACGACCTGATTGCAGCATTTGAAGAAGAAAACAACTGCACAGTAAATCTGTCCTACATGAGCGATAATGCTGACGCAATCAACAAACTGACAGCTGGCGGCGGCGAAGAATACGATCTGATCATGACATGTGACGCTTACATGGAATCTCTGATCGCAGGCGGCTATGTAGAAGAAATGAACTTGGACAACGTGCCTAACTCCGCAAACATCAACGATGCTTACTGGGTATCCAAAGGCTACTGCGTACCTTACCTGATGAACTACATCTACGTTGTATATGATTCCGCAACATGCCCGATTGAAATCACATCCTACAACGACCTGCTGGATCCCGCTCTGAAAGGCCAGATCTCCACAATCGACGGTGCTAGAAACCTGTTCCCTATGGCTCTGGTAGCTTTGGGCTATGACCCCAACTCCACAAACGAAGCAGAAATTGCTGAAGCTTATGACTGGTTGGTAAAATTCAACGAAAACGTAGCTGCATATGGCAATGCAGAACAGAACCTGACAAACGGCACAGTATCCGTAGCTGTTACATATGACGGCAACGCTTCTTGGGCAATGGCTGAAAAAGACACAATCAAAATCGCTCCTTTCACAGACGATGCGATCCAGCTGGGTATGGACCTGTACGTAATCCCTAAAGGTGCAAAACATGTTGACTTGGCTGAAAAATTCCTGGACTATATCTGCACACCCGAAGTTATGGCAAAGAATCTGGACGAATTCCCTTATTCCTGCCCTAACGATGCAGCTGTAGCAGTAGCTTCCGAAACATACAAAAACGACCCTGCAAGACAGTTTGATTACAAAGAAAACGTATTCTTCCAGGAAGACGTTGGCGAAGCTCTGACAATCTACAATGACTACTACCAGAAACTGAAAGTTGGAGAATAATTACTATGATTATTAAGTTTGATGAACAGAAGCAAATCGAAAGCGTGAATGGCGCGCTGGCTCTGCGCCCTCAGATTGAAGAGATCGTAAACAAGATCTGCGCAGAAGGCTATAAAAATATCTGCTGGCTGGGGATTGGCGGTACTTGGGCTTCCTGCCTGCAGGCAGAGGTACACATGAAGGAGATGTCCTCTCTGGATTTCTTTGTGGAAAATGCAGCGGAATATGTGACAACAGGCAATCGCCGTATTGGTGAAGGCACCATCGTCATCATTTCCTCCGTTACAGGCAGCACAATCGAAATGGTAGAAGGCGTAAAGAAAGCCCAGGCTGCCGGTGCCAAGGTATTTGGCTTTATCGATAAGGAAACAGCTGCCCTGGCAGAAATGGTGGACTATTGCATTTCCTATCCCGCCAATGAACAGCTGAAATTCTTCATGGTGGCAGACTGCTTCATGAAGAATGCCGGTGAATTCCAGGATTACGATGCATTCTATGCAGAAATGGACCAGTACCTGGCAAAGGGTCTGGTGGAAGTGGAAAAGGCTGCCGATGACTTCGGCAAAGCTTATGCAGAAAGACACTGCGAAGACCCCATCCATTATTTCGTAGGCGCAGGCAATCAGTATGGTGCAACCTATTCCTATGCGATGTGCTATTGGGAAGAACAGCACTGGATCAGAACAAAATCCATCCATAGTGCGGAATTTTTCCATGGCATGCTGGAAATCGTAGACAAGAATACAGCAGTGACTGTATTTGTTGGCGAAGATTCCCAAAGAAAGCTGAGCGAAAGAGTAGTGGCATTCCTGCCTAAGGTTTGTGCAAACTACGAAGTTATTGATACCAAAGACTATCCTATCGAAGGGATCAGTGAAAAATATCGTGGTCACATCAGCCATCTGGTAATGCATGCGGTAACACAGCGCATCGATGCACACATTGAACGGATCAATTGTCATCCCATGCCTATCAGAAGATATTACAGACAGTTCGATTACTAATTTGAATTGTTGAAACAAGAAAGCTGCTGTAAAGAAATTTGCAGCAGCTTTTCTCCTTCATGGGACGCTGTCCCATACCCTGCAAGGGGGTAACCCCCTTGACCCTATTTGCCTGCGGTGCAGTAGGTAGCTTTATGATAAATCAGAAGATTTTAAAAAGAGGGAAAAATGATGCGATTAGGTTTGTTTACCTGCGGATACCAGCGGTATCCCTTGGAGAAAGCATTTGCGGACGCAAAGCGTTTTGGTTATGATTATATCGAGCTTTGGGGCGGCTATCCCCATGCTTATGTGGAAGATTTGAAATTGAAAACAACAGCTCACATCCGTGAACTGATCGATAAATATGATATGCCCGTGGAATGTTTTACACCAGAGCATAATGGTTACCCCTTCAACTATATGATGGGGGATGAACTGCAGTGGGAAAGAAGCATGCAGTATTTGGAAGATGCCATCGACATCACTGCTGAAATCGGGGCAAAAAAGATGCTCTTTTCCGCGGGGCATGCGGGCTATGAAGCCAGCGATGCAGATATCAGGAAGCGGCTGATGAAAAGCCTGCGTAGATTGGCTGCCCATGCAGGGGAAAAGGGCGTGACACTGGTGCTGGAACCTTTGACGGTCTACGAAAGCAACGTTATTTGCAGCCTGCGGGATCTGGAGAGGGCTTTGCATGTGGTGCAGTCTCCTAATCTGGCAGGCATGACCGATCTGGCGGTGCCTTTTACCACAGGGGAGCCTGCAGCGGAATATGTCCGCCGACTGGGTGACAGATTCCAATATCTGCATATCATTGATAACGATGGCATCAGCGACAGCCATATCCTGCCGGGAGATGGATGCCTTCCCTTGGGCCCTGTGCTGAAAGAAATGCAGGCGGCAGGCTATGATGGACAGGCTACCATCGAACTGGTGACAGGGTATCTGAAAGAACCTTCCGTTTATGCAGGAATGGCCATCAAACGAGTACGGAACTTACTGGAGGAAAAATAATGGATAGAAGAATCAGAATTGCGGCAGCAGGCGATAACTGTGTAGATGCTTACAGCGATGGGAATGCTTACCTTGGCGGCAATCCCGTCAATGTGGCGGTGTATGTGGCTCGTTTGGGCGGGGAATCCACTTATATTGGCGCTGTTGGCACAGATAAATACGGTAAGATCATGCTGGATGCCATCGAAGCAAAGGGTGTGGATACTTCCCATATGAAGGTGCTGGAAGGGAATACGGCTGTGACCCAGGTGGAGGTCATCAATGGGGACCGTGTTTTTGGTGACTACGATGAAGGCGTTATGGCGGATTTCAAGCTGAATGCGGAAGATATCGAATTTTTGGCAGGCTATGATATGGTCGTTTCCGGTCTTTGGGGGATGTGCGAGAATGAACTGCCCCTGCTGAAGGAAAAGGGGGCAACCATCGCCTTTGACTTCGCAACAAAACTGGATGATCCTGTTTTGGGTATTGCCATTCCTTATGTGGATTATGCGTTCTTCTCCATCGATGATCAGGGTGAAGAAGATATCAAAAAATTCATGGAGGAAATGTATGCCAAAGGTCCTAAAGTTGTAGTAGTAACCAGGGGAGAAGCAGGCAGCATCGCTTATGATGGCAAGGAATTCTATACATATGGCATTGTTCCCGTAGAAGTGGTGGACACCATGGGCGCAGGGGACAGCTTTATCGCAGGCTTCCTGTATTCTATCTGCGCAGGCAGATCCATTCCTGAAGCTATGGCCGAGGGCGCGGCAAACAGCAGCGTGACTCTGTCTTATGCTGGTGCCTGGTAAGGAAGAGGAAATAAGAGAGATCGAGAAGCTTCTCGATCTCTTTTTTGTGGAATTTCGATTTGTTTTTCACGAAGTCAAAAGGCAGCTTTCGATTCATTTCATTCAAGGCTTTTGCATATACATAACCAAGATAAACTTAGAGGAGTGCTTGGTTTGAAGACATATATCGAAGAAAGGGCGGTCGAGGTTGCAAAATTTATGATCCATACCAATGCAACAGTGAGAGAAACGGCGAAAAAATTCGGTATCAGTAAATCTACCGTGCATAAAGACATCACTGACCGGGTGGAACGCATCGACCCGGAACTGGCCAAATCCGTCCGTGCGGTTTTGGAAGTGAACAAAGCAGAGCGCCATATTCGAGGCGGGCTGGCAACGAGAGAAAAATATTTGCACAGCAAAGAAAAATAACAGATGATGTCAATAAAAGTCAAGGCTATACCGGTGGATTGGGTATAGCCTTTTTATATGGATCAGGTATCGATGGTGATGGTGCCGGTGGCTTCCTCCCAGCCTACGGTGAAGGAGAAGATATTGCCCAGATCCTGCAATTTGAAATAATTGTTGCGATTGATGGTATAGGCACCTACATGTACCGGGATTCCGTCCACCCACAGGTTGGTATAATCCTCCAGATTTTGTTTTTCAAAGCGGGAAGGAGAAAGGGTAAGGGCTCCATTGGTGACCCGAAAATAACCGACTTCTTCGACAGCATCGGTCAGAAATTTGCTGCCGGATTGGATGGATGCGGTACAATAATACAGACCATCTTTTTCACGGAGCCTCATTGGAAGGCCGCCACTCCGTTTTGGATTTTTGCCTCATAATTGCCAGCGCCAAAGGCAGTGGTTGGCACATTGCCGGCGAAAAGGACTACAGAAACGGCTGCCGCAAGAATTCTCTTTTTCATATTCATAAAGATGCCCCCTTTTTCAAAGTCTTTTATCATATAAATTGGGGTTTTTTGCGGATTTTCCTTTATAGCAACGTTACTTCTCCCTCATTGATCTCCACGATTTCCTCTTCCTTCATTTTTTTGATCTCCCGCATCATGGCGCTGCGGTCGATGCATAGGTAGTTCGCCAGCTTCAAAAGGGACATAGGCAGCTGAAAGCTTAACGCACCCTGTTTGGTGCTTTGGATGCGGAAATAGCACATCAACTTCCCCCGGATGGAACGGTGGCTGAGGATATCCACCTTTTCTGTCAGGTGTACCACCTTTTCTGCCATCAGATGCATCAGGTTTTCCACCACCTGGGTGTGGTGCTGGCAGGCATTGGCGCAGCGTTTGGTGATGTGCTGCTTTTCGATAAAGAGGACAGTACAGGCCTTTTCGCAGATGACGATAAATTCATCTTCCCGGTTGGCAAAGGCAAAGGATGCCCCAAAAACGCCGGTATGTTCCAGATATTCCAGCATATCCAGGGAACCATCGATGCTGATGCGGTTGACGGAAATGGTGCCCTCCAGCAGCAGACCAATAAAATCCCTGTCAGCGTCATAGGTGGTGATGATATCCTTTTCCTGGTAGGCCTTTTTCTGCATATCAAAGCAGGTCATCATCTGTTCGATGCTTTCAGCAGAAACATTTTCAAACAAAGGGTTTTTTGATAAATTTTCCATAAAAACTCCGTTCTGTTGCAATTGCAACATATATTTTTCTGAAACTATGATATCATAAAGTCAAACAAAAGAAAAGTCAAAAAAATAAAGTATAAACAAGGAATTTGCAGATAAGAATAGAATGAGTATTCTAAAAGGATAATTTTTAGAGAAAAGATAAGGAGGAAAGAATTATGAAGACACCTAGATTTTTTAAATGTAACCACTGCAAAAACATCATCGTTATGGTAGAGGATAAGGGTGTTCCTGTTATGTGCTGCGGCGAAAAGATGCAGGAAATGAAAGCAAATACATCCGACGGCGCATCTGAAAAGCACGTACCTGTGGTACAGGTGGAAGGCGGAAAGGTGAAAGTCAGTGTTGGCGAAGTGAACCACCCTATGCTGGAAGAACACCACATCGCATGGGTCTACCTTCACACAAATCAGGGCGGTCAGCTGAAATATCTTGACCACACAGGCGCACCTGAGGTTGTTTTCGCACTGGCAAAGGGCGAAGAAGCCATTGCAGCTTATGAATATTGCAACCTGCACGGTCTGTGGAAAAAAGAAATCTAAAACAAAGAAGGAGGGGGCGGGTGTCCTCTCCTCTTTTTATCTCAATATGAAGGAGGGCATCAAATGAAAACATTACAGTTGAAAAAAGACTTGTTCTGGGCGGGCATTCTGGATCAAGACCTGCGGGTATTCGATATCATTATGTACACCGAATTTGGTACCACATATAATTCCTATATTTTGAAGGCAGGGGATAAGACCATCCTGTTTGAAACAGCCAAGGAGAAATTTTATGGGGACTACAGAGAAGCCCTGTTGGAACAGCTGGATATTTCCTCCATCGATTACATCGTGGTAGACCATACCGAGCCAGACCATGCCGGCTCCATCGCCCGTGTTATCGAGGAAAACCCCAGAGCAAAGATCATTGCCACCCCTACAGCCATCAGCTTCCTGAAAAGCATCGTCAATAACGATTTCTACAGCATCCCTGTGAAAAATGGGGATGAAATGGAGATTGGCAATAAAACATTAAAATTCTTTGTATTGCCCAATCTGCACTGGCCCGATACCATGTATACCTATATTGTGGAGGATAAAGTCCTTGTGACCTGCGATTCCTTTGGTTCTCATTATGCCCATGACGGCATCCTGAGAAGCACCGTAACGGATTATGACGGCTATCTGAGAGCTACAAAATATTATTTCGACAACATCTTAGGGCCTTTTAAGCAGCCCTATATGACAGATGCACTGAAAATCATCCGTTCTCTGGATATCGATATGATCTGTCCCGGTCACGGCCCTGTGCTGGACAGCCATATCGAAGAGCTGCTGGCCATCTATGACGAATGGTGTAAAATCCCTACCAATGAAAAAACTACAGTAGTCATTCCCTATGTCAGCGCCTATGGCTACACAGAAGAACTGGCAGGCAAGATTACGGAAGGGATCAAAGAAGCCGGTGATATCGACGTAAAACTGTTTGATATGGTAACGGCAGATGCGGCAGTGGTGGCAGGGGAGATCGGCGCAGCAGACGGTATCCTCTTCGGTACTCCCACCATCCTGCAGGAAGCTCTGAAACCCATTTGGGATCTGACGACAGGTATGTATCCACCTATCCATGGCGGCAAGCTGGCTTCTGCTTTCGGCAGCTTTGGATGGAGTGGCGAGGGCGTGCCCCATATCATCGAACGACTGAAACAGATCCATATGAGAGTGGTGGATGGCTTCCGTGTACGCCTGAAACCTTCTGAAAAGGAATTGCAGGATGCAGTGGAATTTGGCTACCATTTTGGTCTGAAGTTGCTGAAAAAGGATGAACCCAAGAAGCCTTCCGCAAGAACCACATTGGTGAAATGTCTGGTCTGCGGGGAAATCTTCGATTCCTCCATGGAGGTCTGCCCTGTCTGCGGCGTAGGCCCTGAAAATTTCGTTCCTGTGGAAAGTCAGGAAACCTCTTTTCGACAGGATACAGAAGAGCATTTTGTGATTCTGGGTGGCGGCACGGCGGCACTGAATGCGGCGAAGGCTATCCGTCAGCGGAACAAAACAGCTACTATCACCATGCTTTCCGAAGAAAAGGAACTGCCTTATGACAGACCGATGCTGACAAAGAATATGTTTGGGGATATCAGCGGCAATGCCATCGCCAGCGTGCCTGCGGAATGGTATGCACAAAACAATATCGATCTGCAGCTGGAAAGCAAAGTGGAATGTCTGGATGGGGAGAAAAAAGAAGTGATTCTGGCCAATGGCTCTGTATATCCCTTTGATAAATGCATCTATGCACTGGGTTCTCACAGCTTTATTCCACCCATCAAAGGCAGAGAATTGCCTCAGGTGACAGCCATCCGTACCATTGCCGATGTGGAAAAAGTAGATTGTCTGGTGCAGGGCGCAAAAACGGCTGTTGTGATCGGCGGCGGCGTTCTGGGGCTGGAAGCGGCATGGGAACTGCGGAAAGCAAAACTGGATGTAACCGTACTGGAAGGTGCCCCTGTGCTGATGGCAGGAAAAGTGGACGTACCTGCCGCAGCCCTTTTGATGGATATTGCCAAGAAGAAAGGCATCAATATCCGTGTGGATGCCAAGATCAGCGAGATCAGCGGCAAAGAAAAGGTAGAAGGCGTTCTGTTGGAAGGCGGCGAGCTGGTAGCGGCAGATCTGGTTATTATTTCCACAGGCGTTCGGGCGAATACGGCTATTGCCCAAGCTGCAGGTCTGGAAACAGACAGAGCGGTTGTGGTTAACGCAAATATGGAAACCGGCAAAACAGGCATCTACGCCGCAGGGGACTGCGCCCAGTACGATGGTGCTAATATCACCATCTGGCCTGTAGCTATGGAAATGGGCCGTATCGCCGGTGCTAATGCAGCAGGCGAGGCGCTGACCTACAGACCGGAAATCAATGGTATGTCCTTCCATGGCATGGGCACTGCATTGTATGCCATCGGTGATGCAGGCACCAATGTGGATGTTGCCTACAAAACGGTGGAGATCAGGGACGAAAAGAAACAAACCTTGGAAAGATTGTATTTCCACAACAATATTCTCTGTGGTGCCATCCTGTTGGGGGATACTTCCCGTATGGCAGAGCTGACAGAGGCAGTGAAGGAACAGAAACCCTTCAAAGAAGTATTCTGCAAGTAAAAAAAGAGCAGTATGACGAAAGTCATACTGCTCTTTTATGCGTTTCTTACTGTTCAATCATGTGCTTCTTTTTGGCAACGCTGCTTTCTGCCACGTCATATTCCCAGTTCCAAGGGTCTTTGCGGCAGATACCGTCGGCATAAGGGAAGAAGATGGAGACTAGACCGAAGATGGCCAAAATCCAGCAATACCACATATAAGGCACCACATCCACGGGAGTGATGCTTAGCCCTGCGCTGGTCAGGGTAGCATTGGTCAGGGCGGCTGCAATCAGAAGCTGTGCGCCGTAGGGGATGATGCCCTGGAACACACAGGAAAAGATATCCAGCAGGGAAGCGGTGCGTCTGGGGTCAACCTTATATTCTCTGCTCATATCCTTGGCGATGTTACCGCTGATGATGATGGCTACGGTGTTGTTGGCTGTGGCGCAGTCGGTAGCAGAGGCCAGTGCCGCAATGCCGATTTGGGCGGAACGCTGCCCTTTCATCATCTTGCCCAGCTTTTCGATGAGCCATACGATACCGCCGTTATGGGCGATCATTTCAGAAAGACCGCCGCAGAACAGAGCCAGGAAGAATACCTCATTCATATTGGTGAAGCCTGTCCAGATATTCTGAGCGAAGGTGAAGATGGTCAGATCTCTGTAGAGCATACCGATGATGCCTGCGCAGAAAATACCGATGACCAGCACCAGAAATACGTTCATGCCTGCCAAAGCCAGTACCAGTACGGCAATATAAGGAATGACCTTTACAATGCTGAAGGAAAGATCGCCGATTTCGGTGATGGTATCCGGCTGTCCAACCACCAGCAGCACGATGATGGTCAGGATGGCTGCGGGCAGGGCGATCAGGAAGTTAACACGGAATTTGTCCCGCATTTCGCAGCCCTGGGTACGGGTAGCGGCGATGGTGGTGTCAGAGATCATGGACAGGTTATCGCCGAAGAGGGCACCGCCCACACAGGCACCTACTACCAGGGGCAGGCTCAGCCCTACTTTTTCCCCAACGCCTACAGCAATGGGGATGATGGCACTGACGGTACCCACGGAAGTCCCTGTGGCAGTGCCCATAAAGGCGGAAATGATGAAGATGCCTGTTACCAGAAACTGAACGGGAATGATGCTCAGCCCCAGATTGACTGTGGCATCTCTGCCGCCCATTGCTGCTGCAACAGAGGCAAAAGCCCCTGCCAGAATGTAGATCATCAGCATGGTCAGCACGTTTTCATTGGCTGCACCTTTAGCAAAGATAGAAAATTTTTCGTTGATGCTTTCTTTCCCCATGAAAAATGCCGTCAGAACAGCCAGAAACATGGCTGTGACGGAGGGGAACTGGTAAAATGCCATATCCTCGCCCTTTGCCTGCAAGATCAAGCCTGCGCCCAGGTAGATGGCGATAAAGACGAGAAAAGGCAGCAGGGCAAGACCGCTGCTTTTGGTTTTGTTGGTTTCCATAACGATTCTCCTTGTTTTGATCAAATTTTTCTGTCGCATTTTGCGCGCTTCGTCCATCATAACACGTTATGGGGGTTTCGTAAATCATAGCCGCTGGCTTTTTGGAGATACATTCCTGTAGCTTGCTCCAGTTTCCATCAGAAAAAAGAAAACCGGAGAAAAAGAGGACTTCTGGAGGAAAAAATCCGTTCCCTTTGGAAAAAGGAGCAAAAAAAATCCCCTGCAAACAGGGGATCTTTTGATTGCTATATTAGTAATTTTTTGCCACCAGCTGGAAATAAGCCTGGGGATGTTCGCAGACAGGGCACATACCGGGTGCCTGTTTGCCTACATGGATGTGACCGCAGTTGGAGCACTGCCATACCATGTCGCCGTCTCTGGAGAATACCAGACCGCCCTCCACATTGGCCAGCAGCTGACGATAGCGTTCTTCGTGTTCTTTTTCGATCTTGCCTACAGCATCAAACAGATAAGCGATATGGTCGAAGCCTTCTTCTCTGGCTTCTTTTGCGAAGGTTGCGTACATATCTGTCCATTCGTAGTTTTCACCTTGGGCTGCATCCAGCAGGTTTTCTGCTGTTGTGCCTACTTCGCCGCCGTGGAGCAGCTTAAACCAGATCTTTGCATGTTCTTTTTCGTTCTGGGCTGTTTCCAGGAACAGAGCCGCGATCTGTTCAAAACCTTCTTTTTTTGCTTTGCTTGCGTAGTAAGTATATTTATTTCTTGCTTCAGATTCGCCTGCAAATGCTGTCATCAGGTTCTTTTCTGTTTTTGTACCTTTGATTTCGTATGCTTTCATAATAAGTGCCTCCTTTTTTATATTCATGATTCTGTCGCCTTAAATAAGAATTATTATCATTTAGTACTTTTTATTAATTATAAAAACATTTTTCCTTTTTGTCAAGTTATTTTTTGGAAATGATTTTTATTCAATTTTGAGAAAAAAAGAAGCCGCGGCTTCAAAAATGAAGAGCGGCTTTTGAGGTTTAACCAAGCAGCTTTACCAGAACTGCCTTTTGTGCGTGCAGTCTGTTTTCTGCTTCGTCGAAAATTTCGTTGGCATGTTCCTCGAATACTTCTGTGGTGATTTCCTGTTCCCGGTAAGCGGGCAGGCAGTGCAGCACCATGGCATCGGGTTTTGCCACAGCCATCAGGGCTTTGTTTACCTGATAACCGGCAAAGGCTTTTTCTCTTTCCTTCTTTTCTTCTTCCTGCCCCATGGAAGTCCAGCAGTCGGTGATGACAACGTCTGCGTCCTTTGCGGCTGTCATAGGGTCATCGGTGATGGAAAATTGAGCGGGGAACTGGGCGGCAAATCCCATGACCATAGGGTCGGGGCGATAGCCTTCGGGGGTAGCGATCTGTACCTTCATGCCTGCTTTCAGACCGCCGACGATGAGGGAGTTTGCCATGTTGTTGCCGTCGCCGATATAACACATGGTCAGACCTTCCAGTTTGCCTTTGTGTTCCCGGATGGTTAAGAGGTCAGCCATGACCTGGCAAGGATGGCACAGGTCTGTCAGACCGTTGATAACGGGGATGGAACCGTATTCTGCCAGCATTTCCACTTCCTTCTGTTCAAAGGTACGGATCATGATGCCATCCAGCATGCGGCTCATGACACGGGCGGTATCCTGGGTAGGTTCGCCGCGGCCGATCTGGGAATCCTTTGCGCTGATGAACAGGGCATGACCGCCCAACTGATACATACCTGTTTCAAAGGAGATGCGGGTACGGGTAGAGGATTTTTCGAAGATCATGCCCAGTGTTTTTCCTTTCAGGAAATGGTGTTCCTTTCCTTCTTTTACATACTGCTTCATGGTTGCTGCCAGATCCAGCAGTTCATAGATTTCTTCTGTGGTGCAGTCCAATAATTTCAAAAAATGCTTCATATTCATTCCCTTTCTTTTATTCGATATTCGCTAATGTTTCTTTCAGGATGGATAAGCCCTTTTCCAACTCTGTCTGGGTGATGTTCAGAGAGGGCAGCAGGCGCATTTTATGCTTTGCTGTCAGCACCAGCAGGCCATTTTCCATCAATGTATTTACAATGGGTTTTACGTCTGTATCCAATTCGACACCCAGCATCATGCCCATGCCTGCAACGCCTGTTACATGGGGCATTTTTCCGATCGCTGTCTTCAGGTAATCGCCCTTCGCTTTTACCTCTTGCAGGAAATCATCATCCATGCGGTTCAAGATTTCCACCGCGCCGGCGCAGACAACGGGGTTGCCGCCAAAGGTGGAGCCATGGTCGCCGGGCACCAGTATGTTTTCTGTTTTTTCACCAAACAGCACTGCACCGATGGGCAGACCGCCGCCGAGGCCCTTTGCGGAGGATACCAGGTCGGGCTGGATATCAAACTGCTGATAACTGTAGAAGGTACCTGTTCTGCCTACCCCTGTCTGCACTTCATCCACAATAAAGAGGATGTCCTTTTCCTGACAAGCCTGATAAACCGCCTGTACATATGCTTTTTCCAGAGGCATAACGCCGCCTTCCCCCTGCACCATTTCCATCATGACAGCGCAAACATTGTCAGTCAGCTTGGAAATGGTATCCTCGATATCATTGGCTTTTGCAAAGGAGAAGCCATCCACAAAGGGGAAGAAGAAGTTATGATAAGCGGGCTGGCCTGTGGCGGAAAGGGCCGCCATGGTTCTGCCGTGGAAGGAATTTTCCAGAGCCACGATGGTACTTCTGCTTTCACCGTATTTCTGGAAGGAGTATTTTCTTGCGGCTTTGATGACGCCTTCGTTGGCTTCTGCGCCGCTGTTGCCGAAAAATACCTTTTTCATGCCGCTTTTTTCGCAAATCAGCTTGGCTGCCTGAGCGCAGGGCTCTGTATAGTATAGATTGGAGATGTGCTGCAGCTTATGCAGCTGTGCAGTGACTGCCTTTACCCAGCCTGCATCGGCAAAGCCTAGGGAATTTACGCCGATACCGCTGGTGAAGTCGATATAGGATTTGCCTGCGTGGTCATAGCAGATGGCACCATTGCCATGGTCCAGCGCCACGCCGTAACGGTCGTATGTATGGGCAACATAAGCGTCGTCCAGTTTTTTGATATCTTCAAAGCTCATGGGGATCCCTTCTTTCGTATCATAAAATATCAGTCAGATTTATTTTGTAAACATGGTGCCGATCCCTTCATCGGAGAACATTTCGATCAGGATGGAGTGTTCGATTCTGCCGTCGATCATAACGGCCTTTTTTACGCCGGATTTTACGGCTGTTTCCAGACTTTTGATCTTGGGGATCATACCACCGCTGATGATGCCTTCTTCCATGAGCCTGGGGATATCCTCCATGGTCACGCTGGAGATCAGAGAGTCGGGGTCGTCCACATCCTGCAGTAGGCCGCGGATATCTGTCAGTGTGATGATATTTTCCGCCTGCAGGGCTGCAGCGATCTCTGCCGCCGCTGTGTCGGCGTTGATGTTGTAAACATTGCCCTCGTCATCGGTGCCCACGGTGGCGATGACAGGAATATAGCCGTGGTGGATGGCGTGGTTGATGGGGGCAACATCGATTTCTGTGATATCACCTACAAAGCCGTAGTCGCCCTCCAGTTTTTTGGCATGGATCATACCGCCGTCGATGCCGCACATGCCGATGGCCTTGCCCCCCAACTGACCAATCAGGGAGACCAGATCCTTATTGGTCTTGCCGGAAAGCACCATCTGCACCACTTTTGCCGTTTCTTCGTCCGTATAACGCAGACCGTCCACAAATTTGGAAGGGATATCCAGACGTTTTAGCATGCTGCTGATTTCAGGACCGCCGCCATGGACCAGAACCACGTTGATGCCTACCAGAGAAAGCAGGATGATATCGCTCATCACGGCTTTTTTCAGCATAGGGTGGATCATGGCGTTGCCGCCGTATTTTACCACTACGGTTTTCCCGTTATATTTTTGGATATAGGGCAGGGCTGCGGTCAGCACCTTTGCCTTCAAGCTATTCATATTTGTATTCATATCTTCCATAGTCCTTCCTCTTTCCTGTGGGACGCTGTCCCACACCCTGCAAGCCCGTTCAGTACTTTGCTTTGCAAAGCCACCTTCGGTGGGTGGGGCATCTTCCCCACTACCTTATAAAAAGGTTTGACCTAAACTTTTATACGAAAAACAAATTTCTTTGAAATTTGTTTTTCAGATGGGGGTCAAGGGGAATCATTCCCCTTGCGGGTTGTAGGGCAGAGCCCTACGAAAATCAGGTGCGGTAGTCGCCGTTGATTTTCACGTAGTCGTAGGTCAGGTCGCAGCCCCAAGCCGTTGCTGTGGCATCCCCCTGTTTCATAGCGATTTCAATGTGAATCTCTTCCTCTAACAGGATTTCCTTTGCCTTGTCCTCGTCAAAGGCAACGCCTGCGCCGTTTTGGCAGACCAAAATACTTCCCTTGGGAGAGGAGATATCCACCTGAATGGTATCTACAGTAAAATCCCCTTCCGTATAGCCGATGGCACACAGGATTCTGCCCCAGTTGGCATCTGCGCCGAACATGGCTGCCTTTGTCAGGCTGGATGTGATGACAGATTTGGCAATGGCCTTTGCCAGAGGGATGGTAGGGGCACCGGTCACGGTACATTCCACCAGCTTTGTGGCACCTTCGCCGTCTCCGGCGATCTTTTTCGCCATGGAGGTGCAGATTTCTTTGACAACTTTTACGAACAGGTCGAAATCTTCGCCTACTTTGTCGATGACGGGGTTTTCCGCCATGCCGTTTGCCATGATGGAAACCATGTCATTGGTGGAGGTATCGCCGTCTACGCTGACCATATTGAAAGTATCGTCCACCGCCAGTTTCAGGGCTTTCTGCAGCATGGGGGTGGTGATGGCTGCGTCGGTGGTCAAAAAGCCCAGCATGGTCGCCATATTGGGGTGGATCATGCCGCTGCCCTTTGCCATGGCGCCGATTTTTACGGCTTTGCCGCCGATTTCGATTTCATAGGCTTCTTCTTTGGGCTTGGTATCTGTTGTCATAATGGCTTCCACAGCGTCCATATTTCCGTCCTTGGAAAGGATAGGTGCCAGAGCCGCAATGCCTTTTTCGATGGGTTCGATGGGCAATACCTGACCGATGACCCCGGTGGAGGCAACGATGATATCTTCGGATTTCAATCCCAATGCCTTTGCTGCCAGGTCGCACATCATCTGGGCTTTTTCCACGCCGTCGGCGTTGCAGGTGTTGGCATTGCCGCTGTTGCAGACCATAGCCTGTGCCATGCCGTCGGCAATATTTTTTCTGGTGACGGTGATGGGTGCGCCGTAGACCTTATTCTGGGTATAGACCGCTGCTGCGTTGCAGGGTTTTTCGCTGTAGATCATGGCGATATCTTTTTTATTGGTGTTATTTGTTTTTACGCCGCAGTGCAGGCCGCCGGCGAGAAAGCCTTTGGGGGCGGTCACGCCGCTATTTATCTTTTGCATATCTATTCCTCCTTATATCAAACCAGTTGTTTCATCAAGTCCTAATACAATGTTCATGTTTTGTACCGCCGCACCGGAAGCACCCTTGCCCAGATTGTCGAACACGCTGATGAGTGTCATTCTTTCATCGTTACCCTCTAGGTACAGCTTCAGTTCGTTGGTATCCCGCAGGGGATTGGATGCCAGAAAATTGGTATCTTCCGTGCCCACGCTGATGAGCTTTGCGTCCTTATAATAGTCCTTCAGCATCGCCAGAAGTTCCTCCTTTGTTACCTTTTTTTTGAATAAGGAAGCAATCAAGGGGATGCAGGTTGCCATGCCACTGTAATAATCCCCAACGATGGGACAGAATACAGGGGGATGGTCGATGCCTGTCACATGCTGCATTTCCGGCAGGTGCTTATGCTTCTGGCCTAGGCCATACTGTCTGGGGCTGTCGAAGAGAACAGGTCTGTCTGCTGCTTCGTAATCGGCGATCATTCCTTTGCCGCCGCCGCTATAGCCCGTCAGGCTATGGGCTGTCAGGGGGTAATCTGTGCCGATGATCCCCATTTCCACCAGAGGATACACCGCCGCAATGAAGCCTGTAGCGTGGCAGCCGGGGTTGGCGATGCGCTTGGAATGTTTGATTTTTTCCCGGTGGGCGGGGGAAAGTTCAGGGAAGCCATAAGTCCAGTCGGGGTCGACGCGGTGGGCTGTGCTGGCGTCGATAATGCAGGTGTTGGGGTTTTCCACCAGCTTCACCGCTTCTTTTGCCGCGTCATCGGGCAGGCAAAGGAACACCACTTCCGATTCGTTCATCAGTCTTTTTCGTTCTGCTTCATCTTTTCTCAGTGCTTCGCTGATGAGTAATATTTCGATATCTTTATGATTTTCCAGCTTATGGCGGAGCTGCAGGCCGGTTGTTCCTGCCTGCCCGTCGATATACACTTTGTGTTTCATAGGATTGTCCTTTCTTTTGTATGGTTTCAGGTTTATTTGAATTTTCTGTGGTTGCAAGGAATGTGTGATTTATACTCATTATATACCTCTCAAAAGTGAAGTCAATGAATTTATGCATAATTATGCAATTTTAGCGGATTGTAGGAAGAAATGAACAAAAATGCAGAAAAATCATGGGAAAATGCATAAATATATGGCGGGACGGAAGGGGATGGTTGTGCATAACGCGGAGAAAATGGTTATTTTGGTTTTGGAATTTCCGATGAGATGAGGGGATTGTGTATTGTATACAGTGAATATGCATTATTTCTGTGAATAGGTGAATAAAGAGAGAAGAGGGGAGAAGCATTCGTCTGCTGAGGTTCAAAGGCTGCCTTACGCAGCCAAAGCCTTTGCAAAATATCAACAAAAAACCCGAAATTTTAAGCTTTTTTGCAGAAATGCTTGACTTTATCAATACGGTGTGTTATGAATGAAGATAATCTGATATAACGTCAGACAACCATAAAAGATAGAGGCGCGATGTCGATGAGTACTCCCTAAAAAAGCCCTGGGCGGCAGGGGGATGGAAAGGCGGCGTTGCCGAAGCGGTTTTCTCTGCCCAAGGGGGTCTGCCGCTGGGACATTGCAAAAAATGTAATGTACTGTCACTTATGTGGAGCGCTATCGGAAACTTGCAGCATATTTTTTTCTATGCCTATAAGACCGTGCCTTTGCATGGTCTTTTTCTTTGTTTCCGTTCAGAGGATCCCCTTTGGACTCCAGCAATCATTTATTATTCTTTATTTTTAATTCCTGAAAGGAGAAGGGTTATGAAAACCAAAACAAGAAACACATGGCTCGGCATGCTCTTTGTCGTTGTACTGGTAGCAACAGCCATGGCCACAACTGCTTTCGGTGGGGAAGCCGAAGCAGTGGAGTACACCAGTAATATGTATGCGACAGCATGGTCTCTGGTGCCTCCCTTGGTAGCAATCATTCTGGCACTGATTACAAAGGAGGTTTATTCCTCTCTGTTCATCGGTATCGTGGTAGGCGGTCTGTTCTATGCCAACTTTGACATCAAGTTGGCTTACCTGACGATTTTTACCAACAGCACCGACGGCGGCCTGTTGACCAATCTGTCCGACAGCGGTAACGTAGGTATCCTGATCTTCCTGGTGATTCTGGGCATTATGGTTGCCCTGATGAATAAGGCAGGCGGTTCCGCTGCATACGGCAGATGGGCAACAAAGGCTATCAAAACCAGAAAAGGCGCCCTGCTGTCCACATTCCTGCTGGGTGTTCTGGTATTCGTAGATGACTACTTTAACTGCCTGACCGTAGGTTCTGTTATGCGTCCTGTAACAGATACCCATAAGGTTTCCAGAGCAAAACTGGCATACATCATCGACGCAACCGCTGCTCCCATTTGCATCATCGCGCCCATTTCTTCCTGGGCTGCCGCAGTTGCCGGCGTAGTAGAAGGCATGAATGGTCTGGAACTGTTCATCAGAGCTATCCCCTACAATTTCTATGCACTGCTGAGTATCGTAGCAATGCTGACACTGACCATCACAAACACAGACTTTGGCCCTATGCTGGAGCATGAAAGAAATGCCCAGCTGAATGACGACCTGTATACTACAGAAGCAAGACCCTTTGCAGGGTCAGATGCCACTACAGAAGTGGTTGGTAACGGTAAGGTAATCGACCTGGTACTGCCCGTAATCGTTTTGATCGCTTGCTGTATCATCGGTATGATCTATACAGGTGGCTTCTTTGATGGAGAATCTTTTATCGACGCTTTCGCAAACTGCGATTCTCCCACAGGTTTGTTGCTGGGTTCTGCCGCAGCACTGCTGATCACTTTCCTGATATATATTCCCCGCCGTGTGCTGACCTTCCGTCAGTTCATGGATTGCCTGCCTGAAGGTTTCAAGGCAATGGTACCGGCTATCATGATCCTGACCTTTGCATGGACACTGTCCGGCATTACAGGCCTGTTGGGTGCAGATGTATTCGTTGCAGGCATTCTGGAAAGCAGCACAGGCGTACTGCAGATGCTGATTCCTGTGATCGTATTCTGTATCGCTGTATTCCTGGCTTTCGCAACAGGTACCTCCTGGGGGACTTTCGGTATCCTGCTGCCCATCGTTGTACCTATTATGCCTGTAGGCAGCGAGCTGCTGACAATCACAGTAGCGGCAACACTGGCCGGAGCTGTTTGCGGTGACCACTGCTCCCCTATTTCCGATACAACCATCATGGCTTCCACAGGTGCTCAGTGTGACCACATCAACCATGTATCTACACAGCTGCCCTATGCCCTGACTGTTGCAGTGGTATCTGCTGTGAACTATGTATTGGCGGCGGCTATCCAGAATTGGTTCATCAACCTGCCTATCGCGATCATTTCCGTGATTGTGGTAATTCTGGTGATTCGTAAGATTTACGGTGCAAAGGAATTGCCTGCAGAATAAAGAAATACGCAAAAAATATCCCCGTGTCCCAAAAGGATACGGGGTTTTTGCGTTTCCAAGTTATTCCATTCTATGGACAATAATAGGGATGTTCCGCTTTTTGCAGTTGGCGATGACAAATTTTGTTCCGTGAGATTTTCCATCTCAAAATGCCAATACCAGATCAGCATGTTCAATAATGGTGATATTTTCCGGCAAATATTTTTCCAAATTTTATATAGACAATCCTCTTGAACCAACCACTGCTACTTTCATCCATATCCCCCCACATTCAATTAAGATATTTTAGATATACAGTATATCTATTTCTAGAGTTGTGTTGCATGATAAACATAAAATAAATATATAATATATCTATTATGGGGTGTTTTTATGTCTATAAAAAGTGTATCTATTCGTATTGAAAAAGAAATGCTAGAAAAAATCGGCTATGTAGCGGATTATGAAAGTCGCTCTGTCAATAGCCATATCCTTGTCCTGATTTGGGAGAATATAAAAGCCTTTGAAAAGGAACATGGCAAAATTGGAGGCAGCATTGACCCTGATGTGAATGTAAAGCCAACACGGAAAAAGTAAAAACAAATAAAAATGGCTTGCCATTGGGCAAACCGTTTTATTTTTTTCAGGAATAGATCATCAATCCATTCAGACAGAGAAGAACTGCTGCAAAGAATATGTTCATTTTTGTGAAATAGAGAAGATATCTTCCTTTTTTTGCCATGGGCACTTGGGCAAAATATTTGTAGGAGATCAGGCTTGCCATGGAGGCGATGAGGGTGCCCAGACCACCGATGTTGACTCCGGCGATCAGCAGGTCGTAGCGGTCAGTAAATTCGGAAAGAAGCACCGCTGCAGGCACGTTGCTGATAAACTGACTACTGCAGAAGGAAACCAGCACTTCTCTGCCCAAAAGCAGGCTTTGTAGAGCTTCCCGTATCATGGGGATACGTCCCAGATTGCCGATGAGGACGAAGAAGAACACAAAGGTCAGCAGCAGGCAGTAGTCCAGCTTTTTCAAAACACCATGCTGGAATAGCAGGAACCAAATCAAGATAACTGCCAATACCCAGAAATAAGGTATCAGACGGAATACCGCCAGCAGGCATAGCCCAAAGAGGAAGGCAAGGGTACCGAGGAATACCTTTTCCCATGTGTCATAGGCCATATGTCCTCTGGTTTCGGGCGGGGCAAGGGGTGTCTGCTTCTGGTTCAGGCAAAAAAGCATCAGCAGCACAAAGGAAAACAGGGTCAAATGCAGGGTGGTACCGAAAAACTGCCCTAGGCTCATGCCGGAAATGGTGTAAAGGTACAGATTTTGTGGATTGCCCACGGGGGTTAGCATACTGCCCAGATTGGCAGCGATGGTCTGCATGACAATAATGGGGATCATGCGGTCTGTTAGGTTTGCCCGCTGGAGGAGCATAATGGTGAAGGGTACAAAGGTGATGAGCGCCACATCATTGGTCACCAGCATGGCAGAGAAGAAGCAGAGCATGACCAGAGTCGTTGTCAGCTGCCGCAGGTTTTTTGCCTTGGAGAGCAGCTCCGAAGCGAAACGGTCGAATACGCCCATTTGCTGCAGCCCGCCCATGACTGCCATCAGGCAGAACAGCAGTGTCAGCACCCGAATATCGCAATAGCCTTTATATGCCGCATCTGGCGGGATGATGCAGGCGGATGTCGCCGCTAACACCCCGGAAATGCAGAGGATGGTTTCTTTTTTAAAGAATGTGATGATTTTTTCTTTCATTTTCGATTCTATTCTTTCCAGATTCTTTTCTTTTCACTTCAACGCTGTTCATTATAAAATGGAAGGGGCATACTTTCAAGGGTTCTTTTTCTTGCGGAAAGGGTAATATCGGGGTAAAATAATGATAAATTTCAGCGGAGAACCTCAAAACCTACGGTTTTTCGGTACATTTGCTACGCAAATGCCTGCTGAAGTACGCCCTGATACAGGAAAGCCTGTGCAGTGCGTCCGTTCAGCGGCTTTTTCTCCGCTTTTATGGTAAAATAAATAGGACGAGAAAGGAGGTTTCTCCATGAATCTGAATGACATCATTGCCATGAATTTAAAACGCCTGCGGGCAGAGAGAAGCCTGAGTCTGGGCAAGCTGGCAGAGCTTTCCGGCGTCAGCAAGGTGATGCTGAGCCAGATTGAGAAGGGCGAATCCAGCCCCACCATCAATACCCTCTGGAAGATCGCCGCCGGTCTGCAGGTTTCCTATACGAAGCTTATCGATGAGCAGATCGAAGCACCCCTCATCATCCGCAAGGGGGAAAGCGCCCGGGTAGACCACGACGGTTATCGGGTGTATCACTACAGCACCGCCAATCCCGCCAGAGATTTTGAATTTTTCAACAGTGAATTGGACCCCGGTGGGGCATTTACTTCCGAAGGCCATGGGGTCAATACCCATGAATATGTATTGGTGACCAAAGGCGAGATGATTTTGCTTTACGGCGGGGAAGAATATATCCTGCAGGAAGGGGATTTCATCCACTTCGACTGCACTCAGCCCCACACCTATCGCAATCGTGGGGAGAGCATGACGGAATTTACGAATATCGTTTACTATATCGGATAAGGAGGAACAAGTATGTTCTATATTGGCTGTCATTTATCTGCGGCGAAGGGCTACCTTGCCATGGGGAAGGAAGCTGTAAAATTGGGGGCGAATGTGTTCCAGTTTTTCACCAGAAACCCCCGTGGCGGTTCTGTGAAAGCCCTGGATTTGGAGGATATCGAAAAATATAATGCCTTCCATGAAGAAAATCGCTTTGGTACCCTGCTGGCCCATGCCCCCTATACCATGAACCCCTGCGCGGCAAAAGAGGATTTGCGGGAGTTTGCCAGAAATACCATGAAAGAGGATCTGGCGAGACTGGAGCTTCTGCCCCATGTGATGTTCAATTTTCACCCGGGCAGTCATGTGAAGCAGGGAACGGAAATAGCCATTCCCTTGATTGCCGATGCTTTGAATGATATCCTTTCCGCCGACGGAAAGACCCCCATCCTGCTGGAGACTATGGCAGGCAAAGGCAGTGAAGTGGGCAGAAGCTTTGAAGAGTTGTGGGAAATCATCGACAGAACGGAGCAGAAGGAGCGGTTGGGCGTTTGTCTGGATACCTGCCATGTGTATGACGGTGGATATGATGTTTTGGGTGACTTGGATGGCGTTTTGCGGGAATTTGATGAGATCATCGGCCTGGAACGGCTTCGTGCCATCCATCTGAACGACAGCAAAAACCCCACGGGCAGCCATAAGGACAGACATGAAAAAATTGGCGAGGGCACATTAGGTCTGGAGGGTGTGACCAATATCATTAACCACCCCAAGCTGCTGCATCTGCCCTTCTATCTGGAAACGCCCAATGAAGCAGAGGGCTACGCCAAAGAGATCGCTTTGCTGAAAGGGCTGAGAAAGGGAGAGTAAATTTTGGAAAGGATTTTTTTTCTATGAAAATACCCCTGTAGGGAACCTTTGCATCGGGGAAAAGGATGGTGCCATCACCCGTATGACATGGAATCAAATTCCGCCGGACGCGGTGAAGGAAGAAACGGAACTGATCAAAAAATGCAAACAACAGCTGGATGAATTTTTTGAAGGGAAAAGAAAAACCTTCGACCTGCCCCTTGCTCCGACGGGGACGGCTTTCCAGAAAAGGGTCTGGGACGCTTTGCGGGAGATTCCCTATGGAGAAACAAGGACGTATAAGGAGATCGCCATTGCCGTGGACAACCCCAAGGGTTTTCGGGCGGTGGGGATGGCAAACAATAAAAATCCCATTGCCATCATTGTGCCCTGCCATCGGGTCATCGGTACCAATGGCAAGCTGGTGGGCTATGCCGCAGGGATGGAGATCAAAACATGGCTGCTGGCGTTGGAACAGAGGGAATGTCCTTGACATTGTGACACACTCCCTCCCTGTCGGAAAGAGTTGACAGAAATGCCGTTATACAAGAAAAAGCACCTGTTTCCAACGGGTGCTTTTGTGTTTTATGGGGATCAATCATCGAATTTGAGAATCTTATAAGGAGGAATATCCAGTGCCTTGGCAATACGGAAGAGAGTATCGAAGGAGAAGGATTTATAGGTATTCGGTGCTTCGATTTGTCCGATAAAACTAGCACCTAAACCAGCCTTTTCAGCAAGCTGTTCCTGAGAAAGGTTCTTCAATTTCCGATAATAGGCTATTTTTAAACCCATTTTAATATAGTTGTCTTTGAATTCCGCTTTCATGCAATTCTCCTTTCCTGTGGTTCAGTATATCAATTTTAAGAAAGATTTATTATTCTCTATTGGTGTTGAAAATTTCTCAAATAGTAAAAGAATATTGGCTATAAGTGAATAAAATAGATTGATTTTTTCATGAATTTCGTTTAAAATGGAGATAGGAAAGAAGGAATGTGATATGTCTAATTTTGCGAAAAATCTACGTGTTTTACGGCTGCAGCACAAGCTGACACAGGAAAAACTGGGGAGCGTTCTCCACTATGGCAGTACTGCTATTGCCAATTACGAAAGCGGACGAAACGAACCCTCCTTAGATGACCTTATCCGTTTGGCGGATTTCTTTGATATTTCTACCGATGAGCTTTTGGGAAGGAATATTTTCAATGGAATGGGGCATTTATGAACAGTTTTGCCTGCTACATGAAAAGGGAAAAGAGTATCAGAGTTATGGGGATTTTTCCCACAAAGCATCGTCAGTTCCTTGGGAATGGCGGTGTTTTTTCTTTTCAAATGGGGAAAAAATTGGTATAGTAATATTATGAAAACTATGATGATTCTTTTTTTCTTTCTATAAAATAAAGGAGGTAAAAACTATGGCAACCCCTCATATCAATGCAAAAGAGAACGATTTCGCAAAAACCGTCCTGATGCCCGGCGATCCTCTCCGTGCAAAATTCATCGCGGAAACCTTTCTGGAGAATGCTGTGCAGGTAAATAGCGTCCGTGGCATTTTGGGCTATACAGGCACATACAAAGGCACAAGAGTTTCTGTTATGGCCAGCGGCATGGGCTGTCCTTCCATTGGCATCTACAGCTACGAGCTGTTTTCCTTCTACGGCGTAGAAAACATCATCCGTGTGGGTTCCGCAGGGGCTATCAGTGAAAAACTGAAACTGCGGGATATCGTTGCGGGCATGGGCTCCAACACCAATTCCAATTTTGCGGCTCAGTACAAAATGTCCGGCACATTGGCACCCACCGCAGATTATACCCTGCTTTCCACCGCAGTGGAGGCTGCAAAGGAAAGGGGCATCGATATGAAGGTGGGCAATCTCCTTTGCTCCGATACCTTCTATGACGATGGCGGTATGGAAGAGACTCTCAAATGGGGAAAAATGGGCACACTGGCTGTGGAAATGGAATCCACTGCCCTTTACCTGACGGCGGCAAAGCTGAACAAGCGGGCCTTGTGTCTGGTGACCATTTCCGACCATCTGGTGACAGGGGAAGCCACAACGGCAGAAGAACGTCAGAACACCTTCACCCAGATGATGGAGATCGCCCTGGATACAGCAGTCAAGATGGAAAAGAACTAAGGATAGGGGAAAAGGGATGCAATGCAGCGGCGCATCCCTTTTTTAATGGTAACACTGATTCCAAAGGAATTCGGAGATGAAGCCCTGCCACAGCAAAGCTGCCGCCCAGACCAGGGCAACGATCCCCCAAGGAGAACAGCCCCTTTTGCTGCAGCTGCGTCCCCACTTTTTCCAGATGCACCAACCTAGAATTGCTCCAAGGGTATTCATGAACAGATCGTTCAGGTCGGTGATGCGGAAGCAGAAAAGCTGGCTGACTTCGATCAGCAGGGAAAGAAGAAAGCCGAAGCAAGCAGTTTCCTTTAAACGGCCGAAGCGTTCCCAGAGGAGGGGAAGAAGAATCCCCAAGGGTAGAAACATCAGGATATTCAGCAGAAACTGCATGGCATTTGCAAAAAAATGATGGAAGGGGATCAGGGTAATGGTCGCGTCAAACTGCAGACCCCAGCGCAGGGTGGGCAGCCCCACCACCGCAGCTACACCGCAGAGATAAACGGTGAAAACCAATACGCCAAAGCGGAATTTATGAGAATGCCCCCTGTGGGCAGGCATTAGATACCAGACCAACAGCAAAGGGAGCGTTGCCAGCACATAACTGCAGATTTCCAGAAAAGTGGATAATACAAAAAACATAGGCAGACCTCCTTTTTCCATTAGTGTAACCTTTCTTGTTTAAGATTCCGGTGAGAAAAGTCTTACATTTCTATTAAGAATCCATGCGCAAGTGTTTTGTTATGAAATATATAAGATATTTTTATGGGATAGAATAGCGTTATTATTGACAAATCGGCTATTTTCTTGGTAAAATGATTGCGTCGGTGATCGAAAGAATTTTCATCACTCCATGACTCAGAATTTTGCCATTGATCCCGCACATGCGGGATTTTTTTCGGAAAATTTGAGTCAAGTCACTCGATCGAAGCAGGCGAAAAGCCTGTGAGAAATAAATCGAATTTTTCAGGAGGTTTTACACTATGGCAGGAACAATTTCCAGAGGTATTAAAGCACCCATCATCCGTGAAGGCGATGATATCGTCAAAATCGTAGCGGATTCTGTATTGGCAGCAGCTCAACAGGATGGTTTCAAACTGCAGGAAAGAGACGTTATCTGCGTAACAGAAGCAGTTGTTGCTCGTGCAGACGGCAACTATGCATCCACAGATGATATCGCAGCGGACGTAAAAGCAAAACTGGGCGGTGAAACAGTTGGTGTTGTATTCCCCATCCTCAGCAGAAATCGTTTTGCGATCTGCCTGAGAGGTATCGCAAAAGGTGCAAAGAAGGTCGTTCTGATGCTGAGCTATCCTTCCGATGAAGTTGGTAACCACCTGTTTGATATGGACGTATTGGATGACAGCGGCGTAAACCCTTACACAGACGTACTGTCTCTGGATGAATACCGCAAAGTATTCGGCTACATCAAGCACCCCTTCACAGGCGTGGACTATGTAGATTACTACAAAAACCTGATCGAAGAAGAAGGTGCAGAAGCTGAAATCGTATTCGCAAACCACCCCGAGGCCATCGTGAAATTTACAAAGAACGTTCTGTGTTGCGATATCCATAACAGAGAACGCTCCAAACGGCGTATTCTGGCAAAGGGCGGCGAAAAGGTTCTGACACTGGCAGAAATCCTGAACGCATCCGTAAACGGCAGCGGCTATAACGCAGAATATGGTCTGCTGGGTTCCAATAAGGCAACAGAAACAACTGTAAAGCTGTTCCCTAAGAACGCCCAAGAAGTTGCTGAAAATATCCAGAAAGAAATTATTGCTCGTACAGGCGTGAAAGTAGAAGCTATGATCTACGGCGACGGCGCTTTCAAAGATCCTGTTGGTAAGATATGGGAATTGGCTGACCCCGTTGTTGGCGCTGGCTACACAGATGGTCTAATCGGCCTGCCCAACGAACTGAAGCTGAAATATCTGGCAGATAACGACTTTGCTGACCTGAGTGGCGAAGCTCTGGCTGACGCAATCAAAGACGCGATCAAAGCAAAAGAAGCTGACCTGAAGGGCAATATGGCTTCCGAAGGTACAACACCTCGTCGCCTGACAGACCTGATCGGTTCCCTGTGCGACCTGACCAGCGGCAGCGGCGATAAGGGTACACCTATCGTTCTGGTACAGAACTACTTCAATAACTACGCAATGTAAGATTCAGCGTAAATCGAAAATGGAAAAATAAAAAAAGGAGTATCGTAAGATACTCCTTTTTTGAATAAAAGTTTTTGTCTCACTTTTTTCAAAAAGTGAGTAGGAGTTTGAGGGCAACGCCCTTAAGGTCTTTGAAAGGAGAAAAATATGTTACCGATTGCGACATTAAAGAAAGGTGAAGGACGTATGTTAAAAGCCGGGGGTCTTTGGGTATTTGACAATGAGATCGCGTCTGTCACCGAGGATGCGGTAAACGGCCAGCTGATCCGTGTGGAGGACTTTGACGGTTATCCCATGGGCACAGGCTTTTATAACGATAATTCCAAAATCACCATCCGTATGATGAGCCGGCAGAAGGACACGGTCATTGACGAAGATTTCCTGCGGGCCAGGGTAGAAGCGGCATGGAATTACCGCAAACGGACGGTGGATACTTCTTCCTGCCGTGTGATTTTCGGGGAAGCAGATTTTCTGCCGGGCTTGGTGGTAGATAGATTTTCCGATGTGCTGGTGGTGCAGTCTTTAGCTATGGGGATCGACCGTATGAAGGAAACCATCATCCGTCTGTTGGTGGAAACATTGGAAAAGGACGGCATTTCCATCCGTGGCGTCTATGAAAGAAGCGATGCCAAGGTGCGGAAACAGGAGGGCATGCTGCCTGTAAAGGGATTCTTGAGCGAGCCCTTTGACACCAAGGTGCAGATCGTGGAAAATGGCGTAAAATATATCGTGGATGTAGAGGATGGGCAGAAAACAGGCTTTTTCCTGGATCAGAAATATAACCGTCTGTCTATCCATAAAATTTGTCAGGGGATGGATGTTTTGGACTGCTTTACCCACACAGGCTCCTTTGCTCTGAATGCGGGCATTGCCGGGGCAAAAAGCGTATTGGGCATCGATGCCAGCCAGCTGGCGGTGGATCAGGCTACGGAAAATGCCAAGCTGAACGGGTTGCAGGAGGTGGTGAAATTCCAGTGCGAGGATGTTTTTGAGTTGTTGCCCCGTCTGGAAACGGAGGGTAGAAAATTTGATGTCATCATCCTGGATCCTCCTGCTTTCACAAAATCCAGAAATTCCGTGAAAAACGCTGTAAAGGGCTACAGAGAGATCAATCTGCGGGCCATGAAGCTGCTGAAGGATGGCGGTTTTCTGGCGACTTGCTCCTGCTCCCATTTTATGACCTATGAGCTGTTCACGCAGACCATTGGGCAGGCGGCGAAGAATGTGCATAAACGGCTCAGACAGGTGGAATATCGCCATCAGGCACCGGATCACCCCATTCTTTGGGCGGCGGATGAGTCTTATTATCTGAAGTTCTATATTTTTCAGGTTTGCAACCAGCCTTAATGGGGGACGCTGTCCCTCCACCCTGCAAGGGGGGCAAGGGACTAAGTCCCCAAGGTCTTACAATTTTACATCGCCTTTTTCAACTGTGGCACATAATTCGCCAGCAGGCGGATCACGATGACCTCAACGATGCCCATGCCCACAGCCTGCATCACGCGGGCAGGCAGCAGACCTATGAAGGGCGCGCCATAGAGCAGGGAGATCCAAAAGGTATTGAGCAGGATGGAGCCGATGCATTCAGATAGCAGCACTGCCATGAAAATGCCTTTGATATCCTGCTTTTTGTACAGGAAAATGCCATAGCAGACACCCACCAGAAAGCCGGTGAAGGTGAAGCCGGGGAAATAGGCCCCAATGGGGAACAGGGTTGCCCCGATGAAATCTGCCACTGCCCCAACGATACCGGCGGGAATGGGCCCCAACAGTATGGCTGTCAGAACGACGGGAACAAAGGCAAAGCCGATCTTCAGATTCCACAGGGAGATGGAAAGAAAACGGGACAGGACAACGTTGGCTGCGACCATCATCGCCATCAGGACAAGCTTGTGGGTGGTGCTGATTTGTTTTTCAGACATGAAAAAACCTCCTTTTTTCAATGGAAACAGGAGGGGTTTTTGCAAAACAAAAACCCCTCTATTATCAATGACAACGCAAATACACCTGTATCAAACAGGTTTGGCTGTAAGGATAACAAAGAGGTATGTTCTTCTTCATTATGAAACAGCGGGATGCGGGTTCTGCATCGCAAAATGAAACCATCATTTTTTCGTCCCGGTGACAACTCCCCGTTCACCGGACACTTAACGCGCAAAGCCCTACTCTGTGTATTTGCACAGGAGCAAACTGTTCCTGCGAAATCATTTTAGCACTGTTTCGTGGATTCGTAAAGTAAAATTTTATTTCTGGGGAATAAAGGTACGCAGGAACTGATACTTGGAATCGAAAGAGCCTGCCAGCAAAATCTTATCCGCTCCTACGCCGTATTCTTTTGTCAGCTTGCCGAAAAGACGGTCGCTTTCCATGAAGCCCCCTTCCAGAAAACAGAAGCATGCCGCAAAGGCACCTCCTTCGCCAATCTTATGGAAATCCTTTTCTTCGAAGGAACGGATGGTATATTCGGGGCCGGGGTTCAGCTTATTTACCAGATCTGCCAGGTCGAAGTCCAGATGGAGGAAGCCCTGAGAGCAGTAATACATGGCACGGATGAAATCCACCAAATCCTCCTCCGTGGCGAAGTGCAGGGAATAGTCCGCAGGGCGTTCCGCATCGCCGATATAGCAGGAGAACCAGGGAGCCTGGGGTGCCAAAAAGGAAGGCAGATAAAGCTTTTTCGTCAGCACCTCTGCCGTATTGACTGCAAAGACCAGAGTATTTGTTGTGGATGTTTTGATGAGGGGCAGTTTATATTTTTTCAACGCCGCCACCAGTGTATCAGATGCGCCGAACAGGCGGATGCCATCAGCATGGAAACCGAGCATAGTGTTTCTCTCCTTTATCAAAAAATTAGAAATCTTTCATAACTGTACCACAATGGGTGCATCCTTTCAAGGGAAAGCCTTTCTCTTTCCAAGAAATCAGGTAGGAATAGGCAAAAATATTGACAGTTTATAGCAATCATTGTTATAATTTAAGGTAGCGTTTTGGGTCTATTTCCCGAAATGCTTTCGGAGAGAAATGCTTTCGAAACGAAATGTTTCATAAAGTTTCATAAACAGGAGGAATCATAATATGCTGGAACTGAAGAATATTTGCTTTTCCGCAGACGGAAAAGAGATTCTCAAGAATATCAACCTGACGATCGATGATGCCAAATTCATCGTCATTACAGGCCCCAACGGCAGCGGCAAATCTACACTGGCGAAGATCATCGCCGGTATCATCACCCCCGACAGCGGTCAGATCCTGCTGGATGGACAGGATATCACAGAAATGGGCATCACAGAACGGGCGAAAGCAGGCATCAGCTTTGCTTTCCAGCAGCCCGTGCGCTTCAAAGGCGTAACGGTAAAAGACCTGATCACTTTGGCCAGCGGCCAGGAGCTGAGCACAGCAGACGCTTGTCAGTATCTGGCAGAGGTTGGCATGTGCGCCAAGGATTATATCGACCGTGAAGTAAACAGCAGCCTTTCCGGCGGCGAACTGAAACGTATCGAGATCGCAACCGTTATGGCAAGAAAAACAAAACTGACTCTGTTCGATGAACCCGAAGCAGGCATTGACCTGTGGAGTTTCCAGAACCTGATCAACGTATTCGAAAAGATGCACGAAGAAATTCGGGGTTCTATCATGATCATTTCTCACCAGGAAAGAATCTTGGATATCGCTGACCAGGTGGTACTGCTGAGCGCCGGCGAAGTGAAACAGATTGGTACAAAAGAAGAAGTCCTGCCCGGTCTTTTTGGCATGGAAACAGGCTGCAGATATTTTATGGGAGGTAACAAATAATGCTGAATGATATTGTAAAAAACCTTCTTCAGGAAGTTTCCGGCATGATGAATATTCCCACAACGGGGGCATTCAACATCCGTAACAATGGGAAAAGCGAAGGCAGACATTCTACAGAAAATATCGACATTGTACCCAAGGCAGACGGTACAGGTCTGGATATCTATGTAAAACCCTTTACAAAAAATGAAGACGTACACATTCCTGCCCTCATTACACAGGACGGCGTAAAGGAAGTCGTATATAATGATTTCCATATTGGCGAAGGTGCGGAAATCACTATCATCGCCGGCTGCGGTATCCATAACTGCGGCTGCGACGATTCCGTTCACGAGGGCATCCACCGCTTTTTCGTAGGCAAAAACGCAAAAATCGTATATCTGGAAAAACACATCGGGGAAGGCGATGGCAACGGCAAGCGTATCATCAACCCCCAGACCCATATCGAAGCGGAAGAAAACGCGTATGTGGAAATGGATACGGTACAGCTGAAGGGCGTTGACTCCACAAAACGTATTTCCAGCGCAGTGCTGAAGGATGGTGCAACCATCGTTATCAAAGAAAAGATCATGACCCACGGGGAACAGTATGCGGAAACATCCTTTGACGTAGATCTGAATGGCACAGGATCCAGCGCGAAGCTGATCTCCCGTTCCGTAGCCAGAGACAATTCCAGACAGCTGTTCCGTTCCAAGATCAACGGCAACGCAGACTGCTATGGTCATTCCGAATGTGACGCTATTATCATGGACAACGGTGTGGTAGCGGCAGAACCCGAGATCACAGCAAACCATGTGGATGCATCCCTGATCCACGAAGCAGCCATCGGCAAGATCGCCGGTGACCAGCTGACAAAGCTGATGACACTGGGTCTGACAGAAAAAGAAGCGGAAGCGCAGATCATCAACGGCTTCCTGAAATAAGCCAAAGGAGATGGGCGGATGAGCAGTACAGTGAAAACAGAGGTCATCAGCTGGGTCAAGACCATCCTTTTGGCGGCGATTTTGGCTGGGGCAGTCAACTCCTTCCTCATCGTCAATGCGGAGGTGCCCACAGGCTCTATGGAAAATACCATTATGGCAGGGGATCGCATCCTTGCCCTCAGAACCTCCTATTGGTTTGATGAACCCCAACGGGGCGATATTACCGTCTTCCATTATCCCGATGACCCTTCCGGAAAGACCCTTTATGTGAAGCGTATCATCGGCGAACCGGGGGATACGGTCTGGGTAGAAGACGGCGAGGTTTTTGTCAACGGCGAGGCATTGGAGGAGGATTACATCGCGGAGACCACCCAAGGGGATTTTGGCCCGTATATCGTGCCGGAGGGCTGTTATTTCATGATGGGCGATAACCGCAATCATTCGCTGGATTCCCGTTTCTGGGAAAATAAATTCGTAGAAGAGGATGAAATTCTGGGTAAAGTTGTATTACGGTACTATAAAGGCTTTAAGTGGATTTCCTGACAGGAGGGCTTGGACATGGGACTGAAAGCAAAAGATAAAGTGATCGCGATTCTTTTGATTGTACTGGCGATCGTGGTGTTCGTTGGCGGACGCTACCATGATAACAACACAGGCTTCACCACAGAAAAATGGGTGAGTGCCGTAGGAAACGACCGTCAGAAGATTTTGCAGAATTTGAGAGACTGTACCCAATTTGTGGGTATGACTACGGAAGAAGTGAAAGTGCTTTTGGGCGAGCCTGAGGAGGAAACGGAAGCATTCCTGAATTACTATGTTGGCATTCCCCAGGGGCTTTTTGGCACAAAGGCGGAAGGGGAAAAAGAGTATTTTGTGCTCTATCAGGAAGAGGGCAAGATAACGAAAACCGAGGTATGTATTGCAGGGGTCTTGCCGAAGGAAAGCATCTATCGCACCATTGGTGACGCAACGGAAGATGCGGTGCTTTATCCTGAGAGTGCAAAAGAATAAAAGGAGGAAGGAGATATGAAATGTCCTTTTTGCGGCAATGAAATGTCCGAAGGCACACTGACCTCCGGCAGATACATCCAGTGGAAAACAGTGGATGAGGAAACAGGAAAGAAGCAGGAATACCTGTTGGCGAAGAGTTATATGAGTGGTGCGAAGATGGAAGGTCAGCTTTGTACCCAGTGCAGAAAAGTAATTCTGGATATTGAATAGATTTAAATGAAGAAAACCCTACCGAAAATGGTAGGGTTTTTTGTATGTTCAAATGATTTTGCGGATTTCTGCGATATCATTTTTATATGCAGCCGCCAGCACTGTGGCATCCAGACTATAAGCCACAGAATCGTAGCCCTGCTGGAAACGTTCTGCAACAGCGGCGGGATTGCCGGCAAAAATCATGCAGAATTTCCCTGCATCCTTGCAGGCTTTCTGTACCCGTTCCAGGGCTACAACGAAGTCGGGATGGGTGAACTGGCCGGGGATGCCCATGGAGATGGACAAGTCGAAGGGGCCGATAAAGATGCCGTCTACGCCATCCATAGCGACGATCTCTTCGATTTGTTCTAATGCGCCGACGGTTTCGCACTGGGGGATGACCAGGGTTTGTTCATTCCAGTAGGCCATCTGGTCGGGAACGGACTGCTGTGCCATTTCGTCGAAGCCCCAGCCGTCCTTACGGGACGGGCAGAAGCCACGCTTGCCCACAGGGAAATATTTTGCGTATTCCACGATCTGCTGTACCTGCTCTACGGTATGTACATCGGGCACAATAAGCCCCTGCACACCTACGTCTAACAGCTTCAAAATGGCGGGACGGCTTACTTCGCGGACGCGAGCCAGTGCGGTCAGTCCAGCATTTTCCGCCGCACGGGCAAAATCACGGCTGCTTTCGGCTTCAAAGGGGCCGTGTTCGTTATCCAAAATGATGAAATCCAAACCGGTTCTGCCAAGGGCCTCGACAACGCTAGGACTGCCCAATTCAAAGAAGGTGCCGATGGGTTTTGCGCCCTTTGCCAGTTTTTCTTTCAATGTATTTTTCATGTGGTTGCCTCCTTTTTATTGTTTTTCTGTTTTTAGTATAGCATCCTTTGCGGAGAAATGGCAATCTAGTTGTAAAATGCAAGCTGGTTTGGTATAATAACAGCAGAAATCAATTTTTTTAATAGAAGGAGGAGTTTCCCATGAAAGCAACAAAAGATATGACAATTGGCGAACTGCTGATGATGGACAGAGGTGCAGGTATGATCCTGATGCAGAATGGTATGCACTGTGTAGGCTGCCCTTCCGCTGCAGGCGAAACACTGGAAGAAGCATCCATGGTTCACGGTATGGATTGCGATAAGCTGGTGAAGGAACTGAACGCTTATCTGGAAAACAAATAATCAACACGAAACGATGACGGTGCCGCAATTGGTGCCGTCCTTTTCATAAGAGAAAAAGGCATAGGGGGAGAGAATATGAAGGTACTTCTCATCAACGGCAGCCCCAACGGTCATGGCTGCACATACACTGCCCTGAAGGAGATTGAAAAGACCCTGCGGGCAGAAGGCATTGAAACAGAAATGTTCTATCTGGGCAATAAGCCCATTGGCGGCTGTTTGGGTTGCGGCTATTGCAAGAAAAACGGAAAATGCGTGCAGGAGGATGTGGTGAATAAGATTCTGCACAAGGCCTTGGCGGCAGATGGCATTATCCTTGGCGCACCTGTCCACTATGCTTCCGCAGCGGGTCAGGCTTCTTCCGCTTTCGACCGACTGTTCGTAATGTCCAATGGTGGTTTTGCCAATAAGTTGGGGGCAGCAGTGGTTTCCTGCCGCAGAGGCGGCGCATCCGCTACTTTCGATCAGCTGAATAAATACTTTACTATCAGCAATATGCCTGTTGTTTCCGGCAACTACTGGAATCAGGTTCATGGCAATACGCCGGAGGAAGTGAAGCAGGATTTGGAAGGGATGCAGAATATGCGTGCCATCGGCAGAAATATGGTATGGCTTCTGAAATGCATTGAAGCGGGCAAGAACGCCGGTGTGGCTCTGCCTGAAAAGGAAGAAAAAATCAAAACAAATTTCATTCGCTAAAATAAAAAGAGGATACGGCTTTTATCAGCCATATCCTTTTTTATTATTTATCCTTCTGCAAAGCGTATGCTTTGCAAATCAGGTCCAGGGCATGATGCCCTGGTGGGGTGTGGGGTAAAACCCCACGAAAAGGTCTTAACTATTCAATTCTTCCCATTCTTCATACAGACCTTCCAGCTTTTCTTCCAGCTTGGTCTTTTCCGCAAAGATTTCGTTGGCTTTGCTGTAATCGGTGCCGCAAGCCGCCATGACCTCGTCGGCTTTGGCGATGGCTGCTTCCGTTTCCTCGATCTCCTTTTCCAGCTTGGCGATTTTATTGGCCAGTTTTCGTTCCGCCGCCTGCTGTTCCTTCTGCTTCAGCCAGTCGTTTTTCGTATCGCTGATGGGCTGGGCAGGTGTGGCTGCGGCGTTCTGGGGATTCTGCAGGGCTTTTTCCGCCTCGTTGCGGGCACGCTCAGCCTTCTTTTCCAAATAATAATCATAATTGCCGTTGTAGAGGATGACGCCATCGGGGGTCAGCTCCAGAATCTTTTCGGCAGTTTTGTTGATAAAATAACGGTCGTGGGAAATATAGATGACCGTACCCTCGTAGCGGTTCAGGGCGCTTTCCAGCACTTCCTTGGAGAACATGTCCAGATGGTTGGTGGGTTCGTCCAGCATCAGCAGATTCGCCTTGGAAAGCATGATCTTCGCCAGGGAAACACGCCCCTTTTCCCCGCCGGAAAGGGCAGAGATGGGCTTAAATACATCGTCCCCTGTAAAAACAAAGGCTGCCAGCATATTGCGGATCTGACCCTGGGTCAAAGTGGGGTAGGCATCGGAAATTTCCTCGAAAATCGTTTTTGTCTCGTCTAATT
Source organism: uncultured Clostridia bacterium (assembly GCA_937901125.1). Lineage (GTDB taxonomy): Bacteria > Bacillota > Clostridia > Lachnospirales > Anaerotignaceae > Anaerotignum_A. The sequence goes on along the minus strand of CALCGT010000023.1, from coordinate 52,095 downwards.
TTGCCTGTTCCTGGTCATAATAACCAACGAATACATTGGTGCCGAAGCGAATCAGCCCGCTGTCGGAGGAAACCTCCTTCAACAGCATGCGAAACAGAGTGGATTTGCCCACGCCATTGGGGCCGATGATGGCTACCTTATCGCTTCTTTTTACATCGAAGGAAACATTCTGGAAAACCTTTTGCCCGCCATAGGATTTGGAGAGGTTTTCTGCATGGAGCACATCGTTGCCACTGGTAAGGAAGGGGGTCAGGGTCAGGCGCATCTGGTCGGGCAGGGCATCGGGTCTGTCGATGCGTTCCATTTTATCCAGTGCTTTTTCCCGGCTTTCTGCCCGTTTGATGGATTTTTCCCGGTTGAAGGAGCGCAGGGTGCGGATGACATCCTCCTGGTGTTTGATTTCCTTCTGCTGCATATCGTAGGCCTTCTGCTGGATCTCCCGATTGATCTCTTTCTGCTGCCAATAGAAGGAGTAGTTGCCGTTATAGATGGTGGATTTTTTATTTTCGATTTCGATGACCTTGGTCACGATGCGATCCAGAAAATAACGGTCGTGGGAGATGATGAGGACAGAATTGGGGTATGTCCGCAGAAAATCCTCCAGCCACTCGATGGAAGCGATATCCAAGTGGTTCGTCGGTTCGTCCAACAGCAGCACATCGGGCTTGGAAAGCAGCAGCTTTGCCAGATGGACACGGGTCTTCTGTCCGCCGGAAAGCTGGTTCATGGGACGGTTGAAGTCGTTGTCTGCGAAGCCAAGGCCTTTCAGTACACCTTTTAGGCGGCTCTGATAGCTATAGCCGTCATTTTGCTCAAAGTAATGCTGTAAAGCGGCATATTCTTCCATCTTGTCTGCCAAGGCTTGTCCGCTCAAGCTGCCCATTTCGTTTTCTAATTCACGAAGATTTGCTTCGGTCTGGATGATTTTTTCGAAAACCGATAGCATTTCTTCATAGATCGTGCGGTCGCTTTCTATCTGTATATTCTGGGCAAGATAGCCTAAAGATGCATCTTTTTTGAGATAAAATTCACCGCCGTCGGCAGAAATTTCTCCGGTCAGCACCTTGAAAAGGGTGGTCTTACCGGCACCGTTTACCCCGACAATGGCGGCTTTTTCCCGTTCTTCGATGTGAAAGGTGATTTTTTCCAAAATCACATCGATGCCGTATGCTTTGTGTAATTGTCTGCATGCAAGTATCATTTATACAACCTCCGTTTGCAGTGCATTTTCTGCTTTTATGATAACAGAAAATCCAGTGGATTAAAAGAGTTATTGTTGACAATAAAATAACAGGAGTGCTATACTAAAATTGACTTAAAAATAAAAGAAACAGTAATTTTGTTTTCTTTTGTCTTACTCTATAATGAGAGGATTTGGAATTTATGGACAGCGAAAAAAAGATCTCCCCGGCAGTAATCAACAGATTACCCAGATACTATCGCTATTTGGGCGACTTGCTGGAAAGTGATATCACTCGCATTTCCTCAAAAGAGCTCAGTGCAAAAATGAACATCACCGCTTCCCAGATTCGCCAGGATCTCAACAATTTCGGCGGTTTTGGTCAGCAGGGCTATGGGTATAACGTTGAATACCTCTACAATGAAATCAAAAAGATCTTAGGTTTGGATAGATTGTACAATATGATCGTCGTAGGCGGCGGTAATATCGGGCAGGCTTTGGTGAACTATACCAATTTCGAGAAGCGTGGTTTTGTCATCAAGGCTGTATTCGATATCAATCCCCGTCTGATTGGGATGACCATCCGCGGCGTAGAAGTGTACGATATCGACCAAATGGAGGCCTATGTGAAAAACAACCCCGTGGATGTTGCGATCCTGACTCTTCCCCGTTCGCAGGCGGTGAAGGTAGCCAACGATCTGGCAAAATGGGGTGTGAAAGGCATGTGGAATTTCAGCCATGTGGATCTGCAGGTTCCCGATGATGTTTTGGTGGAAAATGTTCACCTGACAGACAGCCTGATGACATTGCTCTATAAGATCAACGAAATGTACTACAGTGGCGAAGATATGCATGAACATCAGCTGAAAGATGGTCTGCCTGTGAAGCCCCTGAAAGAAAACGAGGAAGAATAAGAAAAAGCCACTTTTTATAAAGTGGCATTTTTGATGTATCAGGAGGAACTCATGTTCAATTGGTTTGCATTTTTCTCTTATATCTTCGTCTCCTGTATCACACCGGGACCCAATAACCTGATGTGTATGGCAAACGGAACCAATTTCGGCTTCAGGAAAAGCCTGAAATTCTGCTTTGGCGTCACTACGGGCTTTACGCTGATCTTGCTTTGCGCCATTGGCTGTAATCTTTTCATCTATTCCTATATCCCCGTAATCCTGAAGGTGATGACGCCTATCGGTGCGTTATACATCCTCTGGCTGGCGTGGACCATCTGGCGGGATAAGCCCAGGGATAAAAAGGAAAGCAAGCTCCAGCTGGATACCACGGCTTTTCATGTGGGGATCATCCTGCAGTTCGTCAATCCCAAGGGGCTCTTGTATGGTATGACTCTGATCACCAACTTTGTTTTCCCCTATGACCGTTCCTTTGGCATGTTTGCCCTGACGCTGGTCATCAACTGGTTTGTTGTGCTGTTTTCCAATATCTGCTGGCTGTTGTTCGGTTCCATTTTCCAGAAATTCTTTGAGGAGTACAAGAAGATCCTGAATGTGGTGATGGCACTGCTGCTGGTCTATTGCGCCCTCTCCTTGTTTCATTGACAAATTTACATAAAATAGCATAAAAGAGTATCCACTGTAGTTTGGAGACTCTTTTCTCTTTTGGGATGAGATCATTTTTCCAAAAGGGCAGGTCTGTACGAAAGAGAAAAAAGAAAGGAGAAAAATCATGGAAGCAGTCAAAATGGAGGAGAAATCCTATTATTTTTCCAATCATGATTTGAAGCGGCTGATCGTACCAATGATCATTGAACAGTTTTTGGCAGTACTGGTAGGGATGTGTGACTCTATCATGGTAGCCAACGTTGGGGAACATGCCGTTTCTGGCGTTTCTCTGGTGGATACTATCTTTATCCTGCTGATTTATCTGTTTGCGGCACTGGCCACCGGTGGTGCTGTCGTTGCGGGGCAGTATATCGGGCAGAATAATCGGGAGAAGGCCAACAAGGCTGTTAATCAGCTGATCTTATTTACAGCGGTGGCTTCTGTCATCGTTATGGCAGTGATCTATCTGACACGCAATCTGATCTTACATCATGTATTTGGAGACATTGAAGCAAATGTAATGGAGGTGGCAAAGACCTATCTGGTGATCGTTACAGCATCCATTCCCTTTATTGCTCTGTATAACGCCGGTGCTGCGGTATTCCGTACCCAGGGAAATGCCAAGGTGCCCATGTATCTTTCCATAATCATGAATACCATCAATGTCTGCGGCAATGCCATCCTGATTTTTGGGTTTAAAATGGGGGTTGCCGGTGCGGCAACGGCTACATTGGCTTCCCGTATGTTTGCGGGTGTTGGCATCACACTGCTGCTGCGAAGCCCTTCTCTGCATCTGCATCTGGAAAAGCCCTTTTCCTTCCGTCTGGATGGGGAATTGCTGAAAAAGATCGCCTATATCGGCGTACCCAATGGCTTGGAAAACGGTATGTTCCAGCTGGGGAAGATCATGGTGCTGAGTATGATCGCCACCTTTGGTACGGCTTCTATCGCTGCCAATGCCGTTTCCAATATTCTGGCGACATTTCAGGTTTTGCCCGGCATGAGCGTGGGGATGGCAGTCATCACTGTTTGCTCCCGCTGTGTGGGGGCAGGGGATTATGATATGGCAAGATTCTATACCCGTAAGATCGTGAAGCTGGTCCATGTGCTGACGATCATTTTTACAGCGGTCATTCTGGCGATTTTGCCTGTGGTGATGTATCTGTATCATCTGTCTCCTGAGGCTATGGAATATACCCGAAAAATCCTTTGGTGGCATGGTGTTATTGCAATCATCATCTGGCCTGAGGCCTTCACATTGGCAAATACCCTTCGTGCCGCCAGTGATGTAAAATATTGCATGGTTTGGTCTATCGTTTCCATGTGGGTGTTCCGTATTGGGTTCAGCTATATCCTGGGCGTAAGGATGGGAATGGGCGTGTTCGGCGTTTGGGTGGCAATGACCATTGACTGGGCAGTGCGTGCCGTGCTGTTTCTTGTTCGATATAAAGGGCATCGGTGGGAACACAGCAGTATTACATAAACACAACAAAAAAGGACTTCGTAAAAAGTCCTTTTTTGTTTGCTTTCCCTCGGGGGATTGCATTCTTATTTCGTTTTCCCCAGATAAGCCTGTTTGATCTCTTCATTTGCCAGCAGCTCTGCGCCGGTGCCTTCCATGGTGATGTTGCCGGTTTCGATAACGTAAGCCTTATGGGCAACCTTCAGGGCCATATTGGCGTTCTGTTCGATCAGCAGGACGGTAATGCCCTGTTCATTGATGGTCTGGATGATTTTGAAAATATCCTTAACCACCAAAGGTGCTAGCCCCAGAGAAGGTTCATCCATCATGATGACCTTGGGTCTGCTCATGAGGGCACGGCCCACGGCCAGCATCTGCTGTTCGCCGCCGGAAAGGGTACCTGCCATCTGCCATTCTCTTTCTTTTAGACGGGGGAAGAGGGAATAGATGTATTCTAGGTCCTCCTTCAGGCTGTCCTTTCTGAGATATGCACCAATCTTCAGGTTTTCCAAAACGGTCAGGTTGGGGAATACCCGTCTGCCCTCAGGCACTAGTGTGATGCCCTGGGAAACGATATAGTCGGGGGTTTTGCCCACGATCTCCTGCCCCTTATAGAGGATAGAAGCCTGCTTGGGCTTCACCAGACCGGAGATAGATTTCAGTGTTGTGGATTTGCCTGCGCCGTTGGCACCGATCAGGGTCACGATCTGGCCTTCGGGCACGGTGATGTTGATGCCCTTAACAGCCTCGATACCGCCGTAGGAAACCACCAGATTTTTGATCTCAAGAATATTACTCATCATCAGCCACCCCCAAATATGCGTCGATTACATGCTGGTTATTCTGGATTTCCACCGGGGTGCCGTTGGCGATCTGTTTCCCGAAGTCGATCACGTAGATCCAGTCGGAAATATCCATAACCAGATTCATGTGGTGCTCGATCATGAAGATTGTCAGGTGGAATTTATTGCGGATATCCTTGATGAACTCTGTCAGTTCGTCTGTTTCCTGGGGGTTCAGCCCTGCGGCAGGTTCATCCAGCAGCAGCAGAGAAGGCTCTGTTGCCAATGCACGGGCGATTTCCAGATGTCTTTGCTTACCATAGGGCAGAGAGGATGCAATTTCATCCTTTACATCATACAGGGCCAGAATACGCAAGAGTTCCAGAGAATCTTTCCGCATTTTCTGTTCTTCCTTATGGTTCAGGCGGAAGGTATCCGCAAAGATATTGGCTTTCATCCGCATGTGCTTTGCGATCAGCACGTTTTCCAGAACGGTCAGTTCCTTGAACAGGCGGATATTCTGGAAGGTGCGGGCGATGCCCAGTTTTGTGATCTTATCAGGGGTCGGTTCCAGCATTTTTTTGTATTTGCCTTTGTTTTCCCCTGCATATAGTTTATCCATTTTCCCCTTAGGGTAGTTGGAAATGATAGTGTTGCCATGGAATTTTACTTCACCGTTGGTGGGAGCATATACGCCTGTGATGACGTTAAAGGCAGTTGTTTTCCCTGCGCCGTTGGGGCCGATCAGGGAAACGATTTCCCCTTCTCTTACTTTCAGAGTGAGGTTATTTACGGCAACGACACCACCAAACTGCATCGTTACATCTTTTACATTCAAGATGGTCTTTTTTTCACTCATTGCCCTCACCTCCTACGGGAGTTTTTTCTTTTTTATCCAAACGCTTCAGAATAAAGTTCCAGTTGAATTCTTTGGTGCCCATGATGCCCTTGCGGAAGAACAGAACCACGATCATCAGGATGATGGAGAATACTACCATACGAAAGCCTGATTTGAACAGAGGGATCTGCACTCCGGCGATGAAGAAGGGCTGATCCAAAAAGCGGAGCCACCATTCCCTTGCTGCAATGACAATGAAGGAGGAGATGATGCTGCCGGTCATGGAACCCATACCGCCGATGACGACGATCAGCAGGATATTATATGTCAGAGTGATGTTGAATGTAGTGGATGTGATGGCACCCATATACATTGCCATCAGCGCACCGCCGATGCCGGCGAAGAAGGAGCTGATGATAAAGGACATCTGTTTATGCTTTGCCAGATTGATCCCCATTGCTTCTGCGGCGATTTCATCTTCACGGATAGCTTTGAAGGCTCTGCCATAGGAAGAGTTGATCAGCAGCCAAACGATAAAGATGCAGATGGCTACAACGATAAAGGGGAAATAGAAGTTGGGGAATTTGGGGATCAGCTTCAGCCCCAGAGAGCCGTTGGTGATGCGGTTCATAGGAGAGCTGCCCACGATGATACGGACGATTTCCGCAAAGCCCAGTGTGGCAATGGCGAAGTAGTCACTTTTCAGCCGCAGTACAGGGGCACCGATGAGGGCTGCCATGATGGCGCAGACGATACCGGCAATGATGAGGGCTGCCGCGATGGGCAGTTCAATATTTGCCAGCCAGTCGGCCACACCGTACAGATAGTATACACCTGGACGCTGGTTCACAGGGATGGTGAAGATGGCGAAGGTATAGGCACCCAAAGCCATAAAGCCCGCCTGCCCCAGAGAAAACAGCCCGGTAAAGCCGTTCAACAGGTTCATGGAAACTGCCACCAGTGCATAGATGGTACCCAGCTGCAGTACCGTACGCAGCATATAGGTGGGGGAAGTGAATTTGTTGACACCCACCAAGAAGATTGCCAAAACAACAATGGCGATTACGGAAAGGAGGATGGATAGTTTGTGTTTTTTCTGTTCTGTCATATCGTTCACCTGCCCTTACACTTTTTCTGTGATCTTTTCGCCGAAAAGCCCTGTAGGCTTGAACAGCAGAACAACGATCAGCAGGATGAATGTGAATACATCACTGAATTCAGAATAGCCTGCAGCCTTGATAAAGGTTTCGGAAAGACCAATGACAAAGCCGCCCAGCATCGCGCCGGGGATGGAGCCGATGCCGCCGAATACTGCGGCAATGAAGCATTTCAGACCGGGCAAAGAGCCTACCAGGGGATAGACAGAGGGGCGGGGTGTGAAATACAGGATAGAACCTACACCGGCCAGGAAACAACCGATGACAAAGGTAAAGCTGATGACGCGGTTGATCTTGATGCCCATCAGCTGAGAAGTTTCGAAATCCTTGGAAACGGCCCGCATAGCCATACCGATCTTTGTATGGTTGATCAGCTGCAGCAGCAGGAAAACGAATACAAGCGTCAGGATAGGGGTGATGAAGGTTACCACGGAAGTAGAGATACCGCCGATGGTGATGGTCTTCATAAGGAAATCGATTTTGGGATAGCCTTTAGGCAGAGCGGAGAACAGGTATGTAGCCAGATTCTGCAGCAGGTAGGAAACACCGATGGCAGAGATCATGATAGACATACGAGGGGAACTGCGCAGGGGCTTATAGGCCACTTTTTCGATGACAACGCCCAAAAGGATGGTCGCAGCCAAAACGATAACGATGGAAACATACCAGGGCAGCGCAAAGTCCACCATGGCGAAGATCATAAAGTATGCTGCCATCATGAAAATGTCGCCGTGGGCAAAGTTGATCAGGCGCAGGATGCCGTAAACCATGGTGTAACCAATGGCGATCAGGGCATAGATGCCGCCGATGGAAATGCCCGTCAGGCAGTATTGTAAGAATGCTGTTGATGTCATAAGAAACCTCCTGACATTGTTATTTATGAAGGTTTATAGAGACCACAAAGTGATCTGTATAAACCTTCATAAGCCGATAATAAGGTTATTTCTTTTCCTTCCGGAAAAGACTGCTAATGAAAAAGCGGCGGGACGATCTATCCCGCCGCAAAAATTTCTTTGGTTCGTTTCGGGATCACCCGAAGCAAAGAGACTTATTTTGTTTCGTCCAGCTGTTTCTTCACGAATACGAAATTGCCGCCTTCAACCTTCTTCAGATAAGCAGCGTCTTTGTTAGCGTCGCCGTTTGCATCGAAAGTGATGTTGCCTGTTACGCCGTCATAGTTGACTGCTGCTAGGGCATCGCGCAGGTTTACGCTTGTCAGGTCACCTTCTGTGCCATCCAGAGATGCCAGAGCTGTTACCATTGTCATGTAACCGTCATAACCCAGAGCGGATACAGCTGCTACGCCGTCTGTGCCGCCGTTCAGAGTGATGCGCTGTGCATCTTCGTTCAGGTATGCTTTGAAGCCGTTAACAAAGTCTTTTGCCAGAGGTGTGGATTCATCGTTTTCATCGAAGAATGTGGAGAATACAACGCCTTCTGCTGCGTCGCCCGCTGCGATGACGATGGATTCATTTTCCCATGTATCGGAACCCAGAATGTGTGCGTCCAGACCGTTTGCTTTTGCCTGGGGCAGGATCAGAGTTGCTGTTGCGATAGAGCAGGGGATGAATACACATTCTGCTTCGGACTGTTTTACAGTTGTCAGGATGGCATTGAAGTCGGATTCGTTTGTCTGGTAGGTTTCGTCAGCAACAATTGTGCCGCCCAGAGATTCGAATGCCTTTTTGAAGTAAGCTGCGATCCCTGTGGAGTAGTCATCGCCGTTCTGGCTTACGATAGCAGCTGTTTTGTAGCCCATTTCTTCTGCTGCGTAGGAAGCCATTACTGTGCCCTGGAAAGGATCCAGGAAGCATGTTCTGAAGTAGAAATCGTTGCCTGCTGTAACCTGAGGGTTTGTGCAGGAGCAACCGATGGCGGGAACGCCTGCTTCAGCAAAAGTCTGACCTGCTGCGATGGAAACGCCGGAGCCATAGGAGCCCAGAACGCCCACAACGCCAGAAGAGATTAGAGACTGTGCTGCTGTAACAGCTGCTGTCTTATCGGACTGGTTATCAACTTCTACCAGTTCGATGTTGTAGGTGGTGCCGTTGATATCAACGGTAGGTGCTACTGTGTTTGCATAACGGATACCCAGAACCTCCTGCATACCGCCGCCGCCGTTTTCGCCTGTGGTAGGTTCGAAAACACCGATCTTGATGGTGTCGCCGCTGATGGCTGTGCCAGAAACAGAAGATGTTGCTGCATCTTCAGAACCGCCGCCGCAGGCTGCCAGAGACAGTGTCATGACAGAGGCCAGAGCCAGAGCAATAAACTTTTTCATAATTTACAACCTCCCATAAATGGATTCCCGGAAAGCATCCAACCGGAAAACGTCGTTTTTTCTGTAGGCTATGTATTCCAACAGGGGTGTCCGCAATGGAAAAACAGATGCTTTTTGCCATTAGAAAAAATATACCATAAAAATGAAAAAGAAGCAACAAGGGGACACCCCTTTTTGGAGAAAGGACAAGCAATTTTCCGCTGTGTATGGAAAAAAGAACATGCAAATCCGCGGAAAAAGAGGGGGTTATATAATATAAAAACCTTTTTCTGCTCCGCATGAATATGGGGATAGCAAAAAAGAGGGATTTTGAGTATAATAAATTTATTATGGACAAGTATCCGATTTTTCGGAAGAAGATAGAGGAAAAAGAGATGAAGGAGGAGTCGCTTTGAGCAGAGCAGATGAAATTTTCAAAGCAAATTGCAGGCAGATTTTAGAGAGTGGGTTTTCTACAGAAAACGAAAAAGTGCGCCCCGTTTGGGAGGATGGTACCCCTGCCTATACCATCAAGACCTTTGGCGTGGTGAATCGCTATAACCTGCAGGAGGAATTTCCCCTGATGACCCTGCGCTATACCAACTGGAAGGCTGCCATCGATGAAATCTTGTGGATCTGGCAGAAAAAATCTAACAATGTAAACGACCTGAACAGCAGGATCTGGGATTCCTGGGCGGATCAGACTGGTTCCATCGGTAAGGCGTACGGCTATCAGCTGGGGGTGAAATATAAATTCCCCCACGGCGAAATGGATCAGGTGGATAACGTGCTGTGGCAGCTGAAAAATACCCCTGCCTCCCGACGGATCATGACGAATATTTATAACTTTGCAGACCTGACGGAAATGGGACTGGAACCCTGTGCCTACAGCATGACCTTCAACGTGACAGGCAATAAACTGAATGGTATTCTGAATCAGCGTTCTCAGGATACTTTGACAGCAAATAACTGGAATGTGGTGCAGTATTCCGCCCTGCTAATGATGTTCGCTCAGGTGAGCGGTCTGGAGCCCGGCGAGCTGATCCACGTGATCTCTGATATGCATATTTATGACAGACATGTGGATATGGTGAAGCAGATGCTGGAAAGAGAACCCCTGCCTGCGCCAAAGGGGAGACTGAACCCTGAAGTGAAAAATTTCTATGATTTCACCGTGGATGATTTCATCGTGGAGGACTATCAGTATCATAAGTCTCTGGGCAAAGTGCCCGTAGCCATCTGACAAACTGCCATAAGACGCAGGCTTATGGCGAAAACGACAAAGACGTTTTGGAGCATCGCAAGATGCGGTTTGTCATGAGTAGATTTGAGGAGCAAATCTACGAATCGGATGGAAAGGATGAGATTTTATGGATATTATCGTAGCAGTTGATGAAAAATGGGGCATTGGCAAAGATGGCAATTTGCTGCAGCGCATTTCTGCAGATATGAAAAATTTCCGTGGGAAAACCACAGGCAATGTGCTGGTTATGGGGAGAAAAACTCTGGAATCCTTCCCCAATCAAAAGCCCTTGCCCAATCGGGTGAATATCGTACTGACAACAAATCAGACTTATGAAGCAGAAGGCGTTGTGCTGTGCCACGATTTGGCCGATTTGCCTAAGGTGCTGGAACCCTACGCAGGGAAACAGGTTTTTGTTGCCGGCGGCGGCAGCATCTATGCACAGCTTCTGCCCCAGTGTGAAAAGGCGTATGTGACAAAAATTTATCATACCTACCCTGCGGATACCACCTTCCCCAATCTGGATGAAAACCCTCATTGGGAATTGGCGGAAAAAGGGGAAGTGCAGGAGGAGAATGGTGTGAAGTTTTCCTTTGATATATACGAAAAGAAGAATTAAAAGCAAAGAAGCAGACGAAAAACTTTCGTCTGCTTCTTTTTGGAAAGGGGATCTGCCGCTGCCCCATTAAAACTGTAGGATGTTGATCAGCAGGATCCATGCCAAGCCGTAATAGGTCACCACCGCAACCAAATCGTTGATGGTTGTGATCAGGGGACCGGAAGCTACAGCCGGGTCAATATTCAGTTTTTTAAAAAAGAGGGGAACAGTGGTTCCGGAAATGCTGGATAACAGCATGGATACGAGCAGGGCTGCACCGGTACAGAAGGATACGGAGAAGGCCAGTGCTGCCGGTTGTCCTTTGAAAAATATCAGATATGCCCCGATGAGCAGGAAGGAAAGCAACCCTAGAATTAGCCCGTTGAGCAGTCCTACACGGGATTCCTTCCAAACGAGGAAAAGCTTCTGTTTGCCGCTGAGCTGTTCATCCATTAGTACGCGGATGGTAACGGCCAGAGATTGGGTACCTACATTACCTGCCATATCCAGTACCAGAGACTGGAAGCACACGATCAGCGCAAGATGAGCTACTACGTTTTCGAAAAGCCCGACTACGCTGGATACCAGAATGCCCATTCCTAGCAGGATGATAAGCCAAGGCAACCGTTTGCCGATACTTTTTCTGAGAGGCTCGTGCAGATCTTCCTCGGAGGTCAGGCCGGCTAGCTTGGCGTAATCATCCCCCATTTCATCATCAATCAGCTGGGTGACATCCTGAGCTGTCAATACGCCCTTCAGTCTGTTCTCGGAATCCAACACGGGGATGGAATCCTCAGAATAGCCCTTTATCCTTTCTAAACAGTCTTCGATCTGCTCGTTTGCATAGATATAAGGATAGGACGTCATAAGGATATCTTCAAGGGGGGTATTTTCCCTTGCGATGATTAAATCCTTCAAATCAATGGCACCGATCAGGACGCCTGCCTGATCTACTGCATAGATTGTCCCGATATTATCGTTGTCGGCTGCCTGCGTGATCAATTCCTTCATTGCTTGCCGTATACTGAGATCAGTGGGGATAGAAATATAATTATCTGTCATTTTGCTGCCGATTTCATCCTCATCGAAGGAACAGAGAAAATGGATCCTGTTCTTAACATCTTCCGTCAAGAGATCAAGGATATTGTGACATTCTGTTTTTTCCAGCTGCTGCAGATAGTCTGCTGCTGTGGATACTTCTAACTGAGATAAAATTTCTACTCTTTTTTTCATCCCCATTTCATTCAAATACACAGGCAAATTTTCTGTATACTCTAAAATGTCAGACAGCATCGGAGCATCCAATATGCTGTATAATTTGTATCGCTCCTCTTTTTTGAGGAGCGCAATGGCAGCGGCAATATCGTTTTTGTGATATTCCAGAAGCCGTTTTCGTAAAAGTTTGGGGGTCAGGTCGCTTCTGATGATGTTGGCGATCTCTTCTTTATAGTCCTGCTGATGTGTTAATACGATCGGTTCGTTTAAAATATTCTTTTTTGTGTTCATTGCCTTTTGCCTCCTTTATACATCTAGCTGAATACGGTCCAAAGGAATCCGTTGTGGAAAGGCGGCATAAAGCATTGCACTGCAGGTGAAAATGAACATAAAAATACCATTGTCACCTGACAGCCTGCAAGCCCTACACACGTCTTATGCCGATGCAGTGCAGCTTTAGAATGGACAATGGTACTCATATATTATCATATATTAGCGCATGAAAATAAAGTCAGAACAGAAACGACGGAGGGTCGTCCCATTTCTGACAACATATGAATACCTTGCCTGTACTTCGACTACCACTACTGCCGTCCATGATCTCACCTCACATTCGTAATATTCATTCAATAAAATCTATTTTACTATCACACTTTAGTTCTGTCAATGTATTCTTCAGGAAAAAGAGAGGTTCTTGGTATTTTTGACCACCGAGTTATTTACGTCTGTTGGATGCTTTTTATGCAAAATGCTCCGGATGAATCCTCGACCATCCCGTCTGAGGCATGGTCATCAGCCGATACACATCCTCCAATTCCAAATCAAAATCGAAGAGTTCCAGATTTGCTTTCATCCGCTTCGGTGTGGATGATTTGGGCAGGGGCAGCACATTATTCTGCAGGCAGAACCGCAGGCAGATCTGGGCAGGACTTTTCTCGTATTTTTTCGCCAGCTCCAAGATCAGAGGGTCATCCAGCAGTTTTTCCCGTCCAAAGGGGCTCCAAGCCTCTGCCTGTATGCCGTGGTTCATGCAGAAAGCGGTGGTGGCATGCTGGGGATAGCCGGGGTGGAATTCCAGCTGATCTACCATAGGCAGGGTGTTGGCGTTTTTCATCAGATGCAGCAGATGCTGGGGCAGGAAATTGCAGACCCCAATGGCACGGACAGCCCCTTCTTCATAAAGCTGCTCTAAAGCCTTCCAGCTTTCCGTCACCAATGGCTTCCAGTCTGCGCCGGGGTAAGGCATGGGCCAATGGATCAGGAACAGATCCAGATAATTTACTCCCAAGTCCTTTAGGGTGGCATCAAAGCTTTTCATGGTCTTATCGTAGCCTAGTTCTGTTTTCCATACCTTGGAGGTCAGGAAGATTTCTCGACGGGGGATGCAGCTGTTTTTCACAGCCCGACCTACTTCTTTCTCATTTTCATATCTTCTGGCGGTATCCAGATGGCGATAGCCTGCCTGCAATGCATCCAGAAGGATGCTTTCTTCTTTCACCAGATAGGTGCCGAAGCCCAGGAAGGGCAGTTCCACACCATTTTCCAAAATAAAGCCTTTTTCACCGATCATACTACTCCTCCTTACAGCAGACCTTTTTCTTCCAGAATGGAGCGGGCCTGTTTTGTCAGAATTTCTTTTGTATTTTTTGCAGGCTCCTGCAGAACCATATCCAGCAGTTCTGCAAGGATACTGCCCAGTTCTTTGCCGTGGGGCGCGCCCATATCCATCAGGTCTTTGCCAGACAGTTTCAATGTTTTCAGGGTCAGACAGTCCCCCTCTGCCAGAATCTTTTTGAGCAGTGCCTTGCTTTCCCGGTGTGGGGAAGCGGGGCGAAGGATAGATTGCAGCAGCAGCAGCTGTTCCATGGCTTCTTCGCCGATGGTGCCTGCCAGCTTCCGCAGGGGATAAGCCTCTGTGGGTATGTCATGGGGCAGATAGTCCAGCAGCAGGCAAACCCGTTTCAGGGTATGGTTATCGAATTTCATGCCTTTCAGGAAGCTTTTCGCTTCAGCGGAAGTATAATCCTGCGAAACAACGCACCAACGGAGCAGGGCATCCTTGGGGCAAGCGGAAATTTCGTCTAAAATCGTCTGACTGCGAGCAATCAGACGGGCGGACAAGGTGGGGTCGATCTGCGCCAGCAGACCACTTTCCCAAAGGAGGGGCATTTTTTCTTTAAAAGGAGAAAGCCACAGCTTTTCCAGTTCCTCCCGAATCCGTTCTACGCTGATTTTCTGGATCAATGCTGTATTGGCGCAGAGAGCCGCCCAGGTTTCCTCTTCAATCTGGAAACCCAGCTGTGCCGCAAAGCGTACACAGCGCAGCATCCGCAAGGCATCCTCCTGAAACCGCAGAGCAGGGTTGCCTACGCCGCGGATGGTTTCCGCCGCAATATCCTCCTGCCCGTGGAAGGGGTCGCGGAAGCCTTCGGCGGGGTGGTAGGCGATGGCGTTCATGGTAAAGTCCCGGCGGAGCAGGTCTTCCGTCAGGTTTTTTGTGAAGGAAACAGCATCGGGGTGGCGGCAGTCGGCATATTCGCCGTCCACACGATAAGTGGTCACCTCGTAATTTTCCTTATGGAGCACCACGGTGATGGTGCCGTGCTGGATGCCCGTATCAAAGGTGTGGTCGAACAGAGCCTTTGTTTCTTCGGGCAGGGCAGAGGTGGTGATGTCCCAATCCTGAGGGATGCGCCCCAAAATGGAATCTCGCACACAGCCGCCGACGATATAGGCCTCGTGACCGCCTTTGTTCAGGGTATCTAAAATCAATGCCGCATCGGCGGGCATGGTAACTTTCAGTTTGTTCAAGTTTAAAACCTCCCATCGGATAGCGTTGCGCCCATTATATCATAAAAAACCCAAACAGCACCATAGATGTATGGGTTTGTAAACAGTCCCAATGCTGGTTTTTAAATTTTTTCTTTTTTATGAAAAAATACGTTGACATTTGGAAAAGTTAGTGGTATCATATTTTTTGCAATTGAGATATGCGCCCTTAGCTCAGTTGGTAGAGCAACTGACTCTTAATCAGTGGGTCCAGGGTTCGAGTCCCTGAGGGCGCAGCTTATAAAAGGAGAGGCGGGCTAAGCTTTATGCTTGGTTCGCTTCTTTTTTGTTTGTCCCCCCCCAGGACTTTTCCTGAAAATCCAGACCGCTAAGGTGGTCTTTTTTGATTGCCTGTTCCATAGAATGTTTCAGAGACGATTTTCGGTCGGGAAGCAGGGGGAATGAATATGGAGGAGATCTATGAAAAAATATTGTGGGAAGGATATGGACTGCATTTCAAACATGGCACGCGGACGAGAACGGGGCTGGTCTGCCGTACGGATATGGGGATTCGGGAATTGAAAAAGCCCCGGGGCAGCATGGACAGCCTGCGTCTGGCCTTCAGCGTGAAGGAACAGCTACGAAAAAACGGCTTCTGCAATATTAGCCGATCTTATCGGGCCTTGGACGGGGAACCCTTTTATCGCTGTGATGGGGTGCTGTATCTTTTGGAGGATGTGATGCCCCAGGATGCCATGGAGGAGGACGGTGCCGCAGCTTTTATCCGCGGCGCGGATACCTTGGGGCAGATGCACAAGGCGGCGAAGGGGCTCAAAAGCGATTCTGCCCGCTGGGAAAAAGACCGTCTGCCGAAGCTCTATGCCAAACGGCGGAGTGAGCTGGCGAAGATACGCCGGCGAAACGACAAACGGGGCAACTATGATGCCATCGATTTGCTGCTGCTGCAATATTATGACCAATATATGGCCCAGGCGGCGGAAGCGGAGGAATTGCTGCAAAAGGGCGGCTATGGCGAAGCTGTGGAAAAAGCGGAAGGGGAAGGAGGCTTTTGCCACAATGCCTATAAAGGGGAAGCCCTTCGGCTGGATGAAAAGGGACGCATCTATGTGGGGAATTTCGATAAATGCACTACGGAGCTGCCTTTGGCGGACCTGGCAGCCTATCTGAGAAGATATCTGAAAAAGACCGACGGGGCAGAGAGAGGCATCCATGCTATGCTGGAAAGTTATGGGAAGCATTGTCCCCTTTTGGAAAAAGACCTGATCCTGCTGCAGGGGATGCTGGTCTATCCGGAAAAATTTCTGCGGCTGGTCAATGAATACTACAATCGGCGCAGAGCCTGCGTTTCTCCCGCTATGCAGGAACGGCTGGCGGCGGCTGCCAGGGAAGAAGGGAATGGGGTGAAACTGAAAAACATCGTTTCCGGGGGCTGTTAGGAGGAGCAAAGGCTTCTCTTAACGGCCTTCCTTGTGTTTTTTCTGTTGCAACTTTTCTGAGAAGGGATTAAAATAGAGGATGAAGAACTCTGCAAATTTTTCCCCGAAGGAGGAGAAACAGATGAAGGATTATCATTTTCAAAAGGATAAGCAGGATTTTGGCCAGACAGTCCGTCTGGATGATATAAATGAAAAGGTGAAACAGCTGAATCAGAATACTGCCGACGATGAACTTGGCGATGCCAATGCCTTTTTGGATGCCTTTGAGTCGGAAAGATTCGATATGCCCATAGAAGAACAGGACGAAGAGGACGGCTTGGGCGATACCCGCCGACCCGAGCCTGTGAAGGGGCCCGTGCCTCCCGCAGAACAGGCGGAAGAGGACGGTGAATGGGACGAATATGAAGAGGACGAAGAGGACGGCTATTTTGGGCTGAGTAAAAGGACTGCCACCCTGCTGGCAGTGGTGGGGGTCATTGCCTGCATCCTTGGGTTTTCTCTGGTACGCTGCGGGTTCCGCCCCGGCAAAGCCCCGGTGGAAGTTTCTGGACAGGCTTTCCCCATGCTGGTGGAAGAGGTTTTGGATGAGGAAGAGATCATGGTTTATGATATCACCGAGGAGGACAAAAAGACCCTGAAGCTGACGGAAGAAACTAAGATGACCGATGAAGCGGGGCGGGCTGTTGCCCATGGCGGTGTGAACGTGGGGGATCTTTTCCTGGCGGAGCTGGATAAAGACGGGAAAACCCTTCTTTCCATCGATTACAGCAGTGCAGCTATCCAGACGGAAGAAGTGACCGGGCTGGAAGTGGATCCCAGAAAACAGACCCTTTCCAATGAAGAAGAAACCTACGAATATGGCGATGAAGCCATGTTCCTGTATGACGAGGAAGAGATCGACCCCGAGGACTTAGAGCCCTGCGATGTGTTGCTTTTGAAGAGCTATGAAGAGATGGTCTGGTCTGTGGAAGTGCAGGAATATCACGGCTATCTCCTCGTAGAAAATGCCAAGAATATCAAAAACGGCAAGCTGCAGTTGGATGAGGAAGAGCCCATCCCTCTGGAAGAAGGGGCGAAGATCCCCGTAAAAGAAGGCAGCCATACGGTAACGGTGACCGGCTCCAATATCGAGACCAGAAAGGACAGCATCCTGGTGGAAGCGGGCAAGGAATTTGAATATGATCTTTCCAAGGCCCAGGAAAAGGTTGGCGTAATCATCGTCAATGCCAATGTGAGCGATTATAAGCTGTATATCAACGGCGCAGCAGCGGAAAGCCCTGCAGTGCTGCCCTTGGGAGAATATGACCTTGTGATCTTGAAAAACGGCTATACGGAATGGAACCAGCATGTATCCCTGCAGCAGGATAGTGTGACAGTCAATGCAGAGCTTCAGCGGGATATCCAGTATGGTACCCTGACCGTAACGGCCGATGTGGACGGCGCTTGGGTTTATATCAACGGCGAGGAATACGGCGTGGCGCCCATGCAGGTAAACCTGCCCTATGGTTCCTATAATGTGACCGTGGAAAAGAGCGGCTATGCCGATTTTAGGCAGACCATCCAGATCCAGGGCAGTGCAGCAACGCTCCATGCGACCATGGAATAAAAAGTATGCCTATTTTTATAAATTATGCTAAGGAGGAAACATCATGGAAGAATATCGTGTAAGATACCAGCAGTGGCTGGAAGACCCCTCTATCGATGAGGAAACAAAGGTGGAGCTGAGAAGCATCGCTGACGATGAAAATGAGATCAAAGAACGCTTCTTCAAAGAACTGGAATTTGGTACCGGCGGCCTGCGCGGCATTATCGGCAACGGCAGCAACAGACTGAACCAGTACACCGTTGGGAAAGCATCCCAAGGTCTAGCCAACTACATCAAAAAAGAAGGTACTCAGGCAAAAGGCGTTGCCATCGCTTACGATTCCCGTTTCATGTCCCCCGAATTTGCAGAGGTGGCAGGGCTGATCTTTGCAGCAAACGGCATTCCTGCCTTCGTGTATCCTTCCCTGCGCCCCGTTCCCATGCTGTCCTTCGCAGTCAGAGAACTGGGCTGCACGGCGGGCGTTGTGCTGACAGCCAGCCATAACCCCCCAGAATATAACGGCTACAAGGTTTACTGGGCAGACGGCGCACAGGTGGTAGCCCCCAGAGATAAGGGTATCATCACAGAAGTAAACGCTGTAACAGATTTCGGTCAGATCCAGCGGATGGATAAGGCGGAAGCCGTAGAAAAGAAGCTGTTCAACCTGATCGGCAAAGAAGTGGACGAAGCCTTCGACAAAAACGTACAGGCGCAGCTCATGTGTCCCGATATGATCCAGCGTATGGGGGATAAGCTGAATATCGTTTATACCCCTCTCCATGGCTCCGGCAATATGCCTGTGCGCCGCAATCTGGCGAAAGCAGGCTTCAAAAATGTATATATCGTAAAAGAACAGGAACAGCCGGATTCTTCCTTCTCTACCGTGGATTATCCCAACCCCGAAGATACCAAGGTATTCGTTCTGGCACAGAAGCTGGCTGCTGAAGTGGATGCGGATGTGATCATCGGTACTGACCCCGACTGCGACCGTGTGGGTGCTATGGTAAAAAATGAAAAAGGAGAATTTGTTGCCCTGACAGGCAATATGGTCGGCGCCCTAGCAACAGAATATATCCTTGCCCGCAGAAAAGAACAGGGCAGACTGCCTGAAAACGGTGCTGTCATCAAGACCATCGTAAGTACGGAACTGATTGCGCCCATCTGCGAAGAATATGGCGTGAAGAAGATCGATGTTCTGACAGGCTTCAAATTTATCGGCGAACAGATCAAGGGTTTTGACGAAACAGGCTCCAACACTTATCTGTTTGGCTTCGAAGAAAGCTATGGCTGTTTGGCAGGCACCTACGCAAGAGACAAAGACGCTGTTTATGCTTCCGTAATGATCTGTGAAATGGCGGCTTACTATAAAGAAAAAGGTATGACCCTCTACGAAGCACTGCTGGCTCTGTATGAAAAATACGGCTACTATCGGGAAGGCGTAAAATCCATGACTATGAAGGGTCTGGAAGGCATGGCCCGCATCCAGCTGATCATGAAAACCTTCCGGGAAAATACACCTGCGGAACTGGGCGGTTACAAAGTAGAGGTTGCCAAGGACTATAAAACACAGGTGTTCAAAAATATGGTGACAGGGGAAGAAAGCGGCAGCCCTCTGCCTGTTTCCGATGTACTGCACTATACTTTGGAAGACGGCACATGGGTTTGCATCCGTCCCTCCGGCACAGAACCCAAACTGAAATTTTATATCGGTGTAAAAGCGGACAGCCTGCAGGCTGCTCAGGATAAAGTGGCAATGCTGGATAAAGATATCGAAGCAAAGGTCGCTGAAATTTGATAGAAACGAAAAAAAGCACGGCGTAAGCCGTGCTTTTTTTATATCAGGGTATAACCTTTTTTCTTGAAATCGTTTTATCTGTAGAAAGGAAAAGGAGGGGACGTATGGAAGATGACATTTTGATAGAATTATATGAAAAATACTGTCGCAGTGCCTATCTCTACGTCATTTCCCTGCCGTGGGTTGGGGAATGGAACTCCCAATCAAGCGGCATCCTCAAAGAACTGCTTATGCCATACCAAGAACATATAAACCGTCCAGATCTTACGGCTGTTATCCGCCTTGCCGGCTTTATGCTCGTCCAGATATTTCATGATCTCGTCCACTTTGAAGAATTCCTGTGCCGCAGGGCTGTGGAAGGCTTCTTTTACGATGTTGTAATATTTATCCTCTTTCAGCCATACACGGATGGGAACGGGGAAGCCCAGTTTTTTCTTTTCTGCAACCATATCGGGCAGATAGCGGTGAGCCGCCTGCCGCATGGCGTATTTTGTATTTTCCTTGTTTACTTTGTATTCCGTAGGAACCTTGCGGGCTACATCGAATACAACTTTGTCCAGGAAAGGTACACGGACTTCCAAGGAATGGGCCATGCTCATTTTATCCGCTTTCAGCAGGATATCGCCGATGAGCCAAAAATGGATGTCGATATACTGCATTTTTGTCACATCATCCAAATCCTTCACCTTATCATAGAAGGGCTTTGTCAGCTCCATGTGGTTGAATTTGCCTGTGGGGTTTTTCAGGATGCGTTCTCGCTCTGCTTCATTCAGCATGAAAGCGTTCCCGATGAAGCGTTCCTGCAAATCCTTGCTGCCGCGGATGAGGTAGTTTTTCCCTTTCATTTTGGGTAGCTTCTTTGCCACTGCGCCCAGGCCCTTGCGGACAGGGCGGGGCAGACGAGTCAGGGGCAGCAGGTCGTGGGGTTCTCTGTAGATATTGTAGCCGCCGAAAAGCTCATCGGCACCCTCGCCGCTCATGCAGGTCTTTACATACTGCGCCGCTGTGCCAGTAACGAAATACAGGGCAATGGCGGAGGGGTCAGCCAAAGGCTCATCCATGTGATACTGCACACTGGGGATGGAATCCCAATATTCCTGTTCGGAGATCAGCTTGCTGTGGTTCTTAATCTGAATTTTTTCGGAAAGAGCTTTGGCATAGTCGATCTCGTTATATTTTGCATAATCGAAGCCAACGGTGAAGGTATTATCCCCATGGAAGCAGGCAGCCACATAGGAGCTGTCTACGCCGCTGGAAAGGAAGGAGCCAACCTCAACGTCAGCAATTTTGTGAGCCTGAATGGAATCCTGCATCGCTGCGTCGATCTCATCTACATACTGTTCCAGGGATTTGCTGTGGTCGGGTTCGAACACAGGCTCCCAGTAGCGTTTGATATCCATTTTGCCATTCTGAAAGGTAAAGTAATGAGCAGGCATCAGCTTAAAGATGCCCTTGAAGAAGGTTTCCTCCAAAACGCTGTACTGGAAGGTCAGATAATTTTCCAGGGCAATGGGGTTTACTTCTTTTTTTACATCGGGATGCTCCAAAATGCTCTTGATTTCAGAGGCGTAAATCAGGTTGCCGTTGGCAATGGTATAGTAGAAGGGCTTGATGCCGAAAAAGTCCCGGGCGCCAAAGAGGGACTGGTTTTTCTTATCCCAGATGACGAAGGCGAACATGCCTCTGAGCCGCTGCAAAATATCTTCGCCCCATTCCTCATAGCCGTGGATCAGGACTTCCGTATCCGCATGACTGCCCATGACATGACCTTTGGCTTCCAGTTCTTCTCTGATTTCCTGATGGTTGTAAATTTCACCGTTGAAGGTGATGACCATATCTTTTGTTTCGTTATAAATAGGCTGATGACCACCCTCCAAGTCCAGAAAGCTCAGTCTACGGAAGCCCATGGCGATGCCGTCATCGATATGGGAGCCACCGCTGTCGGGACCACGGTGAATGATCTTATTTTTCATGTTTTCCAATATTTCCTCGGGCGTAGCGATCTGCCCGGTAAAGCCGCAAAAGCCGCACATATATTTTTCCTCCTTAAAACTAAAAAAGGCGAATTGCATAAAACTACAGCTTAACTGTAGCACAAAGGGGTAGGAAAAGCAACTTACTCAGCCGATTCCTCTGTTGTTTTCGCTGCTTCTTTTTCATTTCTGCCGAAGAGTTCAGAAAGGTATTTCAGGCCATCGGTGAAGCCGTCCCACCACCAGTCGAAGGAGAAGGTAAAGCCCCAGTTGCCCACGGAGGTGCCGGGAATATTCATACGATGCTCCGTCCCCAGGTTCATTACATCCTGCAGAGGCACGATAGCCTTATCTGCAGAGGAGGAGAAGGCAAGGCGGATTAAGTCCCACGCCACATTCTGCCCGTCTACGTTCATGTAGCGGCGGAAGTGGTCTTTTTCCGCTTCGGAGGCTGTTTCATACCAGCCGTGGCAGGTATCGTTATCGTGGGTGCCTGTATAAACAACGGTATTTCTGTCATAGCTGTGGGGCAGGTAAGCATTGTTTTTATCCTGCCCGAAGGCAAACTGCAAAATACGCATGCCGGGGAAGCCGGTGGCATTCCGGAGAGCCAGCACTTCATCGGTGATAATGCCCAGATCTTCTGCGATCATGGGCAGCTTGCCCAGCTTTTCCTCTAAGCTATGGAAGAATTTCAGACCGGGGGCTTTCACCCATTGGCCGCCCCGGGCATCCTCTGCGCCGAAGGGCACTTCCCAGTAGGCTTCGAAGCCACGGAAATGGTCGATACGGAGGATATCCACATCCCCCAGTGTTTTCTGGATACGGGAAGTCCACCATGCGAAGTCTGTTTTTTCATGCTGCTTCCAGTCGTAAAGAGGGTTGCCCCAAAGCTGACCTGTTTCGCTGAAATAATCGGGGGGCACGCCTGCCACGCAGGTAGGGAAGCCTTTGCTGTCCAAACGGAACAGCTTCTGGTTTGCCCAGACATCAGCACTGTCATAAGCCACGAAGATAGGTGCATCGCCGATGATGGAAATGCCTTTTTCATTGGCGTAGGCCTTCACTGCCTGCCACTGTTTCTGGAAGATATATTGCAGGAAGGTTTCCTTTTCGATGGCCTCTGCCAGTTCTCTTCTCCATTTTTTCAGGGAAGCAGGATTGCGTTTTTTCAGACCTCTGGGGAAGGAATTCCAGTTTGCGCCGATATAGTAGTCCTTCTGCTGCTTTTCTGTCAGCTCCAGCCCTTCACATTCCGCTACGAAAGCATCAAAATTCTCTGGGGGTTCCTCTGCGGCACGTTCGGCGTGGAAATGGTTTTTCAGTGCCACAAACAGCACATAATCCTCCAGCCAGAAGGCATTTTTTTCGCAGAATTCTGCGTAATCTTCTGGTTTTTCTGCTGCATTGAAAGCCTGAAAGGCTTTTTCTAAGAGGGGCAGCTTGGCAGCGGACGCCTTTTTGTAGTCCACTCTCGGGGAGGGTTCTACCCTTGCGGCGTTCAGGTCGTCTTCTGTCAGCAGTCCATCCTTTGCCAACTCCTCTAAGCTGATGAGCAGGGGATTGCCCGCAAAGGCGGAACAGCTTGCGTAGGGGGAGCCGCCGTCATCGGTGGGCACCAGAGGCAGAATCTGCCACAGGGTCTGGTCGGCTTTCTCCAGTTTATCGATAAATGTATATGCCGCCTGTCCCAGGTCGCCTACGCCGAAAGCAGAGGGCAGGGAAGTGGGATGCAGCAGGATACCGCTTCTTCTTTTTGTCATAAAAACTTACACTCCTTTTTAAAATTCGTCGAAATCAGGATTTCGACGAGGTTAGGCAGAGGAATAAATAGATTCGTTCCGGCGGTGCAAACACCTTGAAACTCCCTGTTTTCCTCGTACGGGCAAAGCCAGCCCTGCGGATTCCAGTCAGGAACCTCTTTGTTCCTCTAAACTCTTCAGCGGTGTGAATTTCGCTTTGCCTTTTTATTTTTGAATGTTTTTTAACAGTTTATTATAACAATATTTTTATTCTTTCACAAGGTTTGCGCTGTGTATACTCTTTTTGTTTTTGTCAAAATCTGTCGCCTGTGCCAGAGAAAGTGACGATTTTTTCTCTCTAAACAGCAAACAATAACAAAGCAATCTTGAAGTATTGCAAAAATAAAAAATGAAATCTGGGAGGGATTTTATGTTTGGCAAGAAAGCAGGACTTTTTACGGTGCTGGCAGTATCCATGATGCTCTTCGGCGGCTGCGGCAACGCTGGTGCCAACCTGGGCGGTACCAGAAACGGCAGCAATGGAAGCTATAATGGTTATAACACAGGGACATATTCCAGCGGCGGCACAGGCTACTGGGATGGTTATGGCATCAACAGCGGCGCAGCTTATAATGGCACAGGCTACAACGGGGCAAACTACGACACTTATGGTACAAGAAACAATGGCATGAATGGTGGCAACACCCTGGGGCAGGACTTACGGAACACATGGGATGACCTGACAGGCACCAACAGAACCACAACAAACACAAATACGAATGTAAATACAAACAAAACGGCAAGATAAAGAGAGAAGCGTGGTTTTCCCCACGCTTTTTTCTTTTGCAGTACATAAAAAAGGGCAAGATTTCCATACTAAAGGCGAAAGGGGGCGGCAGATTTGACACAGAAATGGAAAAAATGGCTCATCGGCATAGTGACCGGCTTTGCCAATGGGCTCTTCGGTAGCGGCGGCGGCACCATCGTCGTGCCTGCTATGGAGCGGTTTTTGCAGGTTGAGGAGCATAAGGCCCATGCCACTGCCATCGCCATTATTTTGCCCCTGTCCATCCTGTCTCTTGCCATTTACCTTTGGAAAACAGGCTTGGGGCAGGTCTGGCAGATTGCCCTTTGGGCTTCGGCAGGGGGCTTGGTCGGGGGGGTTGTGGGGGCGAAGCTTCTCAGTAAGGTCAGCGGCATCTGGTTGCACCGTATTTTCGGGGCATTCATGCTGGCGGCAGCCGTGAGGATGATTTTATGATGTGGGGTGTGGCGGCCATCGGCTTTTTTTCCGGTATCATCAGCGGCATGGGCATTGGCGGGGGGACGATTCTCATTCCTGCCCTGCTGTTTTTGACTGGAATCGACCAGCATCAGGCTCAAGGCGTGAATCTGATCTATTTTATCCCCACTGCCATCACGGCCCTTATCACCCACCAGAAAAAAGGGAACCTTTCCTGGGAAACGGCCAAGCCCCTTGCCCTGATGGGCTTAGCAGGGGCAGCAGCAGGGGCTTTTCTGGCGGTGTCTCTGGAATCGGAAATTTTAAAGAAAATATTTGGTGGCTTTTTGTTTTTGATGGGCTTAAGCGAGATTTTCAAAAAGAAAAAAACGAAAAAAGGAGAGAAAACAAATGCAAAAGGATGATTTCATCAAGCTGAAGCTGAAATTTGCCCAGGCAGATGTGGCAGAAAAAATCGCCATTTATACGGAAACACCGGGGCTCAGCACCACCCAGTATAAGGAGCTGCTGCGGATGTATCCCATCGATCGGCTGAATGAGCTGGAAACGGCACTGGCAAAATTATAATGGAAAGCAAAGGGCTGTCCGAAAGGGGCAGCCTTTTGCCATAGAATGGAAAAAGGATTTTGCAATTTCTATATCTTCCTTTTGGAATTTATGGTATACTTTTCAATAACTATAGGTATTTTTCGGAAACTGGATGAAAGGGGCTGCAGCAATATGGAACTTATTGATGATTTATTCGTTGGCGGCAATGTGACGGATCTGGAAACGATCGTATACAGTCTGCGACGGGGCATTCCTGTGCTGCATTTGCACTGCATCGTCTATTTCGAGGACAAAAACCGTCTGGAGATCTTATCTTCCCATGAACTGTTTCATGAGCGGAACAAAAACCGCCCTGCAAAGATTGCAGGCATCGCCATGGGCAGGCGGGAGGCGGTGGATCTGCTGGTTTTCATGGCGGAAGAAACCCAGAAAAACGGACGAAACCCCGGAAATCCGAAGGAATTGTTCTGATTAGGTGGAAAAATGAAGGCTTTGTATCATGTCTTGGGGCTGATGGTCGCTTTCTGTCTGATGGCTGTGTTGCTCATCACGTCGGTAGAGGCTGTGGTCTATTGGAATGATGACTATTTTGAAAAGGAATATACGAAATATCGTGTGTTGGAGGAGGTTTCCATGGAAATGGATGACCTGCTTTTCGTCACCGATGAAATGATGGCTTATCTTCGGGGTAACAGAGCTGACTTGGTGGTAAATACTGTCGTAAACGGGGAAGAGCGGGAGTTCTTCAACGAAAAGGAAAAACGCCACATGGTAGATGTACAGGGGCTGTTTTTTGGTGCCGTGCAGCTGCGCCGTGGGGCGGTGATCCTCGTGGTTATGTCGGTGGCGGTTCTGCTTCTGAAAAAGCAGGGGGAGCTGCTGCTGCGGATGCTGCAATGGGGCATTGGGCTTTTCATTGGCGGCATGGCAGGGCTGGCTTTGCTGGTCTCGTTGGATTTTACGAAGTATTTTACGTATTTTCATCTGCTCTTTTTTGATAATATGGATTGGTACTTGGATCCGGAAACGGATCTGCTCATCAATATTGTGCCCGAAGGCTTTTTTCGCGATACGGCCTATCGGATTGCGGCCTTGTTTCTTGCAGTTAGCTTTATCCTCTGGCTGGGAGCGGGGCTGCTGCGGAGAAAGGCGCAGAAATAAAGGAATGTTGTTATGAAGGTTTTACTGATTTTGCTGGGAATTTTAAAAGGGATCGGCATCGTGCTGCTAGCACTGCTGCTGCTTCTCCTGCTGATCGTACTTGTGGTGCTGTTTTCGCCCATACGCTATCAGTTGGCAGGGGAACAGAAGGCAGAACTGAGCGGTTCTTTTGGCGTGTCTTGGTTATTCGGGGCAGTCAAGATCCATGGCGGATATATCCCGGCAGAATCGCTGCAATTGAAGGTCAAAGTGCTGTGGTTCACCCTTATGGGCGGGGAACCCAAGGAGAAAAAAGAAAGGAAACCGAAACAAAAGAAAAAAGCACCCAAAAAAGAAGAATTAAAACCCGACCTACAGGCAGCGGAAAAAACCACGCCGAAACAGGCAGGAAAACCTGTGGAAGAGGAAAAAGCCCAACCGCCCAGAGTTGAGAAAGAAGAAGAACCACTTATGGCTGAGAAAAAAGAGGAAGAAAAAACCCCGGAACAGCCCGAGGTGAAGCGGCAGCGGATGGCACAGAAGCAGCCGAAAACCGTCCGCCGGGTGAAGCTTTCCGAGATTGAAGAAAAACCTCCTGCGGAGGATATGGATATCCAATTGGAATGGGATGAGGACGAGGCCTTCTTTACAGGGGACGAAGCCCGGGGGAGAACGAAAGAAAAAATTCCCCCCATTGTGGAGGAGCTTTGGCGCATCGAGGAGAAAAAAGAGATTTTCAAAGCACTGGGAAAACTGCTGAAGCGGCTGATGAAGGGCATTCTGCCCGGCAATTTATTCATCAAGGGCACCATCGGCACCGGCGACCCCACCACCACAGGCTATGTGCTGGCACTGGCGGGAGTGCTGACGGCGAAATTCGGCAATGATATACAGATCAAAGGGGACTTCACCAAAGCCGCGGCAGAGGAGATAGAAGTTCGGGTCAAAGGAAAAATCGTACTGGGCAAACTGCTATGGGCGGTACTTGCCTTTGGTTTGACAAAGCCCGTGCGCAAAGCAATTTGGAAAACGATTCAATTTCTGAGAAAAAAGACTGAGAATCAGACAGAGAAGATGAAAGGATGCGGTAAGACGATATGAGTAAGGATTTCAATGAAGCGGTAGATGTATTATTTCATAAAGTAGATGATCTGGTTTCCACAAAAACAGTGGTAGGGGAAGCCATCGTGATCGGTGATCTGACATTGCTGCCCCTGATCGAAGTGGCAGTGGGCGCAGGGGTTGGCGCAAAGGAAAGCGTAAACGCTGCCGGCGGTATGGGGGCAAAGATCACACCCTCTGCCATTCTGATGATCCACCCTGACGGCACACAGCTCATCAACGTGAAGAATCAAGATGCCCTGACAAAGCTGATCGATATGGCGCCCGGTGTGGTGAATAAGCTGAACTTTGGTTCTGTTTTTACAGGTAGAAACAAAAACGCAGAACCCAAAGAAGAAGTGAAATTTGAAGAAGAGACCATCGTAGAAGAATAAGAAAATGAGGCCGAAAGGGGGAACGCTCCCAATGAAGGTTTTGATCGAATATTATGATAAGGATGTTTTGAAAAATATCGTGGCACCCTTGACGCTGCAGCCCGATAAGGTGATCTATCTGTATGACAGAGGGATGGAGGATATGAGTGTGTTCCGTTCCCTCATCACTTGCTTTCAAAAAAGCCTGCCCCATATCATCGTGGAGCATTATCCCGTGGATATCAGCTCCGTGGAAAAGCTGCGAACGGCCACCTGTCGGGTGATAGAACGCTATGGCGGGGAAAACTGTACGCTGGAGCTGACCGGCGGCAGTGAATTGATGATGATCGCCGGCTATAGGGCAGGTATGGAAACGGGCACCCGTATGGTGCATACGGACTTGGTGAAACGCTGTATCACCGATATCGAAACTGACGAAAAGGTGGCTGATACGTTGACTTTGACTCTGGAAAATTTTATCGATGCAAAGGGGGCCTGCTTTATGGGAGAATCCCATCGCCCCCCTCAGCCGGAAAAATATGAGCCTATCAATAAATTGGCGAAATATCTGTTCCGCCACCTGAAAGAATGGAAAAGCACCTGCAGTTGGCTGCAGACAGTGGCGGCAAGGGGATTGCCCCACGAGCTGCATATGGAAAGCCCTAGGGATATCCACATGAAGAATGGCAGACCCGTTGCCCCCGATGATGGGGTTTTGATGGAGTTTCAGGAAAATGGGTTTATCGAAAACCTGGAACTGGAGGATATTTGGATACAGTTTGATTTTTGTTCTATGGAAGATAAGCAATATGGCATCAGCTACGGCGTATGGCTGGAGCTGTATGTTTACGTGGCAGCAGCCGGCAGCGGCGTATTCGACGATGTAAAGCTGGGTACCATGATCGATTGGGATGCCTATGATGGCTTGAAGATCGGCGGAAACGAGATCGATGTGATGCTGATGGATGATTCCCTGCCGGTGTTCATTTCCTGCAAGCTGCGGGATGCGGATACAGCGGCCCTGAATGAATTGCTTGTGGCAAAAAAACGATTGGGCGGTTGGTTTTCCAAGGGTCTTATTGTTACATACAGCAAAGAAAAACAGGAAAAGACAGGTACTTATGAACGCTGTAAGGAACTGGGGCTGGAAATGCTGGACGAAAGAGATATTCTGGCGGCGGATTTCCGGGAACGGCTGGTCAGAACCATTCGAGAGCATGACTTGGTAAACCTGAAATGGAAGAAAGTATAAGAGGAGGAGAGCGCCTTGGCGAAGAAAAATACCCGAAACACCAAGAGCCGCATCGTTTCGGCGGCGTGGAAGCTGTTTTATGAAAATGGCTATGATGACACCACGGTAGAAGAAATCGTGGAAGAATCCGGCACCTCCAAGGGCTCTTTTTATCATTATTTCAGCGGAAAGGATGCCTTGCTCAGCTCCCTTTCCGATCTGTTTGACGACAAATATCAGGAGCTGATCCCTACGCTGGATGTGAATATGGACAGCTTCGACCAGTTGATGTATCTGAATCAGGAGCTGTTTTTGATGATCGACAACAGTGTTTCTCTGGATCTGGTGGCAAGAATGTATTCCTCTCAGCTGGTGACGGCAGGGGAAAAGCACCTTCTGGACCACAACCGTGTTTACTATAAGCTGCTGCGGCAGATCGTGACGGAAGGGCAAAAAAAGGGCGAACTGCGGGAAGATGTTTCCGTCAATGAGATCGTAAAAGCCTATGCTCTTTGCGAACGGGCACTGATCTATGACTGGTGCATCAGCAATGGGGATTATTCCCTTTGTCAGTATGCCAAGAGCATGATGCCCGTTTTTCTGGGCAGTTTTCGGACGAAAAGGGCTTCGGACGAAAAATAATACAAAAAGATTTTTTTTCGAACCAATTTAAGTTCTAAAAATCGTATAGTCAGAAAATATTGGTATTTCGATATTTCTGGCTATTTTTTATTTTAATCGTATAGAATTTGATTCGGACTTTATTCTGTATTTCGTTCTAGTAAAAGTTGTGTTAAACTGTTCAACAGAAGAGGGAAACAAAAGGTTTCCGCTGAATTTCGTTTTAAAAGAGAGGTAAGGTATTATGGTATCAGCAAAAGTTTTAATCATGCTCACCATTATCGTTTATCTGGGCGGTATGGTCGGCATCGGCGTGTATTGGTCTAAGAAAAATAAAAATGTAGGCGACTTCTATTTGGGCGGCAGAAAGCTGGGACCCTTTGTGACAGCCATGTCTGCGGAAGCATCCGACATGAGCGGCTGGCTTCTGATGGGCCTGCCCGGTCTGGCATATATTGCCGGTATCGCAGAGCCTGTATGGACAGCCATCGGTCTGGGCATCGGTACATATATCAACTGGCTCATGGTGGCAAAACGCATTCGTACCTATACCCATGAGGTAAATGCCATCACCCTGCCCGATTTCTTCTCCCTGAGATACAGAGATGATAAAAACGTACTGATGGGGATTGCGGCGTTGTTTATCATTGTTTTCTTCATCCCCTATACTGCATCTGGTTTTGCGGCCTGCGGCAAGCTGTTCAGCAGCATTTTCGCCATTGATTATCTGCCTGCCATGATCATCAGTGCTATTGTTATCGTGGCATATACTGCAACGGGCGGTTTCCTGGCAGCCAGCACCACAGACCTGATCCAGAGCATCGTTATGAGTATCGCACTGATTGTTGTTGTTTTCTTCGGTATCCACGTTGCTGGCGGCATCGATGCTGTAGCGGCAAATGCAAACTCCATGGTAGATTATCTGAGCCTGACAGCAAGCCATGCCGTAGGCGAAGGCACCACAACACCTTATGGTTTTCTGACAATTGTATCTACATTGGCGTGGGGGCTGGGTTACTTTGGTATGCCCCATATCCTGCTGCGTTTTATGGCCATCGAAGATAAAGAAAAACTGAAACTTTCCAGAAGAATCGCAACCGTATGGGTATTCATCGCCATGGGCGTTGCCGTCTTCATTGGCGTTGTGGGCAATGCCATGACAGCGGCAGGGGCTCTGCCCTTTCTGGAAGGCTCCTCCTCCGAAACGATTATTGTAAAGATTTCCGAATTTCTGAGCCAGTATGGCGCATTGGCTGCCATTATGGGCGGCATAATTCTGGCGGGCATCCTTGCCTCCACCATGTCCACGGCGGATTCCCAGCTTTTGGCGGCATCCTCCAGCTTTTCCGAAAACCTGATTCGCGGCTTTTTCGGGGTAAATATCTCCCATAAAACAGCCATGACACTGGCGAGAGCATCTGTACTGGGTATCGCTGTGATCGGCGCATTTATCGCCAGAGACCCTAACAGCTCTGTATTCCGTATTGTGTCCTTCGCATGGGCAGGCTTCGGTGCTACCTTTGGCCCCGTTGTGCTGACATCTCTGTTCTGGAAACGTTCCAATAAACAGGGCGCACTGGCAGGTATGATCGTTGGGGGCGTGATGATATTCGTCTGGAAGTATCTGGTTCGTCCCATGGGCGGTATCTGGGATATTTATGAACTGTTGCCTGCATTCCTGCTGGCACTGGTAGCTATCGTGATCGTCAGCCTGGCAACACCGGAACCCTCCAAGGAGATTCAGGAGGAATTTGAGCAGGTCAAGGCTTCTTTATAAGAAACTGAAAAAAATTATAAGCGGAAAGATACCCCTTCGGGCGAAATGCCCGAAGGGGATTTTTATGTGCAAAATGCACATATATACGACAGAAGGAGAATTGGGTAGATTGATTAAAAAATGGTGAAAGCTAACGCGTTTGGTTGTGGATATTTATATAGTATTCTTATTGACATCGTGAAATATTTATCATAAAATGAAAAAAATGCAGTAAAAAAGGAATTGATGTAAAAAAGTACAGTCAAAGATGTGTTTCTAAAAAGCAAGATTTGCTGTAGTAAAGGAAGGAGGATAACTATGAAACGATTTTTAGCTATGGCATTGACAGGAGTCATGACGTTTAGTGTGAACGTAAGTGTTTTTGCCCAAGATGAAACTATTGTCGAAAAACAGCAAAAGACGGTGTTGATGAAGAGGCATTGAGTGAACTAGAAATTTGGGCTGATGGAATTGTCAGTCAAATGAAAAGTGATAAAGAAAATGGTTTCGTGCCTTATGAATTGCGGAAGGTATCTGTGGAAGAAGATTCTATTGAGCCACTTTCTGTTTTTGACGAAGTTGAACCTAACGATACGCCTAGAAGGGCTGACTGGGTGACTGTCGATGATCGCTGTTATGGAACAATTTCCGATGAGGACGATGTTGATTACTATGCAATTAATTTTGATGAATCTGGGTATTTGACAATAACTCTCAAATATATTCCTGACGAGTGCGACTATGGCTTGTATTTTTTTGGTTCCGATGACGTTGATACGGATGAGATTGACAGTAGTCAGCGTGGAGCAGGATCAAACGAATATATTTATACCTATGTTACCCCAAGGAGTAGACTACTATGTAAGGGTTGAAAGTTTTGATGGATATGATGAAACAGAGGAATATCGTCTGAGTTTTGAGTTGGATGACACAATTACAGAAACATCGTATAGTGTAGGAACAGATTACCAAATGCCAGGAACCTCTGGGGGTATTGATACAACAGATGAAGCAGAAAATGCCATGACTGAGCTTGGCGAGATGGGTTATAATAATTATTGGACATATATCCCTACATATGATGTTTTAACTGCAAGACTGCCGGGTGGTAATGATGCCCTTGCATCCTCTGTAGTGACATTACATGGACATGGATTGCCGGGGCTGATGTATTTTAATTATCATGGTCTGGTACAGGACAGAAATCATCATTACTACGTAGTTATCAGAACAACTGATGATATTGAGGCTGAAGGACTACCTGAATATATCAGTCTCGAAGATATCATTCTGGATGATATCAGAATGATGGTTTTTTCGGGATGCCATACAGCAGAAGGCAGTGGATCTAATAATTTAGCCCGTTATGCATGGAGACATGGTGTAGAAACCAGCATCGGCTGGGAGGGCGTAGTTGATACTGAAATTCTGACTATTTGGAATGAAGAATTTATGTATAGATTGCGTAGAGGGTATAATGTATTAGATGCAACTTTATACGCAGATGACGCTGCACTTGAAATAGTATATGAAAATAGTAGCGTATTCGATTGGAATCTTTATGGAAACAGGAGCAACGTGTTAAGATTAAGTGGTCCGAGAAATATTCAAACAAATTCGGATAACCTATTGAATTTGGATAATACGATTGTAGTAGATATCCAGAATAACGATTTTGCAAATTTAGAAGAATATATTAGAAGTCAGGACGCATTATTTAATGAAAAAGATTTTATAAGTAGTGTAAGAAATGTAGGGGATAACTTATATAAGGTAAGATATAATCTCTATATAAATGATTATGATATGGGATATGGATACTCTGCACTTATCGAAAATAATGAAGTGGTTAGCTTGTCACAGTATGGCGATGTTTCTGCTCTTGATGCTAAAAATGACGAGCCGGTTATTGTTACCGATGAAGCAATCGAACAGGCAAAATTGGAGGCTGCCGCAGAAGTAGGGAGCGACTATGAAGTTACGGAGCAGCTTGTAGGTAAGATGGTTCGTAATGGTATTCATTATTTGCAAATCACAACAAAATATAATGTAGATGATGGTCTGGCAGGGTATGAAGCTGTTGCTTCTTATAATTATAGTATTGATTAAATATGGTCAGGAGGAGTGATGAAATGAAGAGGTGCTTATTCTGTGCTATCGGTATTGCTCTAATGATGTCAAAACCTGCTTTTGCCATACCTCCAGGCAATTTTGTAAGTCTGGAAAAAGATGAATTTCCTTGTCAATTAGAAGAATATTTTGATTATGACAGGGATGCATATGTACAAATGGGGAAAATAGGGGAACGCTCTATTGAGATCAAACAGCGACATTTTTCTTTTCATGAAAGGGAAATGGTATGCGATACATTTGTGTATGGTGGAATGCTGTATGTTCCTGTGCGGCAAACTGCGGAATTTCTAAATAAGACTGTAATATTCTCTTCGGAAGATCAAATTGTTTCCATTATAGATGGCAACGGTGAACTCCAACAGACGGATAGGCAAACAGGAGAACTGAATAATGTTTCTCAAACGAAAAAAATAAGTGTTAGCCGTTATCCGATACACTATGGCAATATGGTATTGGAAGGAGCCGCAAATCCATTATGTATCGTAGGCATTTTTTCCTGCGAGGGAAAACTGTATATGCCTTTAAAAACATTAACAGAGTATGAAAATATTGTACGAATTTATGATGGCGACAATGTTTTGCTGTTGGACGATTTTCCGGATGGGGAAATTATAGAAACGTCATTTATCATAGGGGTTTCTGACCAAGACACGCCGGAGGTTGATGATGAGACGTTGAAGAAAGCTTTAATAAAGGTTGCGGCTTATTGCACCGAGCCTGGGGGGGTGAAAAAAATTGAAGGAGAAAAAGCATTGTACTATGGAAAACCGGCTGTAGTTATAAGGGTTTTAAAGGAACTGTTCTATGAAAGTGGTATGGAGTATTCATCTGAAATTTTAGATGGATATATATATGTACTTGAGGAATAAAAATTTTTTAGATGTGTAAACATAAGCGTCAATCCGTATGCCGAATTGACGCTTATATTTATTTGCACTGCTTCTACAGTCCGATTTCTTTCTTATACATTGAAGCGGAACAGCACGACGTCTCCGTCCTTCATCACATATTCCTTCCCTTCGGAACGAACCAGGCCCTGTTCCTTGGCTGCGTTATAGGAGCCAAGGCGCATCAGGTCATCATAATGCACCACTTCCGCGCGGATGAAGCCCCGTTCAAAATCGGAATGGATCTTCCCTGCCGCCTGGGGCGCCTTTGTGCCCTTTGTGATGGTCCAAGCACGGGATTCCTGGGGGCCTGCTGTCAGGTAGCTGATGAGACCCAGTAGCTTATAGCTTGCGGCGATCAGTCGGTCCAGGCCACTGGTTTCCACGCCCAGTTCTGCCAGGAATTCTTTTTTGTCTTCTTCATCCAGATCAGAAATTTCTTCTTCGATTTTGGCACACAGCACGAATACCTCGTTATGCTCTGCAGCTGCGTATTCTCTTACTCTGCCAACAAATTCGTTGGATGCGCCGTCGTCCGTCAAATCATCCTCTGTAACGTTTGCGGCGTAGAGAACGGGTTTCGCTGTCAACAGTGTCAGGGACTGCACGAATTCATAATCCTCGGGAGCATCAAATTCCACGCTTCTGGCGGATTTCCCGGCTTCCAGGGCTTCTTTCAGCTTCATCAGGATATCCAGTTCCCTCTGCAGGGATTTATCCTGTTTTGCCAGCTTCACGGTTTTGGAAATACGGCGTTCCAGAATTTCGATATCGGAGAAGATCAGCTCCAGATTGATGGTTTCAATATCGCGGATGGGGTTGATGGAGCCGTCTACGTGTACCACGTTTGTATCTTCAAAGCAGCGCACAACATGGCAGATGGCATCCACTTCACGGATATGGCTCAGGAATTTATTGCCCAGACCTTCGCCTTTGGATGCCCCCCGCACCAGACCTGCAATGTCAACGAATTCGATGACTGCGGGGGTGGTTTTTGCGGAATCATACATTTCTGTCAGCTTTGCCAGACGTTCATCGGGTACGGCAACTACGCCGACGTTGGGGTCGATGGTGCAGAAAGGGTAGTTGGCAGCTTCTGCCTTACCCAGTGTCATAGAATTGAATAAGGTGCTTTTGCCTACGTTGGGCAGACCTACAATACCAAGTTTCATAGTTTACTTCTTCCTTTCAAAGTAGTTCTTCTTTTTCAAAGGCGAGACTTCACCGTTGATTATACTACCCTTTAGTATACTGAAAAAGAAACGTCTTGGCAAGGCGAAACCTTAGCCTTTTCGGTTGAAAAAGGCGAAAATCGTCAGGAAAACGAACAGGAAGCCGGCATAGAGACCGCATTTTCTCAGCTCTTCATTGGTCACATAGATGCCCTCTGCGGGGGATTCCTTGATTTCTTTCAATGCCACACGGTAATGTCTTCTTTTTTCATGCATAAAAAAGTCCTCCTTTTTTGCTGATTTCCTTTAGTATACACCATTTCCGTGCCTTTTTGATGACAAATCTTGTTTTTATAAAAATCCATCAAAACGGCATACTAATGGAAAAGGAGGCGGCAAAATGAAAAAACAGGCAGGACTAATCCTATTTCTGATGGCGGCGTTGCTGCCGGGCTGCAGGGCAGAAGTGACAGAGAATAACTTATCTCAGCTGCATTTCGTAAAATATGATGATATGGTAGGGGAGAAAAGCCCCGAAGAACGGGCAGGTGCCATCAAACGGCAGATTTATCAGATCGATGAGGTGACGGGCTGTGCCGTGGTGGTGGACGGGCATACGGCTATCATTGGACTGCGTCTGGAAGAAAATATGGAACAAAATGATATGAGCCGCGTCAAAAAAGAAGCGGACTCTGCGGCCAAAGAGGCGGATGAATCTATCCAAAGTACATCTATCACCATGAATACCCATATCGTTTCTCTCATCGAGGATATGGAGCAAAAGCGGGCGGGATGAGACAGCCGCTTTCTTTTGTTTGATTTAAAAAAACCTTAAGAGGTAAGGACTAGGCAGAATCAAACAAATA
This sequence comes from uncultured Clostridia bacterium, assembly GCA_937901125.1. GTDB lineage: Bacteria > Bacillota > Clostridia > Lachnospirales > Anaerotignaceae > Anaerotignum_A. The sequence continues at coordinate 15,407 of CALCGT010000023.1, read as the reverse complement.
TGGTAAACTTAAGAATAACAATGGAGAAGTAGGATCTATTGTATTGCAAAAACGATTCCTAAGGGGGTAAAAAGTATGAAACGCAAACTGGCGCTGCTTTTGTCTGCGGTGATGGCAACTTCCTGCCTGCCTATGACAGCCTATGCAGCAAATTTCAAAGATATCAACGAGGTGGCCTGGGCAAAAACGGTCATTAATAATGCGGCAGATAAAGGTCTGCTGAGCGGTTATGAAGATGGTACATTCCGTGGGAAAAACAATGTAACATACTGCGAAGCAATGGTGATGGTATATAACTCTCTGATGAAAACAGGGGCAGCAACGGCAATGAATGCAGTGGATGCATATTCTTATATGCCTGTGCTGAATACATATAAAGTACCCAGCTGGTGCCAGACAGCAGTGGCCTATGGTCTGCATCACAATATCATCGATATGCAGATGGTAGCTTCCAAATTTGCAGGCGGTACCCAGAAGGCGACCAGAGAGGATGTTGCCCTGATGTTCGGCAATGCCCTGGCAGTTCGTTATGATGTGGATGGTACCACACCTGACGCGGTGAATTTCAAGGATTATTGGAAAATTTCTGCCAATACGGTGATTCAGGTAGACCTGCTGAAAAGACTGGGCATCCTGAGCGGGGATGAATATGGCAGTTTTAACCCCAAAAACAATATCACCCGTGCAGAGATGGCTGTTATGCTGAATAATACTTATGGAGTGCTGACTCAGGGCATCGGCAATTCCGGTGTCATCAAGGAAATCACCAACAATGCCGGCACTTATTACTATATCGAAGTGGAAATGGATAACGGCGATGTGGAAGGCTTCCATGCTACGGCCGATAAAGTTAAGGTCTATGTAGGCGAAACCAATCAGCAGATGGCTTTGAGCCGTGTTTCCAAGGGCGACCGTATCAGTATCATCCATAACGGTGGTTCTCTGAGTGCCATCCGTGTGCTGGATGCTGTGCCTGCACAGGCAAAATATGATATCACAGGCTATATCACATCCATGAAGGATAACACAGTTTCTCTGGAAAATGAAAATACGGGGGAAACAGACAAATATACACTGGATTCCGACTGCACATGCTACCTGGAAGGCGTAAAAGTAACACGTAAGGTGCTGAGAGATACATTGGAAGCACGCTATGACGAACACGCTTATGCCGGCGTAATGACAGAAGTGAAGCTGGAAAAGGTTGGCAGCAGCAGAGAAGAAGTCACTTATGTAACAGAAATGCACGTAACCTTCACCGATGAATATACCATGACAGGCACGGTGGATAGTTTCAACAGCAGCCGTGTGACATTTAAACCCACTGGCACAAGCACAAAGAAAGATGTGAAATTTGCTTCCGGCTGTACTTTCTATATTGCCGATGAAAAGGTTACTGTAAAAGATATGGAAAAACTGGCAGACAGCGGCACAACCTATGTGAAAGTAACCGTCAATAAGAAGGGCGACGCCGTAAAGGTCATCCTGTCTGAAGACAGCTTCGACGAAGGCGGCAGCAAATCCAGCAGCACTACCTATGAAGTGGTCGGCTTCACAGATTCCAAGATGGTTGTAAAATCCGGCGGCAAGGAAACCACTTACCGTTTCGGCTCTGAAAACCCCACAAAGAATATTTCTTTCTACAAATGGGAAGATAGTGAGTTTACAGATGTGACAGTCAGCGCAGCAGAAAACTATTATGATAAATATGATACGGTTTACTGCCGTATCGAATTCAACAAAGGCGGTAAGATCAGTGCAATTGAACTGTCCAATAAGAAGAGTGCATGGAAAGATGATGAGGACAGCTATTCCGAACGGAAGGGCACAGTGGCTTCTGTGGAAAACGGTAAGCTGAAATTCAAGACATCTTCTACTACATACACCATGCTGGCGAAGTACAACGCGGATTATAATTCCGACAAGGATGACGATCTGGTAACCGGCGATGATGCCAATGGCAAAAAAGTGCGGAATCCTCTGATCGTGAGAAGCGCATGGACCAGCTCTTTGAAGGTATTCGAGAGAATGGCGAACGATGACGCTGTAGAACTGTATGCAGAGATCTCTGCTGATGGCAGCAACAATGTTGTGAAAGTGGATTCCAGACTGACAGCCGCAACAGGTAAGCTGGTGGAATACAATAGAGATGATAAATATATCATCATCGAAACAAAGAACGGCAATCAGTTCAAGTTGAACGCTACAAAGACCCCTAAGCTGACAGATGAGGACGACAACTTTACACTGGATGATATCGCCAGCGTTGGCTATATCGGCTCTACTCTGGAGCTGGGCTTCAACAGCGATGGTCTCATCAATAAGATCACCGTAACAGACAGTACCTATGGCAATGGCATCAAACGGGTTAAAGGTGTTGCAACCGCTGGTAAGGGTGGTCTGAAAGTGAAGGGTGACAGCAATACTTATGAATGGCTGGGCCGCAGCCGTATCGAAATCAAGAACCACAGCGGTCAGAGCACAGATCTGGAAAAAATGAAAGCCATGATCGACGATAAGGCTGTTGAGGTTTACGTAGAAGCAAGGCTGGATGACAAGGAAAGAGTCGAAAGCATCGATATCTATGTAAAAGCAGCAGAAGGCGAGCTGAAGGAATATGATGCAGATGATGATATCATCCGTATCGAAACAGCAGCCGGCAATACCTTCTCCTTCGATTGCATCGGCAAGCCCAGCTGTGATGTAAACGGTGTAGGTCGTGATAAACTGGACGATAAATGCCGCGGCAAAAATGTAAAACTGACATTCAATGACGATGGTTGGGTTTCTGAAATCGAAGGATAAGATAATATTTCAATAAGAGGGGGCAGTTTTGCTGCCCCTTTTTGTATATGGAGCGGAGGCGATGGGATTGAAAAAAAGTATCAAAGTATATAATCTGATTTTTCCCATGTGGAGCATCTATTTCTTTGGGTTGTTATTTCCGCCTTTTCTGTTGATCTTGCTGCCTGCCAATTTTGCGGTGGACAGCCTGATGCTGCTGCTTTTGTTAGCATGGCTGAAGCTGCCTGAAAAGAAGGAATGGTATAAAAAGACCATATTAAAGACATGGGGATTTGGGTTTCTGGCGGATATTCTGGCATCGGGGGTTTTTGTGGCGCTCAGCGAGGTTCTGAGCGATACTTTTCGGGATGCTAATGTGAATGTATATCTGCCTGTTGGTAACCTGCCTTCCTTTTTATTTACCACAGCAGCGGTGGTTTTGGCGGGTATTTTGATTTATATTTTCCAGAGAAAATTCGTGCTGAAAAAGCTGGAGATGGAAGAAGGGCAGAAGAAGAGAATCGCATTGGGCATGGCGATTCTGACAGCACCCTATCTGATGTATTTACCCCCTATGTAAAAGAATATATCGATACACTTTGGAAAATTGTATGGATACGATTGTGGATTTGCCTAGGCAACAGGTAGATTTTCCCTCAGGCTGTATGCTATGCTGACAACAGAGATTATAGTATAATGAAATGGGGGATTTTAAAATGAAAATGACAACAAAAGAACTTTGTATCCATGGTTTGCTGATTGCTCTGGTGGCGGTATGCACAATGGTATTCCAGATACCTGTTTCTGCTACGCAGGGGTATATCCATTTAGGGGACAGCATGATCTTATTGGTAGGCGTATTCTTTGGCGCAAGATATGGCATGGTAGCCGGCGGCATCGGCTCTGCTCTGGCAGATATCCTGAGCGGCTATGCTCACTGGGCACCCTTCACCCTGATCATCAAAGGTCTGATGGGCTGGCTCATCGGTAAGATCGCTGGTGGCGCATGCGACAGAGAGAAATTCTTCACAGGCCGTAACCTGGCAGCATCCGTTGTTGGTATCGTTTGGATGGTCATTGGCTATTTCATCGGCGGCGGCATCCTGAAAAGCAGCTTCATCGTAGCGGCTACATCCATTCCTGAAAATATCGTGCAGGGTGTGGCAGGCATGGTGATCTTCTTCGTAGTTGGCGCAGCTTTCCATAAGGCGAATATCTACAAGATCGTATCTCGATAACAAATCGGATCAAGAAGCTGAAAAGCACTTTTCGAGGCGTACTCATAAAAAACGAAAACCGAAAGAAATCTTTGTAATGGAGGGTTCTTTCGGTTTTTCGTTTTTAGGGGTACGATGGAACAAGGTTCTTTTTTCGATACATTTCTCGTTGACCATGGGCTATCCTATATGGTACGATGAAATCCATGGAAAAGGATAAAGGAGGTCGCTGCATGGAGTGGCTTTTGGAAATGGATGGGCGGTTTCTGCTCTGGCTGAAGGAGACCTGCGCCCATCCTATTTTGGACAACATTATGATTCTTGTTTCGGCTCTGGGGGATGGGGGATTTATTTGGATCGCCTTGGGGCTGCTATTTCTTTTCATAGGGTCAAAACATAAAATCTGGCAAAAGCGGGGGCTTTTGCTCCTGTTTTCTTTGGCAGCAAATGCCCTGGTATGCAATCTGCTGCTGAAGCCCTCGGTGGCTCGCGCTAGACCCTATGACCTTTACGGATATGATATCCTGATCCCGCCAGTGGGGGATGGGTCTTTCCCTTCGGGGCATACGTCGGCTTCCTTTGCGGCGGCAACGGCCATCTATGCCATGAATAAAAAATGGGGCGTGGCTGCCTATGCCTTTGCGACACTGATGGGCTTTTCCAGACTGTATCTGGGGGTGCATTTTCCTACAGATGTGCTGGCAGGGGCGGCCATTGGCGTTTTGATGGCAAAGGTGGTACAGCGGTTTTTTTGTATGGATCGCGGCGAAAAGACTCATTTATATAAATGAGATGTCTGATTTATATAAATGAGACATCTCATCTTTTTGTAAAAGATTAAAAATTTGGGAGTTTCTTTGAAAAAACGTTGCAAAATCAGGGAACTTGCGGTAGAATGAAAACTAGTTTACGGAAGAAAATAGGATGAAACGCTGTACCATGGAGGAAGGAAGTAAAAATAATGGCAATACCTGTAATTTATCAATTGATCACAATGGTCATCCTGATGATTATCGGGGTGGTATTACATAAAAAGAATTTCTTATCTTTGGCAAATGCCAAGGGGCTTTCCATCGTGCTGACTCGTGTGGCGGTGCCCTGTAATATGGTCGTTTTGCTGCAGAGAGAATATTCTTCGGAAATCTTCAAGGGCTTTCTGGTGACCTGTTTTGCCACCTATATGATGTGTTGTATTGGTGCATTGATGTTCTTTGTCGTTGGTAAGCTGATGAAAATGAAACCCAGAGAGCTGGGGCTTTTTTCCGGCGGCGGTGTATACAGCAACGTAATCTTTATGGGGCAGCCTTTGATCATGGCTATGTACGGCGCAGAAGGGCTGATCTTCTGTGTGGCTGTCATGTTTACCTGCAATGTATTCCTGTTTACCATCTGCTCTGTGCTGTTCACTATGGGCAGCGACATCAAGAAGCCTGCATTGCGGATGCTGAAAGAGGCTTTCATCAACCTGATCTGTCTTTCTGCCATCGTTGGTGTATTCTGCTTTGTAAATTCCATTTCCCTGCCACAGCCCATCTATGATGTACTGCAGTATTCCGCAAATACTACCGTATGTCTTTCTATGATCTATATTGGCTCTTTGCTGGCAGCGGCAAATGTGAAAGAGATCTTCAAGGACAAGCTGGTTTATGTATTCAGCTTCTTCACTCTGATCGTAATGCCTATCATCACAAAGCTGATCTGCGGTACTTTCATGAGCGGTATGGCCCTGAGCGTGCTGGTGGTGCTGATGGGTACCCCTGCGGCGGCGGCTCTGCCTTCCTTTGCAGACCTGTATGGCAACGATGAAAAACGGGCATCGGAATTTACCTTCGTTTCCACTATCATTTCCGTGGTGACCCTTCCGCTTGTGGCTCAGTTCCTGTGTCAGTGATGCGCCGAACCGGGAACGGCTTGGTTGTTTAAGGATACGAAGCTGAGTGGCTCAGTTCCTGTGTCAGTAAAATCGACCCTCTCCCTTTGTGGGAGAGGGTTTTTGTTTTGCATAGAAATACAGGGGAAAATTGTTCAAAAATAACAAAATTTACCGGCAAATTTAGTATAACTGCGTGCGGTATAGGGGTTGATTTTTCTGAACCCTTTCGTTTATACTTATGTGTGGGACAGAATATGACTCGGTCCACAGGGAGGGACGTTCAGAAAGGATACACGCCGCCCGTGTGCAGATCAAAGACAGGGCTTTCGCGCACACAGGAAACCGGTAGTGTATTTGTTTTTTCATGACATCCCCTTTGGGGGACGCCATGAAAGGAATGAGCCGGACGCTGACCTGTGGAAGACGCCGCTTGCTTCGGCAAGACAGGCAGGCATATTCCACGTTATTATCATCCTAATTTTATGAAACAGGGGGATTATTATGGAAAAATTGATTTACCTGGCGCCTGTGCTTGGCATTGTGGCGCTGCTGTTCGCTTTCGTTCTGGCAAGCAAAGTTAACAAAATGGACGAAGGTACGGACAGAATGAAAGAAATCGCTGCAAGCATCAGAGAAGGTGCAAAAGCTTTCTTGTCTGCAGAATACAAAATTCTGGTTATCTTCGCAGCTGTACTGTTTGTACTGATTGGCTTCGGCGTAAGCTGGCCTACAGCAATCTGCTTCGTAATCGGTGCGATCTTCTCCACTATTGCAGGTTACTGCGGTATGACAGTAGCAACAAATGCAAACGTTAGAACTGCAAACGCAGCTAGAACAAGCGGTATGAACAAAGCCCTGTCTATCGCATTCAGCGGCGGCGCAGTTATGGGTATGTGTGTAGTTGGTCTGGGGCTGTTGGGCGTAGGCGCAATTTACGCATTCACAGGCAACGCTGACATCCTGTTCGGCTTTTCTCTGGGTGCTTCCTCCATCGCGCTGTTCGGTCGTGTTGGCGGCGGTATCTATACAAAAGCTGCCGACGTTGGTGCTGACCTGGTAGGTAAAGTAGAAGCAGGTATCCCTGAAGATGACCCTCGTAACCCTGCCGTTATCGCCGATAACGTAGGTGACAACGTAGGTGACGTTGCCGGTATGGGTGCCGACCTGTTCGAATCCTATGTTGGTTCCGTGATCTCTGCGATCACACTTGGTCTGGTTTACTACTCCGTAGAAGGCGCGATCTTCCCTCTGGTGCTGGCTGCTACAGGTATTCTGGCTGCTATCATTGGTACATTCTTTGTTAAGGGCGACGAAAACTCCAACCCTCACAAAGCTCTGAAAACAGGCTCCTACACAGCAGCTATCCTGGTTGCGATCGCTTCCCTTGCCCTGAGCATGAAGCTGTTTGGCAACATGAAAGCTGCCATCGCAGTGATTGCTGGTCTGGTTGTTGGCCAGATCATCGGGATGATCACAGAAGTTTATACTTCCGGTGATTACAAATCCGTTAAGAAAATCGCAGACCAGTCTGAAACAGGTCCTGCTACAACAATCATCTCCGGTCTGGCTGTAGGTATGGAATCCACAGCTATTCCCATCATCCTGATCTGCGTAGGTATCTACATCGCATTCACAGTATGCGGTCTGTATGGTATCGCTCTGTCTGCAGTAGGTATGTTGGCAACAACAGGTATCACTGTAGCCGTTGACGCTTATGGCCCCATCGCCGACAATGCTGGTGGTATTGCTGAAATGAGTGGTCTGGATCACTCCGTAAGAAACATCACAGACAAACTGGACGCAGTTGGTAACACAACAGCTGCTATGGGTAAAGGTTTTGCGATCGGTTCCGCTGCCCTGACAGCACTGGCTCTGTTCGTATCCTATGCAGAGGCTGTAAAACTGACAGAAATCTCTCTGCTGGAACCCAGAGTTATCATCGGTCTGCTGATCGGTGGTATGCTGCCTTTCCTGTTCTCTGCATTCACAATGCAGTCCGTAGGTAAAGCTGCATTCCAGATGATCGAAGAAGTTAGACGTCAGTTCCGTACCATCCCTGGCATCATGGAAGGTACAGGCAAACCTGACTATAAGAAATGTGTAGAAATCTCCACAACAGCAGCTCTGAAAGAAATGCTGGTTCCCGGTATCATGGCAGTTGCAGCTCCTCTGGTAGTTGGTCTGCTGCTGGGTACAGGCGCTCTGGGCGGCCTGTTGGCTGGTTCCCTGGCAACAGGTGTTATGATGGCGATCTTCATGTCGAATGCCGGCGGTGCGTGGGATAATGCGAAGAAGTATATCGAAGAAGGCAACCACGGCGGTAAGGGCAGCGATGCTCACGCAGCAGCCGTAATCGGCGACACAGTTGGTGACCCCTTCAAAGATACTTCCGGCCCTTCCATCAACATCCTGATCAAACTGATGACAGTAGTATCTCTGGTATTCGCTCCTTTGTTCATGAGCGTTGGCAGCCTGCTGTAATCAAAATTTATTTTAAAATGAAAGCAGTCTCTTCGGAGACTGCTTTGTTTTTTTGTTGGAAACGGAAGTCCGTACAGAAAAATACGATTTTTCTGAAAAAAGTACAAAATACGCTCTTGCGTATTGCGGGGAATTGGAGTACTCTTAATATAGGGGAAGAATTTTCCTTTGGTACATAAGATGAAAAAGTGGTACCAGTGGGGCAGATTTTGCCCTACGTGGCAATTTGCTGACCCACGCGGGAGAACTTCATCCATCTTTTGGCAAAAAACCATAGATTTTCCCCTTGTTTTGGGGGCTTCCTTTTGTGGAATTGGCGAAAGGGATTTTGCTGGATTGACGCAAAAGGAAAAACTGACGAGAAGGTTTTGGGAATATTGTGGTTTTTTTACAGAGGTGGTATAATTTTTAATGGATCGTTTTTGATTTGAGATGCAGCTCAAGGGCTGCGGACAAAGACCCTAAATTTATATCCAATAAGGATACAGGAGGTAATGTGTAATGAGCAAGAAATATGTTTATATGTTCAGCGAAGGGAATGCGTCCATGCGTAACCTGCTGGGCGGTAAAGGCGCGAACCTGGCTGAAATGACAAATTTGGGACTGCCCGTTCCTCATGGCTTCACGATCACAACAGAAGCTTGTACGGAATATAACGAAGGCGGCAAAGAACTGACACCCGAAATGATTGAACAGATCGACGTTGCTCTGACCAAGCTGGAGGGAATGGCTGGCAAAAAGCTGGGCGACCCTGAAAACCCTCTGCTGGTTTCCGTTCGTTCCGGCGCAAGAGCATCCATGCCCGGTATGATGGATACAGTTTTGAATCTGGGTCTGAATGACGTTTCCGTAGAAGGTCTGGCAAAGAAAACAGGCAACACAAGATTTGCTTATGACTCCTACAGAAGATTTATCATGATGTTTGCAGATGTTGTTATCGGCGTTTCCAAATCTAAATTTGAAAGAAAACTGGACGAATATAAAGAAAAAGTTGGTGCAAAATATGACACTGACCTGACAGCTGACGACCTGAAGGAAGTAACAGCAATGTTCAAACAGATTTATCTGGATGACCAGGGCAGAGAATTCCCTCAGGATCCCAAGGAACAGCTCTTCGAAGCTGCAAAGGCTGTATTCCGCAGCTGGGATAACCCTCGTGCTTTCGTTTACAGAAGAATGAACGATATCCCTTACAGCTGGGGTACAGCTGTTAACGTACAGATGATGGTATTTGGTAACATGGGTGATACATCCGGTACTGGTGTTGCTTTCACAAGAAACGCTGCAACAGGCGAAAAAGCTATGCTGGGCGAATATCTGGTAAACGCACAGGGCGAAGACGTAGTAGCCGGCGTTCGTACACCTAACCCCATCGCAAAACTGAAAGAAGATATGCCCGGTGTTTACGACCAGTTCATGGAAATCGCAAACACACTGGAAAACCACTATAAAGATATGCAGGATATGGAATTCACCATTGAAGAAGGCAAACTGTTTTTCCTGCAGACAAGAAATGGTAAGAGAACAGCAAACGCTGCCCTGAGAATTGCTGTTGAAATGGTAGAAGAAGGCCTGATCACAACAGACGAAGCTCTGCTGAGAGTAGAACCCAAACAGCTGGATCAGCTGCTGCACCCTGCATTCGACCAGGCTGCCCTGAAGGCTGCAAAACCTCTAGGCAAAGGTTTGCCTGCATCCCCCGGTGCTGCTGCGGGTAGAGTATATTTCACAGCAGAAGAAGCAAAAGCAGCTGCAGAAGGCGGCGACAGAGTTATCCTGGTTCGTCTGGAAACATCCCCCGAAGATATCGAAGGTATGGCTGCATCTCAGGGTATCCTGACAGTTCGCGGCGGTATGACATCCCACGCTGCAGTAGTAGCTCGTGGTATGGGCACATGCTGCGTATCTGGCTGTGAAGAAATCAAGATGAATGAAGAAGCAAAAACATTCACACTGGGCGGCAGAACATTCAAAGAAGGCGACTACATTTCCCTGGATGGTTCCACAGGTAACATCTACGGCGAAGATATCCCTACAGTAGAAGCTGAAATCACAGGCAACTTTGAAACATTCATGAAATGGGCAGATGCCAAGAGAGTGCTGAAAGTAAGAACAAATGCTGATACACCCCACGACGCACAGGTTGCCATCGACTTTGGCGCAGAAGGTATTGGTCTGACAAGAACAGAGCATATGTTCTTTGAAGCTGACAGAATCATGAAATTCAGAAAGATGATCATGTCTGATACAGTAGAAGAAAGAAAAGAAGCTCTGGCAGGCATCGAACCTTTCCAGAAAGAAGACTTCAAGGGTATTTATAAAGCAATGAGAGAAAGACCAGTTACCATTCGTCTGCTGGATCCTCCTCTCCATGAATTCATGCCCAACACCGAAGAAGAATTCGCGCAGCTGGCAGAAATGACAGGCAAGACAGTGGAAGAACTGAAGATCAAAGCCCGTGGTCTGCACGAACTGAACCCTATGATGGGTCACCGTGGCTGCCGTCTGGCTGTAAGCTATCCTGAAATCGCTGAAATGCAGGCAAAAGCCATCATCGAAGCTGCTGTTGAAGTTTCCGAAGAAGAAGGCATCAACATCAGACCTGAAATCATGATTCCTCTGGTTGGCGAAATCAAAGAACTGAAATTCGTTAAGAATATCGTTGTAGAAACAGCTGAAAAAGTATTCGAAGCAAAAGGCAAGAAACTGGACTACCTGGTTGGTACTATGATCGAAATCCCCAGAGCTGCACTGACAGCGGATCAGATCGCTACAGAAGCAGAATTCTTCTCCTTCGGTACAAACGACCTGACACAGATGACATTCGGTCTGTCCCGTGACGACGCTGGTAAGATTCTGGCTGACTACATCGACAAGAACATCTACGAAGTTGACCCTACAGCGAGACTGGACAGAACAGGCGTTGGTCTGCTGATGCAGTGGGCAGTAGAAAAAGCAAAACCCGTACGTCCTGACATCCACCTGGGTATCTGTGGTGAACACGGCGGCGATCCTTACTCTGTTGAATTCTGCCACCAGATTGGTCTGGACTATGTATCCTGCTCTCCTTACCGTGTGCCTATCGCTAGACTGGCTGCGGCTCAGGCGCAGATCAACTTCCCCAGATAAGAAGTACATAGAAATACGCTGAAAGATATAAAAGCGCACCGCAGGGTGCGCTTTTTTTCTGCCAGGAAGAGTTCTTTTGATGGAATAAAAGAAAGAAACTGAAAAATACTGGCATATAAAACGGCTTTTTTGCGAAAATCAGCTGTTTTTTTATGGAAAACGGGAGAAAACGTTGAAAAATGAGGGATGGTATTGTAAAATAAACAGCGGATTTATTTTTGAAAATAGAAAGAGGAGGAATTGAAATGGCGAAAGAAAAGAAAAAACGTCCGTTGGCGTTGTGGATCTTTGTTGGGCTGATCCTGGGGATCCTGGCTGGTGCAGCACTGATGAAAACGCCTGAGATAGCAGTAAATTACATTAAGCCCTTTGGCACACTGTTCCTGAATCTGGTGAAATTCATCGTTGTACCCATCGTACTGTTTTCCATCATGAGCGGTGTAATCTCTATGAAGGACATGAGAAAAGTGGGTAGCATTGGTGTGAAAACCATCTGTTACTATATGTGTACTACAGCTTTGGCGGTTTTGATTGGTCTGGTGATGGCGAACCTGTGCAAGGGTCTTTTCAACGAACTGACAACATCCGGCTTGAAATATGAAGCATCCGCAGCACCCAGCTTCATTGAGACAATCGTAAATATTTTCCCCAGCAATGCGGTAGCGCCTATGGCCAATGCAAATATGCTGCAGGTGATCGTGATTGCTCTGTTCTTTGGATTTGGCACCATTGCCGTTGGGGAAAAGGGCAAGGCTTTTTCTGATTTTGTGGAAAGTGCCAATGCGGTATCCATGTATATCATGGATGCGATCATCAAACTGAGCCCCATCGGTGTATTCTGCCTGATCACGCCTGTAGTGGCGGAAAATGGCCCTGCTGTTCTGGGGGATTTGCTGACAGTATTGGCGGTGGCTTATATTGCCTATATTCTGCATATGGTCATCGTATATTCTGCAACGGTAAGAACTTTTGCGGGCTTGAACCCCATAAAATTTTTTAAGGGGATGCTGCCTGCTATCATGATGGCATTTTCCAGCGCATCTTCCGTAGGGACATTGCCCTTGAACCTGGAATGTGTGGAAAAACTGGGGGCAAAGAAGGACGTTGCCAGCTTTGTACTGCCCTTGGGGGCGAGCATCAACATGGATGGTACGGCGATCTATCAGGGTGTATGCGCTATTTTCATCGCAACGTGCTTTGGCATCGATTTGACATTGGGGCAGCAGCTTTCCATTATTCTGACAGCGACATTGGCCTCTATTGGTACAGCGGGTGTGCCTGGTGCGGGTATGATTATGCTGGCCATGGTACTGCAGAGCGTTGGTCTGCCTGTAGAAGGGATCGCACTGGTAGCCGGGATCGACCGTATCTTTGACATGGGTCGTACAACGGTAAATATCACCGGTGACGCGGCTTGTACCCTGTGTGTTTCTAAAATGGAAGAAAAAAGAGAAGCGAAAGCGTAAGGGAAGAGAACGATAAAAAGAGCATCTGCAATGCAGCTGATTCAGAAAAAGGCTGCAGGCAGATGCTCTTTTCATTTATATCGTGCTTGCTTTTATAAAAAACGGTGATGATGTTCACATTTTAGGCGGGCTTTCGTTAGAGAATATCCTCGGGCGTTAAGTTTTTTCACTGCCCGAAGCTCTATATAGCCCCGTTCGCCCCGAGGCTCCAGCTGGATACGAGGATTTTCGTTATCCCACTGATAGCCGATGAAAGCGGGGTCATAGGTATCGGCTGCGTGCTGGACCGCCTGAATGGCTTCGCAGTAGTCTTCTTCCTGGATGGACTGACCCTGGAATATCAGATAATCTGCTTCCGGCAGCTGGATGACATCGAAGCCGTCAGGAATGACACCTACGTAATCGTTTTCCACTTCTACACCCTGCACATAGACAGAGGAGTTTGGTTTCCTTTATTTTTCGGGAAGCCACAGGCATACGGGCTCGCCACTGAGAGATTTCATGCTCATGAGGGTTCCCCACACATCGCAGCTCACCTCTTCGCAATAGGAAAAATAATCGTCTGCTTGAACAGCACGTTTCAGGATACACAGTCGCTCCGGTTTATGCACAGTCTGGATAAAGATACTCTGTAATTCTTCATATCAATGTTCTCCTTTCTCAATGTTCTGTATTTTATATCGTAGGGAATGAAAAGGGAAATGGGGACAGGGGTTTTTGCGTAATCGCCAGGGTTGCATCCGAAGGCACGGAAAAAAGCTCTTGTAAACTCATCCACACTGCCGAAGCCAAGGGCAAAGGCCACATCCGTGATACGGCAGTTTTCATCCCGCAGGCACAGGGCTGCCCGGGAAAGACGCAGCTTGCAGATATATTCAGCCGGCGTTACCCCAAGGTGATCCCGGAATAAACGATAGGAATACCATGGGGAGAAATGGGATACCTGTGCCAGATCGGACAGAGTGATCTTTTTATACAAATTTTCTTCAATATAATCCTGCATCCGTTGGACGGCTAAAACCTGTTCCATCATTTTACTTCCCTCCTTACAGCTATCATTTTACTATATGGGAAAGGATTTCTCTCGACGATTCTTGCTGTTTTTTGCTTTTTGAGGCAGATTTTCAATGATTTATAAAAAATCGAAAAAAGTTGAAAAAAGATATTGACATTTTAAAAAAGAGGAGTATAATATCTAAATGTGCTCGCGAGAAAGCGAGACAAACTGAGAAACTCGAATCACAGAATCTGATAAAAACTTAAATGTTTTGAAATAAAAACATTGACAAGGCGAATCGGAACTGATATAATAAATTCTGCTGATGCGAAATATCAGAAAAAAGCACGAAAGAAATCGAAAAAAGTGCTTGACAGATGAGATAACATTTGGCAAAATATTGTTTACCGCTGAGGGAGCGGAAAGCAAAATAAACTTGAAAAGTTCTTGAAAAAGTGCTTGACAAGAAAACGAGGATTTGATAAAATAATCTTCGCTGCTGACAAAGCAGAGTTGATCCTTGAAAACTGAACAATGGATATGAACACACAACCCATAGTCAATTCAAGCAAACGGAAACGAATGCGAAAAGACGGTTTGCCGGTTTAGAAAAACCGGAGATAATTAGCCAGATTAACTGGCTAGCGATTAAACTTTAACATAAGAGTTTGATCCTGGCTCAGGATGAACGCTGGCGGCGTGCTTAACACATGCAAGTCGAACGAAGATGTTTGGAATGAGAGCTTCGGCAGGATTTCTTCTCATCTTAGTGGCGGACGGGTGAGTAACGTGTGGGCAACCTGCCCTATACTGGGGAATAATCACTGGAAACGGTGACTAATACCGCATGTCATCACGGAAGGGCATCCTTCTGTGAGAAAAGGAGCAATTCGGTATAGGATGGGCCCGCATCTGATTAGCTAGTTGGTGAGATAACAGCCCACCAAGGCGACGATCAGTAGCCGACCTGAGAGGGTGATCGGCCACATTGGGACTGAGACACGGCCCAAACTCCTACGGGAGGCAGCAGTGGGGAATATTGCACAATGGGGGAAACCCTGATGCAGCGACGCCGCGTGAGCGAAGAAGTATTTCGGTATGTAAAGCTCTATCAGCAGGGAAGAAAATGACGGTACCTGACTAAGAAGCCCCGGCTAACTACGTGCCAGCAGCCGCGGTAATACGTAGGGGGCAAGCGTTATCCGGAATTACTGGGTGTAAAGGGAGCGTAGGCGGCATGTCAAGCCAGATGTGAAAGCCCGGGGCTTAACCCCGAGGATTGCATTTGGAACTGGCAAGCTAGAGTACAGGAGAGGAAAGCGGAATTCCTAGTGTAGCGGTGAAATGCGTAGATATTAGGAAGAACACCAGTGGCGAAGGCGGCTTTCTGGACTGAAACTGACGCTGAGGCTCGAAAGCGTGGGGAGCAAACAGGATTAGATACCCTGGTAGTCCACGCC